>JAITKB010000135.1 GCA_031278605.1 Tannerellaceae bacterium
CCATACATGATCGTCGTTTTCAATTCGCGACACGAGTTCGTTTTTGAAAGAAGAGAAAAATTTACCTATCAAGGAAAGTGTCTGATTACCGGGCGTACTCATGGAAATGAACGAAGTGAGATGACGCTCAATGTTGGGCAACTGAAACTGCAAGTAATATTGATTGGTTTTTGTCAGGTAGTCGATAATTTGTGAAGTATGAAATGTTTGGAGTTTCTTTTCCGGGAAATATTCTTCGTTAAGGAACGTATTGATTACCGTTAACAGAAACTCCGTGTCGAGGTGGTGTTCGTCGCAAAGTTCCTTTGCCGATTTATCACCCAGTCCCAAGCGGATGCCGAACCGGTTAATAATAGGAATGAGTGAGGGATGTTTTTCCACCACCTCACTCATTGTCATATCGGGATAAACTAAAGGCATCTTCAGGCTTCTTCCCACTGTTTACGTAATAGTTCCACAGCGGCAGGTACCACTGTATTGCGTTCGCCCTGGCATCCACACTCGAAGCTTACATATTTGTTGTATCCAAGCATTTTCAAGGCTTTGAAGCCGGCCACATAATTGTCTGCATCTCCGTCTTCACCCGGCATGCTGCGGCGTTTTCGGCTGGCCACGTGCACATGTTGCAGGTATTCTCCGGCGGAGAGGAAGGCTCCCATATCACAGGTTTCTTCCGCTGTCATGTGCCAGAAATCTCCCATACAACGTACACCCGGATTATGGATGTCGCGACAGATGGATGCGGCGTCGGCTACTAAGCGAAGATAGAAAGCTTCCCGTCGGTTGAGTGGTTCGAAGATAACAGTCGTATTATGATTGGCGGCAAAGTTGCCCATTTCGGTAAACTGTTCACACAGGAAATCTCGTGTTTCCTGTGTATGCGGCAACACCGGGACTTGGCTGTTAAACGCCGGAACGATGATAACCCCCACGGAGCCTAATTCACCGGCTGCCGTAATGATTTCCTTCATAGTGTCCATGCATTGTTTACGGACGGATTCGTCTGTAGAGAGGATAAAACCCTGGAATCCGGCGCAGATGGCGCTTACCCGGATGTTTCGTCCGTTCAGCGCCTGTTTAATTTCTTCCACACGTCCGGCCAATCCTTTTCCTCCCGGTTCAAATCCCACTACACCCAGTTTTTCCATGAAATCAAACTTTTCGTTCAGGTTTTCGCCCGGGGCGATTCCTTCCTGGAAAGAGATTTTCAGTTCGGCTGTGGTCGTATTGTTCGGCGCCGTTTTCTCGCAGCAAGCGCTCCATACAGAGCCTCCTGCTGTAGCTATGGCGGCGCCGGACAGTGTTGTTTTCAGAAATTGTCTTCTGTCGAGTGCCATATTTTTTTATTTTTTATCGAGCGGTTTTCCCGGAACAGGCACAACGAACCCCGACATATCCATCTTACCCAGGTTAAGGTCGGCAGGCAGATAGTCTAACGACGAAGCCGTCAACTCATCCCAGGTCGTTTTCCCACCCGTATAGGCTGATTCGCGTCCCATAATGGCAGCCATGTTAGCGACGGCTGTTTCGGATGCCTGGTCGATGGGGTTTCCGCTACGGATATGGTTTATCCAGTTTACGTGCTCCAGCACATAGGGATTGGTTTGCTTGAAGTTTGTTTTTTCCGCTTCGTTGTCGAAAGCCCAGAGCACCTTGCCGGCCAAGTCTTTAATTTCCATCGTAGCGCTGTTCCATGAACCTTTGGTTCCTTGAATAAATTCACTCACGTTATTGTTGCAACCATCCATTTGCCGGCACATGCTGTGCAGGTGGATTCCGTTTTCCAGTTCGAAATCAACGCTGAAGTTATCGTACTGGTCACCGGTGATCCTGCGTTGGCGTGAGCCGAAACCTACGGCGCTGACAGGTTTCAGGTATCCGGTAAACCAGGTAAACACATCCAGGTTGTGTACATGCTGTTCTACGATATGGTCGCCAGAGAGCCATTTCCAGTTTACCCAGTCGCGTATCATCCATTCACAGTCGCTCCATCCGGTTTGTCGTTCGCGGAACCAGAGCATGGATTGATTCCAGTATACGATACCTCCCGTTATTTCTCCGATAAGACCGCTTTGCACTTGCTTGTAGGATTCCACATAGCTGCGTTGGTGGTGGCGTTGTGTACCTGTTATTACGCAAAGGTTTTTAGCTGCAGCCTGTTTGGCTGTTGCCACGATGGTACGATAGCCTATTGGGTCTACGCAGATAGGTTTTTCGAGGAAGGAATGTATCCCTTTTTCCGTTGCGTATTGGAAATGGATGGGGCGGAAGTTGGGAGGTGTAGCAATAATTACCACATCCACGCCACTGTCTACGACCTGTTTGTAGGCGTCTAATCCCACGAAGCGTTGACTTTCGGGGATGTCGATACCTTTCTTTTCTTTCAATTTGGAGGCCAGGTCGTCCACACGATCCTGGAAGGTATCACCCAGGGCGGTAATGGTAACGCCGTTGGCGGCATCGAGAAAGTTTTCGGCAGCACCTGAGCCGCGTCCACCACAGCCGATCACACCGGCTTTGAGTTCTTTCCCGTCGGCGGCAAAGTCCACCAGGTCGGGAACATAATACGTACCGGGTTCTTTCAGCGGTTTGGAAGCTGCTGCTTTTCCGCCTTCGCCGGCACACGATGATAATACGGTAGCTGTGCTACCGGTTCCGATAGCTCCTAATGCGCCGGCCATTGCCGAGTTTTTCAGGAACGATCTCCTACTGATACTGTTTTCTTTTTTCATGAAATTATACGATTTATGAGATTAATGAGATTTATGAAATTTATGAAATTTGTCTATTTCTGTTTATTTTGCTCCAAGGGATGCATCCGGTTCGCATACCACCCTGAAGCCGATGCCCCGGATGTCGGAATACCACCAGATGCTTTTGGGTTGTTGCGGGTCTGTTCTCAGCCAGGATTCGTGTTGGGTATAACTGCGTGTAGCGGCTCGCAGGTCTGCTGCGTCTGAGGTGTAATTTCCTCCGCGCACGACCCATTCTCCGCCTTCGGTAACGAGAGGATCCGTCACGTTTTCCCCGCCTTTGCGATAAGCTTCCGGATCGTATTTATCCGCGCAATATTCCATTACGTTGCCCAACATATTTTTCAATCCCAGCGGATTGGCTTTCACCATGGAGGGTTCCTGGGTTTTATTCCTGCTATTCTTGGCATAGATTACATATGCACTGATGCTATCGGTTTTTGCCTCGAAGAATTTCCGCCAGAATCCTTTGTCGGAGAATCTTGTCGGGTCTCCGTCAAAGAAATAGGGTGTTTGTGTTCCTCCTCTTGCTGCGTATTCCCATTCGGCTTCGGTAGGCAGGCGATATTTTTTTCCTGTTTTGAGCGACAGCCACTGGCAGAATGTTTCTGCGGCATAATGCGTCATGGTTATAGCCGGCCGACTGCCTCCGCCCCATCCCTGGTCGGGGAATCCGAATGGTGGTGTTGGTCCGGATATAGCGTCTGTGTTGGGGTTGCTGTTGTTGGCGTAAACGGTCTCCGGCGGTGTGCGTCCTTCGCTCATGGTATTGGCGTAGAAGGCCCAGTATTGATCCCAGGTTGTTTCTATTTCGGCCATGAAGAATGGGCTTAGCGTAACGGTGCGGAGTGGCGATTCGTCGGGTTTGTGAAACGATTCTTTTTCCGTACTTCCCATTTGAAACGATCCTCCGGGGACGGCAACCATTTTAAAGGCAATGGCGCTACCCGGTATTTGTTCCGTAAAATCGGCAAATTCGGTGATTCTGGCCGGTTCTTTGAAGAACAGGCTTGTATCTGTTGCAGCGCCGGAGGTATTCAATCCCGGTATGCCTGTCATTTTCCCGTGCGTATAGTTTGGGTTGTAATGTCCTGCATCCAGGTGGCAACTGATGCATTGCAGGTCCAGTTTTTTCTCGTTTTCTTCGTAATACAAATGGGCTGTAACGGCGTCGCTGGTAATCCCTTCGGGGAAAAGGTTCTGATGACACTCCTTACAGGATTCGTTTGGGATATACTTCACGGCATGTTCGAGTTCCGAGGCTTTTTCCCAGTCGAAATCGGCGCTGTCTTTCACGAGCCATCCCCAGGCGTCTTTGATGCCCAGTTTGGCTTTGGCCGTATAGTGCGCCCAGGTATTGTGTTGTGGGGGAAGGTGACAGTCAACGCAATGTACTTTTGTTCCGCTTTTATTATTCACATGTTTGGACAGTTTCCAGCTGGTTTCCACGTGTGGATGTACGTGGCACATCATGCAGGAGCGGTCGGAAGAAAAGTAAACAGACGTTTGATACACTCCCACAACGCCTGCTGCGCCCAGGAATAAGCCTGTAAAAAAGAGAAGTATTTTAATTTTCCCGGATTTCTTTTTCCCGGAAGCGTAGCGATTCGAATTGTTTCTTACCATTTCGTATGACGTATAAAGGGGATCGTTTGTAGGGGTTTATGTTTGCTTTGATTTTTTGTGTTATTCAATCCATTTTTGCCATTTCTGTTTATCGTTATATCCGGCTTCGACCATGGTTTCGATAAACTGCATACCTCTTACGCCGTCGTAAACGGTTGGGAAGTCGAGCATTTGCGGCGAGGGTTTTTCTCCTTTGGCCAATGCGCGGAGGGTGGAGCTGAAGTTCCGGTAGATGTTGGCAAACGATTCGATGAAGCCTTCGGGATGTCCTCCGGGGGTGCGGGTGTTGTATTTGGTGTTGTCGGTCAGGAAGCCGTTATTGCCTATACGGATAATTTCTTTTGGTTTGTCGTTCCATTTCAGGTATAGGCTATTGGGCTCTTCCTGATGCCATTCCAACCCTCCTTTTTCTCCATAGATGCGGATGTTGAGTCGGTTTTCTTCTCCTGCTGCTATTTGTGTGCAGACGAGCACTCCGGTTGCTCCGTTGTTATATTTGAGGAAAGCGGCTCCGTCATCGTCGATGGGTCTTCCGGGGGCAAAGGCTTTCAGTTCGGCACAGAGTTCCGTCACTTTGGCTCCTGTTATGTATTCTGTCAGATGCCAGGCGTGTGTGCCTATATCGCCTACGCTTCCGGCTTTACCGGAGCGTTTGGGGTCGGTTCGCCATCCGGCGTTGTTTCCTCCCTGGAGTTCGATGCGTTCCGACAGCCATCCCTGCGTATATTCCACGTAGATGCGTCTTAGCTTGCCGAAATCGCCTCGTGCAATCCTTGCTTTGGCTTCTTTCACGGCGGGGTAGGCGGAATATACGTGGGTGAGCGCCAGGATAAGTCCTGTTTCTTCCACTTTTTTCTGCAACTGTTTGGCTTCTTCCAGCGAGAAGGTGATGGGTTTGTCTACCACGACGTGGAATCCGTTGTTCAGCGCCATCATAGCCGGTTCGAAGTGCCATTTGTTGGGGGTGACGATGGTTACAAAGTCCATGCGTTCGCCTTCCGGCAGGGTTGCTTCGTGCGAAAACAGGTCTTGATACGTTTTATAAACCCGGTTATCGGGCAGGAAGTAGGAACGTCCCGAACGCAGGGAGATGTCGGGGTCTACACTAAAACAGCCGCAAACCAGTTCGATTTGGTTGTCCATCAAGGCGGCGCAACGGTGGATGGCGCCGATAAAGGCATCGCTACCTCCGCCGACCATTCCCATTCTTAGTTTTCTGTTTGTCATATTTAATTATTTTTTTAAGGTTAAAGATACGTTTGTGTTCGTCAAGGGTTATCCTTGTTGTACAGGCCAAAAATACATATTTTTTTTAATTGTTTTCATCCCGGATTATTTTTCTTTCGCAAAGAAAAATAATCCGTTGAGAGGGATGCACCGGAGATAGGGGGAGGTTATTCCTTGTTTGAGGGGGAGATGGGAATGTATCCCAGGCGGCGGATGTTGGTATAATCGGAATAATCGTAGAGGTAGAAGCCTTCTTCGGCTACCAGAAAGAGGTATCCCTCAAGGGGGATAACGTCGTAGGCTTGAATCTCCGGGAATGTGGCGATGAGGTGTGAGGAGAGGGTGGTTTTGTCTTCGGCGTCGTAGATTTTCAGCCCGGCCGGTCCGTCGCAGATGAAGAGTTTGTTTCCGTCGACGCCCAGGCCTTGCGGGGCGGTCATGCCGTAGGAACTCACCAGGTCGTATTCCTTGTAATCTTCCGAGATTTTCACGATGTCGAGGCGGTTTACTCCTCCGCCGCAGGTTTCTCCGGCGCGCAGGGTGATATAGGCGTATCCGTCTTGCACGACCACGGGGTCGCAGCTGGTGGTATGCCGGAAATCCCCGATGTAATCCGGTGCGAGGGGCACCTGGAGGCTGTACACCAACATACCGGAGGGGGTGCCGAAAAAGAGGTGGTGGTCGTAGATAAACATCGTCTCAATGGCGTTCGCAAGGGGATGGATACCGAGGGCGACGGGCCTTGCGGGCGTTGCGGCGTCGAAGAGGTAAAGTCTGGATTCATCGGCCACGTAGAGATAGTCTTGATACAATCCGAAGCGTGCCATGGAGCCTCCCAGGCCGACGGATCCGCTGCCTGAGCCGGCGGTTGTTCCCTCGGCGTTGGCAAGGAAGAAGCTCGGCCAGGCCTTGTCGCTATAGTCATATTCCGAGTAGAGGTCCTTGGGCGGGGTTACGGCATGTTTTTCCCGCCGGAGTTCCCAGCCGGTCACTACGCCTTTGTCTTTCAGCACTTCGGCGCGTGGGTAGGCGGTTTCTTTGGGGGTTGGGATTTTGTAGGGGAGGACGTCGGTTAGCCGGTGGATTTCTTTCGGACGGGCGACCTCGGAGACGTCAATGGTTACGAGGTCCGTATAACTGTCGGCATAGAGGGACTGGTCTTTGATGGCGAGGTCCACACAGCCGGGGATATGGATAAACACCAGGTTTTGGGGGTTGGACACGTCGGATACGTCGATTACGTGAATGCCTTGGAGGTATTCTACGATAAAAATCCGGTTGTCTTTGAAATAAATTTTCCCCGGGCGTTCCAGCGTGCGTGCGGGTTCGGGGCCTACGGCTGTACGCAGGGCTTCATAGGTCAGATACACGGGGGCGTTCACGGTTAATTCCTCCGTATACTTGTCTGTACAGGAGAATCCCAGGGTACACAGGGCGAGGGCGAGGGCGAGACGATGGGTTTTCATGTTGGGATGGGTTGGAATGGGTTAGAAAATAAGGCCCAGCGTAAGCGACAGGCGATTCTGTTCCACTTGCAGGCGGTAATCCTGTTTGGCGCTATAGAGCAACCGTTGATGGCGGTATCCTCCCGAGAGGACGACGCCTGTATTCCATTTGGTTTGGAGGACGATACCTGCCGAGGGGTTGATCATCCACCCGCCTTTGGCCATCAGATCTCCTTCGGGATAGGAGCTTTGGGTTCCGAAGGCGTCTGCATAGTACAGATAACGGGGATACGGGGCATTCATTTTGCTTTCCAGCGGGATCAGGTAGCCTCCCATGAGGCGCACAAAGGGTTGAAGCTTTGAGGCGTGGGTGAAGCTCAGGCGCAGGTTGGCCGTCAGGGGCAGGAGGGTTTCTTTCATGAATTCCACACCGGTTCCCAGCCCTGCCGACAGGCGGGGCGTGAGGGCGTAGTTCAGTGAGGAATGAAAGATAAAGGGCGCTGGGCGTTGATTATCGGAATTACCGGCCAAAACCCCGGCCTCGGTCAGGCTCAGGAGTTTTTGGGGGGACGAATCCCGGGTTGCGGACGTTTGTCCCCAGGCTGCGGGGAGGCAGGCGGGGAGGCAGCACAGAATAAAAAGGTATGTCTTTCTTCTATTGGATTTCATTTTCAGGAAATGTATGTATAGAAGTAAGGATGCGGAAGTTCTCTCGAATGCTGCAAGGGATTTGCCTCTTTTTTTTCCTTTTTGGTTTGCCGTCCTTTCAGGATGGTTTTATAATAAGTCACGCAGACGTTCAGGGCTTTGGCAAAGTGCAGGACGGATGCGTCGTCGGGGGCGGGTGCGGGAGCGGGGCGGGGGGTAGGGGGGGAGATGGCCTGGAGTTCGGAGGCTACCAGGTCGATCATGCGGATATAATACCGGTCGGCCTGGCGTCTTAGTGTTTTCAAACGGTTGACGCCCGGCCTTTTTGCGGCTTCCTGAAGGCGTTTGTCGACGGCTTCGATGTAGGCCCGGTTGGCTGTCCGGAGGGAATGGATCCAGGCGGGGATTCCCCGGATTTCGTCCTGGGGGACAGGGTCCGGGTGGGTTGTCAGTTGCTGAAATTCGTGCACCAGGTTGGCGATGGCGGTTGTTTTCCCGGCCATTCCTCCTTTCAGGATGGTTTTCTCGTGTTTTTTCACGAGGGTGCGGACCTGCATGGCGGTGGAATTTTCTTTTCCGTTGTTTAGTTTCAGGCAGGCTTTGACGGCCCACCTCAAGGCTCGGAACTGTTGTGTCCTCACCTTGTCGGCCTCCGTCACTTCGATGGATATAAAGCTTTTGCGCGACCGGCCGAGCAGGTCTTCCACCTCTTTGCAAATCTTTTTATAGAGGGGAAAGAGCCGTTGCAACTTGAGTCGCTCCACCCCGCAGTCGTCCACCAGGGAGGCAAATATACAATGAAGTCGAAACCATTCTTCGTTGCGAAGAAATTTCAGATTTACCCGATTAATTCTCATAACACATAAAATTTTTTAATCATTACCCTACTCGAATGCAAAGGTAGACGAAAAAAACAATACCTCCAAATTTTTCAAACAAAAAAAATCAATCGGCGCCGATCTATTTTCGCACAACAAACCCCCGGACCACGCGGTGCCCGACAGCCTATCCGTTTTCAAAGGCCGAGCACACGCGGTGCCCGATAGCCTATCCAATTTCAAACCCCCGGCCCACGCGGTGCCCGATAGTCTATCCAATTTCAAACCCACGACCCACGCGGTGCCCGATGGTCTATCCAATTTCAAACCCAAGGCCCACGCGGTGCCCGATGGTCTATCCGTTTTCAAACCCCCGGCCCACGCGGTGCCCGATGGTCTATCCGTTTTCAAAGGCCCGGCCCATGCGGTGCCCGATGGTCTATCCGTTTTCAAAGGATAAAAACACGCGCTGCCTTCCGGATTATGTTACGACAAAAGCCCGGACGGCAGGATGGGGAAGCCTTTCCGCCGCGACGGAGCTTCCGCAAAAAGGTTTGAAAGGAGGATGGAGGGCGGGATTATTGCCCCAAAAGAAAACGCTGACGGCCTATGAGGTTGCCGTCGGCAAAAATATCAACGCCATAGGAGCCTGGCGAAAGGAATTCTTCGATGTCCCAATACATCGTAACGAGGAGTTCTTCGCCATCGTATTCCACAATTTTTTTCATGGAGTAGTTGATCTCTTTGCCCTCAAAAAGAAACAGGTGACTGCGGTTTTTCACCAGGATATCGTCGTCGGGTTTCTGGAGGCGAACGTACAGGGTTTTTTCACCTACCGGTGCCGTAATGTTGCGGGAGATTCGAAAACTTACCATGAATTGCTCCATTTGTTTGATACGTTTTACTTCCCGTCCGCGTGTGTTCAGGGCTATGAGGCGAATGTCCGTGGCGTCGAGACGGCTCGCCAGGGTGACGCGCTCGGTTTGTTTTTCCAGCTCTTTGGTGAGTTGTTCGGCCGTGCTGGAGGCTTGGCGGTATTGTTGTACGGCGCGGTTCTTTTCCCTGGTTAGCTGCTCGTTGGCCAGGTTGAGGGAGTCGATCCGTATCACGTAGTTGCGCATGATTTTCCGCAAGGTCTCCAACTCTTTCTTGAGTTCGCCGATGCGTTTGGCGTTGGTGGCCTTGACGCTCCGGACTTCTTCCAGGAGACGTTGCACTTTGTTCTGCTCGGTCTGCAGGAGGGCGGCCAGCGAATCGTTGCCGACACTGAATTTATAGCCTTCATACTGAAGGGAAAGCTCGTTGAAATCATCGGCCAGGGTTTCTTTCTCCAGGTCGAAGGAGGCCACCAGGCGGGACATCTGTTGTCGCTGGTGATAAATATAATAGGCCGCGCCCGCAAGAATCCCTGCGAGCACAATAACCACGGCAATGAGCGACGAAAGGTGGTTGATTCCCTTATTTTCTTTTCCGAATGTATTCATAAATCCTGTATGCTGATGCGCAAAGGTAGCGTTAAAAAGTTTTACAAAAAATGGATTCGCGTTCCTTCACACATTTTAAAAACCTGTTAACATATGTCTCCCCGTTTCTGAAGGGATATGATTAACTTTGTGCCTCTTACCAATAAAACGATCCAATTATGCACGAGAAAATAGTTATTTTAGACTTCGGCTCCCAGACCACCCAGCTGATCGGACGTCGGATCAGGGAACTGAATATGTATTGCGAAATTCTTCCCTATAACCGGTTTCCGCACGAGGACGCCCCCTGCATCAAAGGCGTTATCCTCTCGGGAAGCTCCCATTCGGTCTACGAGGACGAAGCCTTTCAGATAAATATGGAACAGATCCGCGGACGCTATCCCCTTCTGGGCATCTGCTACGGAGCGCAACTCCTGGTGCACCGGGCCGGCGGAACGGTCAAGGCAACCCCCTTGCGCGAATACGGACGGGCGCAGCTGGCGTCCCTGGATTCGACAAGCCCGCTGATGAAATCCCTCTCCCCGGGCACCCAGGTGTGGATGTCGCACGGGGACAGCATCACGGCATTACCCCCCGGCTTCCGCATCATCGCCGCAACCCACGACGTGAAAGTCGCCGCCTACGCCGTCCAAGGGGAAAATACCTACGGCGTACAGTTCCACCCCGAAGTTTTCCATACCTCCCAGGGAATGCAACTCATAGACAACTTCCTGAACCTGTGTGGATGCAAGAAAAACTGGACGCCCGCCTCCTTCATCGAAACAACCCTGGGGGAACTTCAACGGAAATTGAAAAACGACCGGGTAATCCTGGCCCTGTCCGGCGGGGTGGATTCCTCGGTCACAGCCCTGCTGCTGCACAAGGCCATCGGCAAAAACCTCACCTGCATCTTCGTGAATCACGGACTGCTGCGCAAAAATGAATTTGAAGACGTGCTGAAAGATTACGAACACCTGGGGCTGAACGTCCGGGGAGTGCAGGCCCAGGATCTGTTCTACAAAGCCCTCGCCGGCGTATCGGACCCGGAAGAGAAACGGAAAATCATCGGCAAGGGATTTATCGACGTCTTTGAAGAAGAAGCCAAAAAAATCGCCCCGGTTCGCTGGTTGGCACAAGGCACCATCTACCCTGATGTGATCGAATCGCTCTCCCTCACCGGCAGCGTAATCAAAAGTCACCACAACGTGGGAGGTTTGCCCCAACAGATGCATCTCAGGCTCGTGGAACCGCTCCGCCTACTCTTCAAGGATGAAGTCCGGCGCGTAGGACAGGAACTGGGCATGACGCCCCGCCTGATACGCCGACATCCCTTCCCCGGACCGGGCCTGGGCATCCGCATCCTGGGGGAGATTACCCCCGAAAAAGTCCGTATCCTGCAGGAAGCCGACCATATCTACCTCTCCCTGATGCGGGAATGGGGATTGTACGACACGATCTGGCAGGCCGGAGCCATCCTCCTGCCCGTGCACTCGGTAGGTGTCATGGGCGATTTGCGTACCTACGAAAATACCATCGCCCTGAGGGCCGTGACCTCCTCCGACGCCATGACGGCCGACTGGGCGCAGCTCCCCTACGATTTCCTGGCCAAAGTTTCCAACGAGATCATCAACAAAGTAAAAGGAGTAAACCGGGTCGTCTACGACATCAGCTCCAAACCCCCGGCAACCATCGAATGGGAATAAGCTCATGCGGATTGATATACTCACCATCCTCCCGGAAATGATAGAAGGCATGATGCATTGCTCTATCCTTGAACGTGCGCAGAAGAAAGGACTGGCCGAAATCTACCTCCATAACCTGCGTGACTATACCTCCAACAAGTGGAAAAAGCTAGACGACTATCCCTTCGGAGGGGAAGCCGGCATGGTACTGCAGATCGAACCCGTAGACCGGGCTATCTCCGCCCTGAAAGAAAAACGCACCTACGATGAAATCATTTACACCTCGCCCGACGGCGAGGTGTTCAACCAACCCATGGCCAATGCCCTGTCCATGCTCCCGAACCTGATGATCCTCTGCGGACATTACAAGGGCATAGATTACCGCATCCGCGAGCACTTGATTACGCGCGAAATCTCCCTGGGGGATTACGTCCTCACCGGAGGAGAACTCGCCGCCGCCGTCTTCACCGACGCCGTGGTTCGCCTGATCCCCGGCGTGCTCGGCGACGAACAAAGCGCTTTGGCCGATTCCTTCCAGGACGGATTGCTGGCGCCGCCCGTATACACCCGACCGGCAGAATACAAAGGATGGAAAGTGCCCGAGGTCCTGCTGTCGGGACATCAGCGTAAAATAGAGGAATGGCGCCTGCAACAGGCTCACGAACGCACAGCCCTCCTTCGCCCGGATTTATTAAAGGATTATCGTGGGTAGGATTATCGTTGGTAGGAACGGAAAAAACTCCACCACTTCAGCTGAAGAACACCCAATAGGGCCTCGCCAAAGATCGAGGTATTCATCTTGGAAACACCCAAGACACGGTTCACAAAAATAATGGGGACTTCCCGAAGCTCAAATCCAAACTTGTAGGCCGTGAACTTCATTTCGATCTGGAAGGCGTATCCCTTGAAATGGATTTCATCCAGGTTGATTGTCTCCAGCACCTGTCGGCGGTATGCCACAAAGCCCGCCGTTGTATCGCGCACCTTCATGCCTGTGATTATCCGGACATAGACCGAGGCAAAATACGACATCAATACCCGACCCAACGGCCAGTTTACAACATTGACCCCGTTGCTGTAACGGGAACCGACAGCCACATCGGCGCCTTCTTCCCGACAGGCGGCATACAGCCGCGGGAGATCGTCGGGGCTGTGGCTGAAATCGGCGTCCATCTCAAAGATAAATTCATAGCCCCGCTCCAAAGCCCACCGGAACCCGCAGATGTAGGCTGTGCCAAGGCCTTGCTTGCCCTGTCGTTCCAGAAGGAAAAGGCTTTGGGGAAATTCCCCCTGGAGATGCTTTACAATGGCCGCCGTACCGTCGGGCGAACCGTCGTCGATTACTACAATGTGGAATTTCCCGGCCAAATCCAATACCCGGCGGATGATCCGCTCGATGTTTTCTCGCTCGTTGTATGTGGGAATAATAACAATACTGTCGGACATATATTTAAAATCTTAATTAAGAGTTTCCGTTTTTCGCTTTTGCCAACCAAAGATAGATGTTTTGTGCGGATTTAAAACAGCGCCTTGTATTGTTTTGCACAAAAACATACCTTTGCATAAATAACACAGCATTTTGGATATACACGATTTACTGACACTGTACTCCTCCCACCCGCAAATCCGTGCCTTGGATAACCTGGTGGAAAACCCCTCGCTACGGAACATTTTTCTGAAAGGCCTGAAAGGTTCGGGCCCTGCCATGACCTTTGCCGCTCTCTTTAGGAAAAACCCCAGGCAATACCTTTGCATCTTGAACGATCCGGACGAAGCCGGATATTTCTATCACGACCTTATACAGCTTGCCGGGGAGGAATCGATCTACTTCTTTCCTTCCGCCTACCGACGGGCCATCAAATACGGGCGCATAGATCCGGCCAATGAAATCCTGCGTACCGAAACGCTCGGCGTATTGCAGGATGCCGACACTCCCTTTGTGATTGTCACCTCGCCGGAAGCCATTGCCGAGAAAATCGTTTCGAAACAAATCCTCCGGGACAATACCCTGCAAATACATGCGGGAGAAAAGCTGGACAGTATGTTTGTGGCCGACTTGCTGGACGAATACGGCTTTGAACACGTAGATTATGTCTACGAACCGGGACAGTATGCCATGCGGGGAAGTATTCTGGATGTTTTCTCTTTTTCTTCGGAATATCCTTTTCGGATCGACTTTTTCGGCGACAAGGTGGAAAGCATACGTACTTTTCACGTGGAGACGCAGCTTTCGGAAGAGATACGTGCCTCTGTGCGCATTATTCCGCAAATCAGTGCGCAGGGCAAGGCCGAATGTTCCCTTGCCGATTCGCTTCCGGAGCAAACCATTGTGGCGGCGCATGATTTGCTTCGATGCAAAGACCGGATGGACAGTCTTTGGAACGAGGAGCCTCAGGTTACGAACCGCGAAGGGGCCTTTACGGACATCGAGCAGATGCGCGGGAAACTCCTTTGCGGCGAGACTTTTCTTCTAAGGATACAAAATTTCCGGCGGATACACTTCGGAAGCCGCCCGCAGGGAATACCGGACGCAACCCTTGCTTTCCACAACGAAATGCAGCCGGTTTATCATAAGAACTTCGACCTGGTGAGTCGTTCTTTCCATCATTATTTGGAGAGGAAGTATACTATATATATATTGAGTGATGCGGAAAAGCAAACATCGCGCATCCGCACGATTTTCCGGGATCGGAACGATTCCATTCCCTTTACGGCCGTCAACAGGACGTTGCACGAAGGATTTGCCGACGCCACCCTTGGGATTTGCTGCTTTACGGATCATCAGATCTTCGACCGCTTTCATAAATTCAACCTCAGGAGCGAAAAGGCCAGGAGTGGGAAGATAACCCTTTCCCTCAAGGAACTGAATCAGTTTGCCATGGGGGATTTCCTGGTCCACATTGACCACGGTGTGGGGCAGTTCGGCGGACTGGTGCGCACCGTGGTGAACGGGAAGACCCAGGAGGCCGTCAAGTTGATCTACCGCAACAACGACACCCTCTTTGTGAGCATACACTCCTTGCATAAACTTTCCAAGTATAAGGGGAAGGATTCCGGGGAATCCCCCAAGTTGAACAAACTCGGCAGCGGCGCATGGGAGAAGATGAAGGAGAAGACCAAGTCGAAGGTGAAGGATATTGCACGCGACCTCATCCTGCTTTATTCCAAACGAAAGGAAGAAAAGGGTTTTGCCTTTAGCCCCGATAGTTTCATGCAGCATGAGTTGGAGGCGGGTTTTATTTACGAGGATACGCCGGACCAGATCAAGGCGACCGCCGAGGTGAAGCAGGATATGGAGAATCCTTTTCCCATGGATCGGCTGATTTGCGGGGATGTGGGTTTCGGCAAGACCGAGATAGCCATCCGCGCCGCTTTCAAGGCCTTGGCGGATGACAAGCAGGTGGCGCTTTTGGTGCCGACCACCGTGCTGGCTTTCCAGCATTACCGGACGTTTTCCGAACGGCTGGCCAACTTCCCTTGCCGCATCGACTACCTCAGCCGGGCGCGGAACGCGGCGCAGGTCAAGGGCATCCTCAGCGATACGAAGGAGGGGAAGATCGGCATCCTCATCGGGACGCACCGGATTGTGAGCAAGGATATTTGTTTCAAGGATCTCGGCCTGTTGATCATAGACGAGGAGCAAAAGTTCGGTGTGGCCGTCAAGGAAAAGCTGCGTCAGCTCAAGGCCCATGTCGATACCCTGACGTTGACGGCCACTCCCATTCCTCGCACCCTTCAGTTTTCGCTTATGGGGGCGCGGGAGTTGAGCAACATCTCCACTCCTCCGCCCAACCGTTACCCTGTGCAAACCGATGTAGGGTGTTTCGGTCCGGATCTCATTCGCGAGGCGATTGCCTTTGAGATGGGGCGGAACGGGCAGGTGTTTTTTATCCACAACCACATCCGCAACATCCACGAGATGGCTGCATGGATACACCGGGAGGTGCCCGAGGCGCGGATTGCCGTGGCGCATGGTCAGATGGAGCCGGTATTGCTGGAGAGAACGCTCACGGATTTTATCAATTACGAATACGATCTGCTGGTGGCGACCTCCATTGTGGAGAACGGCATTGACGTAGCCAATGCGAATACGATCCTGATAAACGACGCCCACCATTTCGGGCTTTCGGACCTCCACCAGCTGCGTGGGCGGGTGGGGCGCAGCAACCGCAAGGCATTCTGTTACCTTCTGGCTCCGCCTCTTTCGTCGCTGAGCCGGGAGGCGCAACGGCGTTTGCAGGCGATTGAAAATTTCTCCGAGCTTGGCAGCGGCATCCACATTGCCATGCAGGATTTGGACATACGGGGTGCGGGCAATCTCCTGGGGGCCGAGCAGAGCGGTTTCATTGCCGATTTGGGCTACGAGACCTACCGCAAGGTATTGGAGGAGGCGGTCAACGAACTCCGTACAACCGAGTTTGCCGACCTGTACGCTCCCTCCTCCGGGTCTTCTTCCGGGGGGGAGTTTTCTGTTGCGGAGAGCGATTACGTGCGCGAGACGTTTGTGGAGAGCGACTTGGAACTGCTTTTCCCTTCGACCTATATTCCCAACGATTCGGAACGCATTGGTCTCTACCGCGAGTTGGACAAGATGGAGCAGGAGCAGGAGATTATCGCCTTCGGCAAACGCCTGGAGGATCGTTTCGGAAAAATCCCCCACGAAGGCAAGGAGTTGATCCGCCTTGTGCGCCTCAGACGCATGGCCCGGAGCCTCGGCATGGAAAAAATCATACTCAAGAAGGATCAAATGAACATTCTGCTTGTATCCAATCCCCAGAGTTCCTATTACGAAAGCGACACATTCGAGCGTTTGCTGGGCTTTGTACAGAAATACCCCCGGCGTTGCCTGCTGCGCGAATCCTCTCTTCGGCGCAGCCTGATTGTAAAAAACGTCCACACGGTAGAAGCCGCCTGCCGCCTGCTGGAAGAAATGCGCTAAACCTTTTCTACACCTTGTTTCCGTCTGCGGAAAAAGCGTATTTTTGCCAAAATCTTTAATTTCTCGAACGATGGCTACGAATAAAAAAAGAAAGAAGACCCCAACCCAGCACCGCCCCAATGCCATGCTGATCAAGTATACCAAGACTTACCTGGATGCCTGTTATGCGGCCACCAAGCGCATTTTCCGGGCGATGGGAGAGGATCCCGAAGTTTTTGAGACGTTTACCAAACGCCAGAAACAGGACATTTTCCGTGTGCAGGTCATGCCTCCGCGCATACAGGCCATGGCCGGGCACCGGGTTCCCAAGCCCTACCTTCGTTACGTGCAGGAGGAGTTGCTGGGCTACCTCAAGCGTGCTTATTACGACAAGGATTCGGGTGTGACGTGGATGGATTTGGTGACTACGGGACAGGTTGTGGAGTTGACCTTCGGCAACGATTCTTTTCTGGAGACTCTTTCCGAAGCGCAGTTGCGGATTGTTCGGCGCGTGCTCGGGGAATTTAAAAAGCGGAACCTGTTTCTGGTGATGCAGGAGGCTCTTGCGAGTCATATCAAGACTTCTCTTTTGATGCTTTCGCAGCCCAATTTCCGGACTTACGGACAGGAAATTGAGGACATTGTACCGGCGCTTCACCGTCCTTCGCTCCAACCCATTGTACGTATTGTGACGCACGAATGTCAGTCCCTTCGTTTCAAATACCATAACCGCGAACGCACGGCTTTTCGCATCGGCATGGGAAAATTCCTGAGCTTGCCTTATACCGGGGCTACGATTCCCATCCGCAAGATCATGCCGAATGCCCGGCACGATCGGTTGTTGAATATTTACATCCAGTCGCACGCCATTTATCGTTTCAAGGAGCGCATCGACACGTTTTTTCCCATTTTGCGGAATCAGTTTTTTGTTCTTTCCTTCATGATTGCTCAGAAGCTGGTGCGCGCTCCCAACGGGATGCAGTTGTTGGCTTGCGTTGCGCCTTTGGGGATGGAGGACAAGACGATTGGTTATTTCGCCTTCACCATTGACGGCGACAATTTGCTGGTGCTAACCCTCCTGCCTCTTCTCAGCCAGGGTGTTCCGGAGGGTCATATTCTCCACGAGCGCCTCCATCTTTCGCCCGACGAGTTGAAGTATTTGGGCATGGATCGTTTAAGTTTTTTTTATGATGTGGACATTAGCCGGATTCCTCTTTTGAAGAAAGTCCTGTTTGACGAACTCCACCTGGATTACATTCGCAAAATATACAACAGCTACCATACGCGGAACGATCCCTACGACGACAAAAAGACCTTGTTTGTAAAAAACTATTTCCAAAAACTCGAAGAACAATTGCTGGACCGAACCGAAGTCTTCAACGAAATTTCCGAACCCGATATGGAAGATTAACCCTTGCCTCAGCCCACTCCCGGCGCTGAGGTCCCGGAGAAAATCCCGCCTCTCCCCCCAAAAAGATTTACAGTGAAAAAAAAATTCCAGCCCAATTCCCGGATGGAAATTGTGCTGAAAAAAAATTTCCAGCCCAATTCCCGGATGGAAATTGTGCTGAAAAAAAAATTCCAGCCCAATTCCCGGATGGAAATTGTGCCGGAAAAAAATTTCCAGCCCAATTCCCGGATGGAAATTGTGCTGGAGAAAAAAATCTACCCCAATTCCCAAATGGAAATTGTGCTGGAGAAAAAAATCTACCCCAATTCCCGGATGGAAATTGTGCTGGAGAAAAATTTCTACCCCAATTCCCGGATGGAAATTGTGCTGGAGAAATTTTTCCAGCCCTTTCCCAAATGGAAATTGAGCTGGAGAAATTTTTCCAGCCCTTTCCCAAATGGAAATTGAGCTGGAGAAAAATTTCCAGCCCTTTCCCAAATGGAAATTGAGCCGGAGAAATTTTTCCAGCCCAATTCCAAAATGGAAATTGGGCCGGAAAAAAAATTCTACCTCCAATTCCCAAATGGATTTAGGCGCCGTAAAAAATTTTCGCTTCCATTCGGAAAAGGGTAGGGGGGAGGGGAAAAAGAAAGACCCCGACCAAAGGTTGGCCGGGGTTTGAAAGACTAAAAAACGGTTTCGTATTAAAAAAAAGCTCAATGAAAATTTGAAGATAACTATGTTTCTTTATTCGGTTTGGGGTAGATGGGAGGTTTAGTCTTCCACCGGTCCGCTTGGTTCCTCCTCCTCTTCCGTATCTTTATCTTTTGCCCGGCGTCCCGCACGAACCGCGAGCATGTCGGCATATCTTTTCAGGATTCGGTTCCATGCCACAACGAAGTTGTACACCACATTCCCTCGCAGTTCCGTGGGCGTATCTTCTTCGTATATCCCGGTCTTGAGGTCTTCCGGGTCAATATTTACGTCGCCACTCAGTCCGTCGGCTAAGAGTTGCACATGAAACGAGTCCACAATCCCCTGATAGAGGAGGTCCATCTCTTTGCGAACATCGGCAAAGCGTTCCGTGGGTTTTTCGACGTCTTCCTGCGTACGCAGTGCGCGGCAGTCGAGGAATTTCTGTTCGGCAGCTTTCAGGTCGTTCACCCAAGTGTCGAGTTGGAGCAGGGTGATATACGGGGCGTATTTGCCCTTGACGTCTTGCAGGAAGTTGTGTATCGCACTCGATTCTTCCGTATAACTGCTGTTGATGGCCGATTTCCGGTAGTCGCTAATCAGGATAAACAGGCGCTTGGCGGCATCCTTCTTGTCGTCACCCGGCAGGGCGCGTGAGGCTTTAATTACGTTGTACATCCCCGTAAAGAGGGCATTGCGATCCTTGTCGGCTTCTCTCATGGCTTCCGTATAAACACTCTTACGGAGCACAATCAGCAGATGGTCGGCCTTGCTGTACAGGGGCGTCAACAATTCGTACAGTTTCTTGACGCCGAGCTTCTCCGCCCCGCCGTAAATGGGGATTTCGTTCTTGAAATCGGTAAATAAGTTAAACCATTCCTCGTTGTGGAGGCTTTTCAAATTCAATCGAAGTATCTGCATACGTTTTCTTTGTTTTTGGGATTAATACTATGCTGCAAATATAGAAGAATAATTATCGGAACTGCCAAATTTTTTGGAAAAAAATTACATGCCGACGTTTTTTTTTCCCCCCTCGCCCCTTCCGGTTTTCGGGAATCAGTCCCCGGAGAAGATTTCTTCCAGCAGGTATCCGGCCCCGGCGTATCGGTCGATGATAAAAAGGATGTAGCGGATGTCCGCAACGATGCTTCGCTGGTGGTCGGCAAGGTATTGGATGTCGCCCCCCATGCCCTCCCAATTCCGGTCGAAGTTGACGCCCACCAGCTCCCCCCGGGCGTTCAATACGGGGCTTCCGGAGTTGCCTCTCGGGGTGTGGGTGTTGAGGATGAAGGCCACGGGCATCTTCCCCTCAGGCATGGCGTAAGGGGCGAAGTCCTTTGCCCGGTGCAGCTCCTTGAGGCGCTGGGGGACGGTAAATTCCTCCTTGTCGGGGTCTTCTTTTTCCATCACCCCGTCCAGCGTGGTTTGGCTTTCGTAGTAGACGGCGTCGCAGGGGGCGTATCCCTTTTTTTGTCCGTAGGTCAGGCGGATGGTGGCGTTGGCCTCGGGATAGTCCTCCCCGGGGCGCATCTCCAGCAAACCCTTCACAAATTCCCGGCGCTCCAGGGCCAGGGCTTCGTCGAACTCGCCAAGGGCTGCGGCCAGCATCTTTTGCTCCTTCTCCACGGCCTGGGCAAAGCGTATCATCGGATCGTTTTCGAGCGCACGGGCCGAAGGACGGGCGAGAAAAGCCCCGAAGTTTTCGGGATTCCCATAAATGGAGGTTTCAAAGAGGTAGTCGATGAAACGGTCGGTATCGCCCCTGAATTTCTTGTCCACAACAGCGAAATAGGCCGGCTGCTGATGCGCCGGCACCAGGCGGCGGTATTCCCGGAGCATCACCTTGGCGATCTTGCGATCCAACTGCGGCGCATAGGAGGCATTGAAAAAACGCAGGCGCGCCAGGGAAAGCAGGCGGAGCTGTTCCTCCCCGGCCGCCCGGTCCTTCCCCCGCAGGGCCTCCGCCACGGGTTGGATCCGGGTGGGTATGGCCGTAAATTCTATCCCCCGCACCAAAGCCTCGTTGAGCATCCGGCTGCGGAAACGGAGGCTTTTCCGATCCTGCACGATTTGCTCCATCATACGCAGGACTTCGGGATAATCCCCCCGGTGGTTGTCTCCGGCCCAGGCCAGGAGTTGTTCCTGCTGCACGCGCTTGGCTTCTTCCGGGAGCTGCCGCCGAATCGCCCGGCGCGCCCCCAGGGCGTTTTTGTGCGCGTTCGCCACGGCGGCGTATTTGTCGGCGTAGCGGATGCGCAGTTCGGAATCCCGGAGCATTTCCTCCTGCAGGAGTTGCCGGCGCAGTCCGCGGATGTGGACGCCCACGGCCAGGTCGATGGCGTATTGCTCGGCCACTTCCCAACTGCTATGGTCGTGATGGGTGCGCGCCGGATACCCAAGCATCATGGCAAAATCATTTTCTTCCAGACCCCGGGTGGAAATCCTCAGCCGGTATTTGGGGCGGAGGGGAACGTTGTTTTCGGCATAGTCCGCCGGATTCCCCCCGGCATCGGCGTAGATGCGGAAGAGGGCAAAGTCGCCCGTATGCCGGGGCCACATCCCCTGGTCGGTATCGGCCCCAAACCTCCCGATGGAGGAAGGAGGCACGCCCACCAAACGAACGTCGGTATATCGCTTCTTCGTAAACATATAATATTGATTCCCCCCGAAAAACGCCCGGATCTCAACCTCTACCCCCGGATGTTCGGAGAGAAATTGCTCCCCGACCTTTTCCTTGGCCAAAAGGTTGAGGTAGGCGGAGGAGAGGAAATTCATGCCCCCGGGATCGGGATCTTTTTCCAGACGTCCGATAACGTATTCGGTCACCTCCTCGATGCGCTCGGTAAACGACACACTTAACCCGGGGCAAGGCAACTCTTCCCGGCGGCCGGCGGCCCAGTATCCCCGGCTAAGGTAGTCGCGCTCAGGCGTGCTATGCTGTTGTATGCGGCTGTAGGCGCAGTGGTGGTTGGTGAGCAGCAAACCCTCGTTGGAGATAATTCCGCCGGTGCATCCCCCGTCGAAAATCACCACCGCATCCTTGAGCGAAGCCGAGTCGGGATGATAAATGCGGTCGCCTTCCAGGGTAAGGCCCAGGGACTGCATTTGCGCCAGCCGTTGTTGCTTCAATAGCGGAAGCATCCACATCCCCTCGTCGGCACAAAGCATAAAGGGAGCAAGGGCCGACAGCATCCAGGAGGTAAAACATCTTTTCATATTCTTGCGGTATTTTATATCATTCATTTCTTTTCCATTGTGTGTAGGGCCTCCGTGCGAGCATGGTATTGTAATATCTTTCGTCTCCCGTTACTTCCTCCCCCAGCCAGGCCGGTTTCTCAAAGGATTCGTCCCCGGAGGAAAGTTCTATCTCGGCAATCAGCAGACCTTCGTTCGCTCCCCGGAACACATCGACCTCCCACACGTGTTTTCCCCAGGGAATATAATAACGCACCTTGTCTATAATGCCGCTACGGCAGAGCTTGATCAATTCCGCGGCGTCGGCCGGGGGGATTTCCTGCTCAAATTCGTAGCGGCTCCATCCTTTTTCGTCGGAAGGACCCTTGACGGTTAACGAGGCCCCGTTGCCGGCCATGCGGACCCGCACGGTACATTCCCGTTCGGCGCAAAGATACCCCTGGGTGATGTGGCAGGAGTTGGTTGCCTCCTTCCAAAAGTCGCCGGCAACGGTAAATTTCCTCTCGGTTTCAATCATCCCGGATTTCATCAGCGCACAGTTACCATGGTGGCCCCAAAGCCGTATTGAAGGAAGGAAGCATTCTGGTAGTCGTAGCGTTTGTAACGTGTTTTCAACTCCTTCTCAATGGCGCTACGCAATACGCCCTCTCCCTTGCCGTGTATGAAAACAATGTTCTGCCCCTTCTTTGCGGCGTACAGGGAAAGGGTTTCGTGGAATTTCTCCAACTGGTAGCGCAGGATGTCGCCCGGAGTCAATCCGTTCACATTATCCAGCAACTGCTCGATGTGCAAATCTATTTCCACGATCTCCCGCGATGGTTTCCGGTTCACGTTCGCGGGGGCGTCGGCACAGGACTTGCTCTTCAGGGCCTCTTTCAGTCCGGCCTCGGATACGTGTAATTCCTTGCGGGGAACGTCTGCCCGTATCACGGGAACAATCAGGGCGTTTTCCTCAAAGAAATCATTCTCCGTAAAACAATGCGTCTTGTAGAACTTCACCGTATCCATACGGATCTCTACCGAGAGGGCGTTTTTGAGGGAATAGGGTTTGTCCTTCTTAAAGGCGATGAGTTGTACGCAGATCCGTTCCAACTCATTCAATACCTCCTTGTCGAACTCCTCCATAAAAATCTTGGTGTTCGGTTCTATCTGTCCGTTGCAGCGGCTTACCCAACTGTTGTTTTGCCGATGCATGTAATTAAAGAACAGGTAATAGTTGCTGCTGTTTATGAGGTAGGCCTCGTATCCGCTTTGCGTCATGGCCTTGGGGCTGAGCGGAAGGTATCCTATATAAAGGTTCAATTCTTCGCCTTGGGGGGTTTCTTCTATGGGACGTTCCTTCGGCGCGGCTGTTTGAATCAGCGTTGGCTTATCCGCCACCACCACCAGCTCGCGCAGCAGGGCCGGGATTTCAAACCCGTCGTCGCCTTCCACCCACACCCGGTCTTTCCCCTGGAAGCGTCGCACGATGCCGCCCCCTACACTGTTCAGAAAGCGAACCTTGTCTCCTGTTTTTATATTCATAGATATTTATTTACGGATTGTTGTCCGGCAAAGTTCATTATTTTTGTGCAGAATATAAAGAGATGACAACAAAAACCCAACAGATACGCATCGAAACCTACCACTACGTATTGCCCGACGAACGCATCGCCAAATACCCCCTTGCCCAAAGAGACGAATCCCAATTGCTGCTCTACCGTGCGGGCGAAATCACCCGAAGCCGCTTCCGATACCTGCCCGATTACCTGCCGGCGGGCGCTTTGTTGGTGTTTAATAACACCCGTGTGATCTGTGCGCGGATGCTTTTCCGGAAAGAAAGCGGCGCGGAGATAGAGATCTTTTGCCTGGAGCCTTTCGCCCCGAGCGATTACACCCTTGCCTTTCAGCAAACGCTAAGTTGCCGTTGGATTTGCCTGGTGGGTAATCTGAAGAAATGGAAAGAAGGCCCCTTGCACAAGACCCTGCGGATAAACGGTCGGGCAGTGAACCTGCAAGCCCGGAGGACACCCTCTGCCGCCCCGGGCCAACACATTACTTTTACCTGGGATAATCCCGCCCTTACCTTCGGACAACTGCTGGAAGCCGGCGGACAACTGCCTGTCCCGCCCTATTTGCATCGGGAAGCGGAGGAATCCGACCTGGAGAACTATCAAACCGTTTATTCCAGCGTGAAAGGTTCGGTGGCCGCCCCGACAGCCGGACTGCATTTCACGCCCGAACTCCTGCAAGCCCTGGATGCCAAAGGCTTCGGACGGGAAGAACTGACACTGCACGTCGGAGCCGGAACCTTCCGCCCCGTACGGCATGATACGCTGGAAGAACACGAAATGCATACGGAATATATCTCGGTGAGCCGATCGGTCATCGAACGGATACGGAAGTCGGACGCCCGCCTTATGGTTGCCGTCGGAACTACGTCCGTACGTACGCTGGAAAGTCTCTATTACGTGGGGGTTCTTCTTTCGGAACATCCCCACGCCGCGCCGCAGGAGTTGGTCGTTCCCCAGTGGATGCCCTACCTCGAAACCCACAACCGCCTCACGCCGGCACAGGCCTTACGCCATGTGCTGGATTATCTGGACCGACAGGGCCTGGACCGGCTGATTGCCGCCACACAAATCCTGATAGCTCCGGGATATGTATTCAAGATGGTTCGGGGAGGGATTATCACCAATTTCCACCAGCCCCGAAGCACCCTTCTGTTACTCGTATCGGCTTTTGTGGGGGGCGATTGGGAACGCATCTACGCCTATGCCCTTGCGCATGATTTCCGCTTTCTCAGTTATGGCGACAGCTCCCTGCTGTTGCCGCGTTAGCTCCCGGCTCAGAGACTTCCCTTGGTGCTGGGCAACTCGTAGGCGTAGATGTCCCGCCGGATGGCCATCCGGATGCTGCGGGCAAGGGCTTTGAAGATTCCTTCGATCTTATGGTGTTCGTTTGCGCCTTCGGCGCGGATGTTCAGGTTCATGCAGGCGGCGTCGCTCAGGCTCTTGAAGAAATGGGGGAACATCTCCGTGGGCATATCGCCTATCTTCTCGCGGCGGAAGTCGGCCTCCCACACCAGCCAGGGGCGTCCGCCGAAGTCGAGGGCCAGGCTACACAGGCAGTCGTCCATCGGGAGCGTATAGCCGTAGCGTTCGATGCCCCGCTTGTCGCCGAGCGCCTTCCGAAGCGCTTCGCCTAGAGCCAGGGCCGTATCTTCGATGGTATGGTGTTCGTCCACCTCCAGGTCTCCTTTCACGCAAATATCCAGGTCGACGCCGGCATGTTTGCCTATCTGGTCGAGCAGGTGATTGAAGAACCCCAGTCCGGTGTCGATGCGCGTGCTTCCTTTTCCGTCCAGATTCACTACTACGCGGATGTCGGTTTCTTTCGTGGTACGCTGCACCACGGCTCGCCGTTCGCCGGCAAAGAGATATTCGGCAATCCGGTCCCAGTCGTCGGTAATAAGCGAAGGGGAGAGCCTTTTGGGATAAGCGGCCAGTTCTTCTCCGGCCCCTTGGGGCGAGCGCAGCCAGATGCTTTTCGCCCCCAGGTTGGCGGCCAGTTCCACGTCGGAGAGTCGGTCGCCAATCACAAAGCTCGCCGCCAGGTCGTAAGCGCCGTCTAAGTATTTGCCGAACATCCCGGTGCGGGGTTTGCGCTTTGGAGAATGATCGGCGGGGAAGGAACGATCAATGAGTATATCGTCGAAGGTCACGCCTTCGCCGGCCAGGGCTTCCAGCAGCTTGTTGTGCGCCGGCCAGAAGGTCTCTTCCGGGAAAGAGGGCGTCCCCAGCCCGTCCTGGTTGCTGGCCATCACCAGCTCGAAATCCAGATGCTTGCGGATGAAATGCAGGTTGCGGAATACGTTCGGATAGAACGACAATTTCTCCAGGGAGTCCAGCTGGTAATCCTCCGGCGGCTCGACAACCAGCGTGCCGTCGCGGTCGATAAACAGGGCGCGTTTCATGGCTTCATCTCCTCCAAGGCTTTGATAAGCGTATGATTCTCTTGCGGCGTGCCGATGGTGATGCGCAGACAGTCTTCGCACAGGGAGACGCTGTGGCGGTTGCGCACGATCACCTTTTGCTCCACCAGGTAACGATAGGTGGCGTTGGCATGGTTCACTCGGACGAGGATAAAATTGGCCTCGGACGGGTAGATATGCCTTACGAACGGCAGGCGTTGCAAAGCCTCCTCCGTGAGGGAACGCTCGCGGAGAATTTCGGACAGTTGGCGTCGCATTTCTTCTTCGCGGCTCAATACCTTCAAGGCATATTCCTGTGCCGGGCGGCTCACGTTGTAGGGATATTTGATCTTGTTCAGCACAGCAATAATTTCGGGTGATGCAAAAGCCATCCCCAGGCGGATGCCGGCTGCTCCCCAGGCTTTCGAGAGCGTTTGGAGTACCATCAACCGGGGGAAGCTCACCAACCCTTCGGTGAGCGAGGGGGAGGATGCGAAGTCGATATAGGCCTCGTCCACCACGACGATTCCCCCGAAGTATTTCAGCACACGGTAGATTTCTTCCCTGTCCAAGAGATTGCCCGTAGGGTTATTGGGCGAGCAGAGGTAGACGATCTTCGTCTGTTCGCCGGTAGCGTTCAGGACGGCGTCGGCCGAGAGCCGGAAGTTGTCCGACAGGGGTACTTGGATACATGCCACCTGGTTGATCTGCGCCGCCACTTCGTACATCCCGTAAGAGGGCGTGAGGGTTACGATGTTGTCAATCCCCGGCCGGCAGAAGGCGCGTATTGCCAGGTCGATGGCTTCGTCGCTCCCGTTGCCGATGAAGATATACTCCGCGGCGAGGTCTTTCAGCTCGGATAGGCGCCGTTTCAGTTCCCGTTGCATGGGATCGGGATAGCGGGTGTAGGGTGCGTTGTAGGGATTCTCGTTGGCGTCCAGAAAGACGGAGGCTTCGCCGTGGAACTCGTCACGTGCGGAGGAATAGGGTTTCAGGCTGAGGATATTCGGCCGGAGCAGGTCTTTCAGCTGTTTCATATCGTTTGCAGTCTTACGGTAACGGCCTTGCGGTGGGCCTCCAGCTCTTCGCCGGCTGCCAAGACGCGGATGGTTTCGCCCAACTGTTTCAAGCCTTCGGGCGAGATCTCCTGAAAGGTAATTTTCCGCACAAAGCTGTCTAAGTTCACGCCGCTGTAAGCGCGGGCATATCCGTTGGTGGGAAGCGTATGATTCGTTCCCGAGGCGTAATCGCCGGCGCTTTCGGGCGTATAGGGGCCGAGGAAGACGCTGCCGGCGTTGGTGATTTCCTCGGCCGTGGCGGCGTAATCGGCTGTTTGCAGGATGAGGTGTTCGGGAGCGTAGAGGTTGGTAAAGTCTATCGCCTCCCTGCGGTTGCCGACGACGATGATGCGGCTGTTGCGCAAGGCCTTTGCCGTGATTTCCTTGCGGGGAAGCAGCGCAAGTTGTTCTGCTACGGCGCGGACTACCGGCGTTACGAGCGCCTCGGAGGTGGTGACCAGGATGGACTGGCTGTCGGGGCCATGCTCTGCTTGCGAGAGCAGATCGGTTGCGATAAAGACCGGGTTGGCCTCCTCGTCGGCCATCACTTCCACTTCCGAGGGGCCGGCCGGCATGTCGATGGCCACCTCACGGAGACCGACCAGCTGCTTGGCGGCCGTTACGTACTGGTTCCCTGGGCCGAATATCTTATAGACCTTCGGCACGGATTCCGTTCCGAAGGCCATGGCTGCGATGGCCTGTATGCCTCCGGCCTTGAAGATGCGGCTCACTCCGGCCACGGAGGCGGCAAAGAGTATGGCGGGATGCAGACTGCCGTCTTTGCGGGGCGGCGAGCAAAGCACAATCTCCCGGCATCCGGCAATGCGTGCCGGGATGGCCAGCATCAACACGGTGGAGAACAACGGGGCGCTGCCTCCGGGGATATACAGGCCGACCTTTTCGATGGCAACGGCCTTCTGCCGGCAAATCACCCCGGGGCAGGTCTCTACCTCTATGCCGGCAAAGCCCTGGGCGGCATGAAAGGTTTCTATGTGCCGTGCGGCGGTGCGGATAGCCTGTTTCAGCTCGTTGGGGAGTGCCGAGGCGGCTGCCCGTATCTCCTGGTCCGACACCCCAAGGGCGGCAGGGTGCGCCCGGTCGAACAGTTTCCCGTAACGGATCACGGCCGCATCGCCCAGCCGTTTCACCTCCTCGAGTATGGGGCGGACGGTATCGCTCAGGGCGGAAAGATCCATCGAAGGACGCTCGGCGAGCTTTTCCCACTCGGAGCGCGGGGGATGTATCACAACCGGTATCATACGATGAGCTTTTCAATGGGGAGGATAAGAATGCCTTCGGCTCCCAGGGCTTTCAGCTTGCCGATGATTTCCCAGAAGCGGTTTTCGGCAATCACCGATTGCACGGAGACCCATTCGCCGTTGGCCAGCGGCGTCACGGTCGGGCTTTTCATGCCGGGCAGGAGGTCGAGGATCTCCCCGAGGCGATTTCCGGGGGCGTTCAGCAGCACATATTTCTTCCCCTCGGCGGCCAGGATGGCTTCAAAGCGGAAGAGCAATTCGTCAAGGATGGCCTGCTTGTCGGCCGTGAGCCTTGGATGGGCAATCAGGAGGGCTTCGCTTGGCATGACCGTTTCGACTTCTTTGAGCTGATGGCCGGCCAGCGTGCTGCCGGAGCTGACGAGGTCGCAGATCGCGTCGGCCAGGCCAATGCCCGGGGCGATTTCCACCGATCCGCTGATTACGTGCAGTTCGGCCTTCACCCCCTGTCGGGCCAGATAGTCGGTCAGGATATGCGGATAGGACGTGGCGATGGTTTTTCCCTCGAACCATTCCTTTCCGGGGTATGCTTCGTCTTTGGGGATGGCCAGGGCCAGGCGGCAACGACTAAAGCCCAGGCGTTTCACCAGGCGGGCTTTGCGTCCTTTTTCCACATACTCGTTTTCGCCCACGATGCCGACGTCGGCCACGCCGTGCGCCACCGATTGCGGTATATCGTCGTCCCGGAGGAAAAGCGTTTCCACCGGGAAGCCTTTGGCCGAGAGCAGAAGGACGCGTTTGCCTCGGTTCAGCCGGATGCCTGCCTCTTCGAGCAGCGCCATGGTTTCGTCGTAGAGACGTCCTTTGGATTGTACGGCAATTCGTAACATGTTTTGTTTCTGTATTTAAGTTCGTATGATTTGGTACAAGAGGGAGGCAAAAGTACGATGTTTCTTCCAATCACAGGTTATCTCCCCGGCGTTTTTTCGGGTGTTTTGTCCGGTGTTTTGTCCGGACCTGACGGGCCGTGTCGCAGATCGGGCAGGAACCAGGCAACTAAGCCCAACAAGGGCATACAGGCGCACAGCCGGTAGACAAGTTCGATGCCGTGGCGGTCGGCCATATACCCCAAAAAGGCGGAGGCGGCGCCGGCCACCCCGAAGGCAAAGCCGAAAAACAAACCGGACACCAACCCGATCTTATACGGCAGCAATTCCTGGGCATAGACCAGGATGGCCGGAAAGGCCGAGGATATCATCAGCCCGGCGCAGAAGGTGAAGATCACGGTCCCTGTCAGGTCGGCCTGAGGCGTTGCCAGGGCAAAGGGCGCCGAGCCCAGGATGGAGGCCCAAATGACGTATTTGCGTCCGAGGCGATCGCCGGCCGGGCCGCCCGCCAGGGTGCCGACGGCCGTGGACAGGGCAAAGACAAACAGCAGGAGCTGAGAGACCTGGACGGTGACGCCGAACTTCTCGATCAGGTAAAACGTATAAAAGCCGGACAGGCTGGCCGTATAGACGTATTTGGAGAAAATCAAAAGGAGCAGGATCGCAAGGGTCAAGACCGTGCGCCTCGGCGACAGGGGCGGTGCGACAGGTGCGGCCGCGCGCGCCGGCGTGCGGCCCGGGGGTTGCCTGAGGAGACGCAACCTTCCCCGGTACCAGCGAGCAACGGGAAGCAAGACGCAGAGGGCCACAAGGGCCGGCAGGACAAAATCGGCCAGGTGCCGTCGTCCGTAAGGCGCTATCCAAAGGGCTGCCAGCAAGGGGCCCAGGGAGCTTCCGAGATTGCCGCCTACCTGGAAGAGCGATTGCGCCAGCCCCCTCTTCCCCCCGGAGGCCAGGGAGGCCAGGCGCGAGGCTTCGGGGTGGAAGACCGACGAACCCAGGCCCACGGCAAAGACCGAGGCCAGCACCGCGGCAAACGTAGCGGCAAAGGCCAGCGACAACACCCCCGCCAGCGACAGCAGCGTCCCCAACAGCAACGACCGGGGCGAGGGATGCCGGTCGAAGTAATGCCCGATCAGGGGCTGGAAAACCGAAGCGGAAGATTGATAAACCAGGGTGATCAACCCAATCTGCCCGAAACTCAGGGCGAGATCCTCCCGGAGGATGGGATAGCCGGCCGAGATGACCGACTGCAGCGTGTCGTTCAGGCAATGAACCAGGCTCAGGGCGGCCAGGATGCGGAAACCGGTTGTATTCGTTGCGGACATACGGGGGGCGGGTATTTTTTGAGTTTGCGAAGATAAGGCATATTTCCTTCCCCCGGAAAGCCCCCCTTTTTTTTGCTGCGAAATCGCAGCCGCCCGACTGCGAAAGTGCAGCCGAGCGACTGCGACAGTGCAGCCGCCCGACTGCGAAAGTGCAGCCGATCGGCTGCGAAATCGCAGCAAAGGATTTTACTCGGCTTTTATCCTTATTTTTGCGTCATGATTGATCAGGCTACCATAGATAGGATACGGGACGCCGCCCAGATTACCGAGGTGGTGTCCGACTTTGTTACCCTCCGTCGCCGGGGGGTTAATTACGTAGGACTATGCCCCTTTCACGCCGATAAGTCGCCTTCGTTTTATGTCTCCCCGGCCAAGAATATCTGTAAGTGCTTTGCCTGCGGAAGCGGCGGGTCGCCGGTAAACTTCATCATGCAGCACGAACAACTCGACTATTTCGACGCCCTGCGTTACCTTGCCGGGAAATACCACATAGAAATCCGCGAGCGGGAACTTACCGACGAAGAAAAAGCCGCACGCAGCGACCGCGAGAGCCTGTTCATCGTCAACCATTGGGCGCAGAGATACTTCACCGAGCAGCTCTGGGCGCAGGCCGAAGAGGCTTCGAGCGTCGGTTTGCGCTACTTCCTCGAGCGGGGCTTTCGTCCGGATACGATCCGGAAGTTCCAGCTGGGTTACAGCCCCGACGAACGGGATGCGTTGTACAAAAAGGCGATCCAGAGCGGTTACAGGCAGGAATTCCTGGAAAAGACCGGCCTCATTATCGCCTACGAAAACGGGAAGGTGAGCGACCGCTTTCGGGCACGGGTCATGTTTCCCGTTCATACGCTGAGCGGAAAAGTAGTGGCCTTTGGCGGACGAATCCTCCGCAAAGACGACAAAGCCGCCAAGTACATGAACTCGCCGGAAAGCGAGATTTACCACAAAGGCAAGGAACTCTATGGTCTCTTCTTGGCCAAGGGCGCCATCGTCAAGGCCGACCGCTGCTACCTGGTGGAAGGCTATACGGATGTGATTTCAATGCATCAGGCCGGGATAGAGAACGTGGTGGCTTCCTCGGGCACGGCGCTCACGCTGCTGCAGATTCGCCTGCTTCGTCGCTTTACCGAAAACATTACCGTGCTCTACGACGGCGACGCCGCCGGGATCAAGGCCGCCCTGCGGGGCATCGACCTGCTGCTGGAGGAGGGACTGAACGTCAAGGTGGCGCTCCTGCCCGACGGGGAAGACCCGGATTCGTTTGCCCGCAGCCGGAATGCGACGGAGTTTGCGGAGTTTATCCGCCGGAACGAGACGGACTTTATTCGCTTCAAAACCCGCCTGCTGCTTGCCGATGCGGCGAACGATCCCCTGGGACGCGCAGCCTTGATTAACGACGTGATTCGCACCATTGCCCTCATCCCCGATGGCATCTTGCGTGCCCTGTATATCCGCGAATGCAGCAGCATGATGGATATCGGCGAAAGCGATCTGCTCGAAAAGGTGAACCGGATTCGCTTAAGCCGGGAAGAAAAACGGCCTGCCGCCTTGCCTGCCGCCCCGCCTGCCGCCTTGCCCGCCGCCTTGCCGGAATCTTCGCCCGCTCCGCCCGCTTCGCCCTTTGAGGCGGAAGAGTTGGCCTTGCTGCGCTACGTGGTGCGCTACGGCGAACGTATCTTATACCGGTATGTCGAGGAGGATACGAACCAAGAGGTGCGGATTTATGTGGCCGAATATATCCGTTCCGAGTTGGAACAGGACGAGATGACTTTCCTTAATCCCCTCTACCGAAAGATGCTGGAGGAAGCCTCGGCGCATTGCCGGGAAGAAGGCTTTGTTGCCTCGAAGTATTTCCTTTACCATGCCGAAGCCCTCGTGGGACAGACGGCAACCGACCTCATAAGCGAGAAGTACCAGCTGAGCAGGTATCATACCCGCTATCGGGAGATCAAACGGGAGGAAGACCTGCTGCTGCAGTTGGTACCGCGCGATTTGCTGGGATTCAAGGATGCTTGCGTGCGGCAGAAAATAACCGCTATCGGTCGGCGCATAAAGGAATTGCAGGAAAGCGGAGATTGGGAACAGGTGATCCCCCTGATGCGGGAACAAGACGACCTGAATGTGATTAAGAAGAATCTGAATAAAATGATAGGCGAACGCATTATACTGAAAATGTAGGGCAATCACCAAAGTGGATACCTTGATAAGGAAATCCTTGTGTACTTTTTCTTTTTCGGGAGGAAAGATTGAAATAATTAGCTACTTTTGCGCTTCTAAATAATAAATCGGAACAATAAAATGACTGCATCGAAGCGCCTGAAACGCGCCTTAATCTCTGTTTATCACAAAGAGGGATTGGATGAAATAATTAAAAAGCTTTATGAGGAAGAGGTCCGGTTCGTTTCAACAGGAGGAACCCGGACCTTTATCGAATCACTGGGTTTGCCGTGTGAGACGCTTGAAACTCATACGGGGTATCCTTCCATTCTGGGAGGACGCGTAAAGACCCTGCATCCGAGAGTCTTTGGCGGAATCCTCGCCCGAAGAGACAATGAAACGGACCGGCAGCAGCTTGCAGAATACAATATATCCGAAATAGACCTGGTTATTGTAGACCTTTATCCCTTTGAGCAAACCCTTGCCTTGGGCGCCGCAGAAGCAGCCCTTATAGAGAAAATAGACATCGGAGGCATCTCCCTGATACGCGCCGCAGCCAAGAATTACAACGATGTGCTGGTGGTAGCCTCGCAAGCGCAATACATGCCCCTGTTGCACATACTGGAAGAAAAGGGAGCGGAAACAACCCTGGAAGACCGCCGATGGTTTGCCAAGGAAGCCTTCGCCGTATCTTCCGGTTATGATACGGCTATCTTTAACTATTTCGACCGCAGGGAAGCTTCTGCCTTTCGCTCCGCCGCTGATGCGCCGATGCATCTGCGCTATGGCGAAAACCCTCATCAGAAAGCTTGGTTCTTCGGTAACTTTGAAGAGGCCTTCGACCAGATTCACGGGAAAGAAATATCCTACAACAACCTTCTGGATATGGATGCGGCGGTAAGCCTGATGGAGGAATTTGACGAGCCGACCTTCGCTATCCTCAAGCACAACAATGCCTGCGGCGTGGCTTCGCGTCCTTGCGTGGCGGAAGCCTGGAAAGACGCCCTGGCCGGCGATCCTGTTTCGGCCTTCGGCGGGGTGTTGATTGCCAATGTCAACATCGACAAGGAAGCGGCCGGGGAGATCGGCAACATATTCTTCGAAATTATTATCGCCCCCGACTATGATACGGACGCCCTGGAGATACTGATGCAAAAGAAAAACCGTATCATCCTGATTCGTAAAGAAACTCAACCCCCCCCCCTACAGTATCGCTCGCTCCTGAACGGAGTGCTGATGCAGCACAAAGACCTAAGCGTGCAGATGGCAAACGACCTGACGCCCATGACCCATAGTTGTCCCACAGCACAGGAAACGGAAGATTTGCTGTTTGCCAATAAAATAGTAAAACACAGCAAATCCAACGCCATCACGCTGGTGAAAAACAAACAGCTTTGCGCAAGCGGAACAGGGCAGACTTCCAGAGTAGACGCCCTAAAGCAAGCGATAGAGAAAGCACAAAACTTCCATTTTAACCTGTCGGGAGCCGTAATGGCTTCGGATGCATTCTTCCCTTTCCCCGACTGCGTGGAGATTGCCGCTAAAGCCGGCATCACGGCTGTCGTTCAGCCGGGAGGCTCCATAAACGACAAACTATCGGTTGATTATTGTAATGAACACGGTATAACTATGGTAAAGACGGGTATCCGTCATTTTAAACATTAATGCTTAATAAACACGAACTACATGGGATTATTTTCATTGACACAAGAAATAGCGATGGACTTGGGCACAGCCAATACCATCATCATCTGCAATGGTAAAATTGTAGTAGACGAACCTTCGGTGGTGGCTTTGGACCGACGCACCGACCGGGTATTGGCCGTTGGAGAAAAGGCGCGTCAGATGCATGGTAAAACCCACGAGAATATCCGAACCATTCGCCCGCTGAGGGACGGTGTAATTGCCGACTTTTTCGCCGCCGAGCAAATGATACGCGGCATGATTAAAATGATAGGCTCGAAGAATCACTGGTTTTCTCCTTCACTGCGAATCGTGGTATGCATCCCTTCCGGAAGTACGGAAGTGGAATTGCGAGCCGTGCGCGATTCTGCCGAACATGCCGGAGGACGCGATGTATATATGATATACGAACCGATGGCCGCAGCCATCGGAATAGGTATCGACGTGGAAGCGCCCGAAGGAAATATGGTGGTGGATATAGGCGGAGGAACAACCGAAATTGCGGTTATCTCCCTGGGAGGCATCGTCTCGAACAAGTCTATCCGCATAGCAGGCGACGACCTGACGGCCGACATCATGGAGTATATGCGGCGGCAACACAATGTGAAAGTGGGAGAACGCACCGCCGAACAAGTCAAAATCAACGTAGGCTCGGCGCTGACCTTCCTCGACAACCCACCCGAAGACTACATCGTGCACGGGCCGAATCAGATGACAGCCCTCCCGATGGAAGTCTCCGTTTCCTATCAGGAAATTGCACACTGCCTGGAGAAATCCCTGTCGAAAATGGAAGCCGCCATCCTGAGCGCTTTGGAACAAACACCGCCCGAACTCTATGCGGATATTGTGCGAAACGGCATTTACCTGGCAGGAGGAGGCGCCTTGATGCGGGGACTGGATAAACGGCTGACGGAAAAGATCAATATACAGTTCCACGTAGCCGAAGACCCCCTGCACGCAGTAGCCAAAGGAACAGGTATTGCACTGAAAAACATCGACAAATTCAACTTCCTCATCCGATAAACAGCATAAACGAAAACTTCCCATGCGTCGGCTGCTTGATTTTCTTATCGGGAAAAGACACTGGCTCTTGTTCCTGTTTCTTGAAGTAGTATCCTTTATGTTTATTTATCACAACAATGCTTATCAGCAAAGCGTCCTGCTGAGTACGGCGAATGCCGTGACGGCAAACATCGTTTCGCTCTCCGGCTCCGTAACCTCTTACCTTAATCTGCGCGAAAAGAACAGGGCGCTGATAGAACGTAACGGACAATTGGAAATGGACCTGTTGCGTTTGCAGAGACAGGTGGAATCCATGACGGCCGACACGGTTTCTTTCCGGGGATTTATCAGCAACCCCATGCGGGAATTTCCTTATGAGGTGATTACAGCCAAAGTGATAAACAACAGCGTGACCTATCTCTCCAATTACATTACCATCGACAGGGGCAGCAGCGACGGCGTATTGCCGGATATGGGTGTGGTATCCGAAGCGGGTGTGGTGGGGATCGTTTCTACGGTTTCCAAGCATTATTCGGTGGTGATTCCCTTGCTGAATCCCAAGTTCCGGTTAAGTTGCAAGGTTTTGGGAAGCAGTTATTTCGGTTCGATGAGTTGGGACGGGCGCAGCACCCGCTACGCCAAGTTGGAGGAACTGCCCCGGCATGTGGAGTTTAAAGAAGGAGACACCATTGTTACGAGCGGTTTTTCCGCTATATTCCCCGAAGGAATCATGGTAGGCAACGTCTCGTCTTTTGAGCGGCAAAGGGATGATAATTTCTACTCGCTTACGGTGAGGCTGACGACCGATTTCCACCGCCTGAGCAGCGTGATGGTCATAAAGAATTACCGGCAAAACGAACAAATACAAATAGAGGAGGAGGCCAGGAGCAATGATTAACATCGTACGGGGCCTGACCTACTTCGTGGTATTTGTGCTGATACAGGTGCTGTTCCTGAACAATATCCACTTTCTGAGGCTGACGACCCCTTTCCTTTATATCTATTTCATCATCAAACTGCCTGTGGGTTACAGTTCCATGCGGGTAACGTTCCTTTCCTTCCTTTTGGGCCTGGTGATGGATACCCTGTCGAACACTTCCGGGATGCATGCCGCCGCATGTACGTTGATAGGCTTTGTCCGGCCGTACATCATCGAACTTTTTATGCGCGAGGACCTGCCGGAAAACCTCTATCCTTCCTACAAATCCTTCGGATACGGGAATTTTATCCGGTTTACGTTAGTACTTGTTGTATTGCACCACCTTGCGCTTTTCCTGATCGAATCGCTCACCCTCTTCGACCCCCTGTTCCTGGCCCTACGCATCCCGGGCGGCATTGTCCTGACGATGCTCTTTATCTGTATGGTAGAATCCTTCAACCGAGAATCACGCAGGAATGAAGACTAATCTGAACTATACCCTGGAAACCAGGCGTTACATCATCTCCGGAGTCGTTATCCTGTCGGTTGCTATTTTCATTATCCGGCTATTCTTCCTCCAGGTGATAGACAACGAATACAAAACCTGGGCAGACAGCAACGCTTTCCTGAAAAAGACCATGTATCCTTCGCGGGGCATGATTTACGACCGGAAGGGCAAATTGCTGGTATATAACCAGCCGGCCTACGACGTGATGTTGATTATGCGCGAAATACAACCCTTCGATACCCTTGACTTCTGTACCACCGTCGGCATCACCCAGGCACAGTTCAACAAACGGATAGCCGATATTAAGGACCGCCGGCTGAATCCCGGTTATTCCTCCTACGTTCCCCAGGTGTTTATGAATCAACTTTCGGCGCAGGACTACGGTGTTTTGCAGGAAAAGCTCTATAAGTTTCCGGGCTTCTATATCCAGAACCGCACCATACGGGAGTATGAATATCCGCACGCAGCACATGTACTCGGTAATATCGGCGAGGTGAACAGGCAGGACATCGAGCGCGACAATTATTACGTACAGGGCGACTATTCCGGACGTTCCGGGGTGGAACGTTCCTATGAAAGCGTCCTGCGGGGGGAGAAGGGAGTGGAGATTCTCCTTCGCGACGCACACGGACGCACCCAGGGGAAATACGAAAACGGGAAACACGACGTGAATCCCGTATCCGGTAAAAACCTCACACTCTCCGTCGACATGGATCTGCAGGCATACGGAGAGCAACTGATGCAGAATAAAATAGGCGCCATTGTGATGATCGAACCCGCAACGGGCGAAATCCTTTGTATGGTATCGGCCCCGACGTTCAATCCCGGTATGTTGGTGGGTCGCCAGCGGGGAAGGAACCATGCGTTGCTGGAAAAAGATCCGTTGACGCCCCTTTTTGACCGCTCCCTGATGGGTGTTTATCCTCCCGGTTCAACCTTTAAACCGGCCATGGGTTTGATTTATCTGCAGGAAGGGGTCATAACCCCCGACACGCATTATTCCTGCGCTTACGGTTACCCGGTGTTGGGAGGGAAACCGGCCTGCCATGGACACGCCTCTCCTCTGAGCCTGATCCCGGCCATTTCCACTTCCTGCAACTCCTACTTTTGCTGGGGTTTGCGCGATATGATTGACAGCCGACGCCGCTACACCACCGTGCAGGAAGGTCTGGATGTATGGAAAAACCACCTCGTGAGCATGGGATACGGATACCGCCTGGGAGTTGACCTGCCGGGAGAGAAAGCCGGTTACATCCCCAACAGCAAAACCTACGACAAGATCTACAACGGGCGATGGTCCTCCAGCACCATTATCTCCGTGGCCATCGGGCAGGGCGAAGTGTTGGCAACCCCGCTTCAGATCTGTAATATGTCGGCCGAGATAGCGAACCGGGGATACTTCTATCCTCCCCACATCGTACACAGGATACAGGATTACGCCCTGGATACGCTCTATACCAACAGGCGTTATACCAGCATAGACCGCTCATGCTACGAATACATAGCCGAAGGCATGCGTGGGGCGGTCACCTCCGGGACTTGCCGGGGGGCTGCCCTGGCGGATGTAGCCGTATGCGGCAAGACGGGCACGGCGCAGAACCCGCATGGGAAGGACCATTCCATTTTTATGGGTTTTGCCCCATACGAAAACCCGGAGGTAGCCATTGCCGTGTTGGTGGAAAATGCCGGGTTTGGCGCCACCTACGCCGTGCCGATTGCCAAACTGATGCTGCAAAAGTTTTTTTCAGGCGAAATATCTCCCGACAACAAGTATACGGAAGAACGCATTATGCAAGCTGTTTTATTACCCAGGAATGTCGTCATACAGGAAAATAAGCACGTGGCAAACCGTTGATTGGGTAACGATCCTTTTGTACCTCGTCATGGTGGTGGGTGGATGGTTCAGCATCTGCGGGGCAAGTTATGAGTACGAGACTGTGCGATGGTTTTCCCCGTCGGGTCGTCCGGGGAGTCAGCTTATTTGGATTGGCCTCTCGTTCGTGCTCATTTTTGTGGTGATGATGTTGGATTCCAACTTTTACAGTGTATTTGCCAACTTGTTTTACATCCTTTCCGTTTTGTTATTGATCGCCACCATTTTCCTTGCCCCGGAGATCAAGGGTTCCCATTCCTGGCTCGTTTTGGGTCCTGTACGTCTCCAGCCGGCTGAGTTTGCCAAGTTTGCCACGGCCCTTGCGGTGGCAAAGGTGATGAGTGCACATGCCTTCCGGCTTGCCAAAGTCTCGAACCTCTTCATTGTCCTGGCCCTGATACTTCTTCCCATGCTCTGCATCCTGTTGCAGCGGGAGATGGGATCGGCCCTGGTTTTCCTGGCTTTCCTTTTTGTGCTTTACCGCGAAGGGATGACGGGTTATATTCTTTTGGCCGGACTTTGCGCCGTAACTTTTTTTGTGATCGGTATGAAGTATTCGGACGTTATGATGGATGCGACGCCGTTGGGGGAATGGATCGTGCTCTCCCTCATACAGCTTATCTCGATGTTTTTTGTTTATATCCTTCAGCGCAACCTCCTTCATACGAAGATTTTGTTGGGTATTACGGCGGGTGTTGCCTTGGTGTCTTATTTCCTGTCTTTTGTCATGCCGGTTGATTTCGCCAGGGTGACCATGGGCTTGATTGCCGCTTCGTCCCTTTATTTGATTTTCCTTTCCATCAAGCATTGGCTTTGGCGTTACCTTCTCATTGTTTTGTTTGCGGTTACTTCGGTTGCTTTTTTGTATTCGGTGGATTATGTTTTCAACGAAATGCTGGAGCCACACCAGCAGATGCGTATCAAGGTAACGCTCGGCCTGGCCGACGATCCCGGCGGGGCGGGCTACAACGTGAATCAGTCGAAGATTGCCATTGGTTCGGGGGGGGTGCTGGGGAAGGGTTTCCTGAACGGGACGCAAACCAAGCTGAAGTATGTGCCCGAACAGGATTCCGACTTTATTTTCTGCACCGTAGGGGAGGAGGAAGGCTTTGTGGGTGCATCGGCGGTATTAATTCTCTTTGCTGTATTCATTCTGCGCCTCATTAACCTGGCAGAGAAACAAAAAACAGCTTTTGCCCGCATTTACGGCTACGGTGTGGCATCGGTTTTCTTTTTCCATTTGTTGATTAATATCGGCATGGTAACGGGCATAACCCCCGTTATTGGCATTCCACTTCCGTTTTTCAGTTACGGAGGATCTTCCCTTTTGGGTTTCACCTTATTACTTTTTATTTTCCTCCGGCTCGATACGGCGCGGAAGGAACGCTAAGTGCGCAGACATCCTTCGCCAGCCTGTGGCAGGATGAAAAAATATATATAACCCTTGCTTAGGCTATGATCAGAAGAGGTTGAAGTTTGTGCGAAGCACTTTGAATTCCGTGCGTCGGTTGATTTGGTCGGCTACTGCTTGTTGTTCGGGCGTAAGCGAGAGGATAAACGCTTCGGTGAGCACATCTCCTTCCTGAAGGAAATCCCATTCGCCGGCCATTCGCTTGTTGATGATTTTGGGTACGCTTTCCCCATACCCCCTGGCTTCGAGGCGTTCGGGCGCAATGCCCCCGGCAATGAGGTAATCCACCACCGACTGGGCGCGGCGTTGGGCCAGGGATTCGTTGTAGGCCTCCGTTCCCATGCGGTCGGTGTGGGAGCCAAGTTCAATGGTTACGTTGGGGTTGTCGTTCAGCATCCGGATCAACTCCTCGAGCGCTTTCCTGGATTCGGGGCGAAGCGCGGCGCTGTCAAAGGCATAGAAGATATTTTCCACCACCACAGGGGTATAAATCGGGGAGAGGAAGAAGTCTACGAGATAGGTTTCGCTTTTTTCCTCCGGGGTGGTTGTCAGTTCGAAATACTGGTTGAGAAACCCCCGCGCACCGGCCATCATGACGTAGCTTACGTCGCGTGCAAGTTCGAGGCGATAGGATCCGTCGCGCTTCACCCCGACCTTTTCGTTCAGCCCATCCCGCCCCACAATGCGCACGGTGGCCCCCTCCACAGGGTATTCCTCCACGTCGGAAACAATTCCTTCAATCACCACCGTAAGCGGAGGGAGCTCAAAGGCATACAGGTGATCGCCGCCCCGGGGGTCGTTGCGGTTGGAACTAAAAAAACCCTTCTCGCGCTTCCCGGCGAAGGTGATGCCGAAGTCGTCGGCCGAAGAGTTGATGGGGTATTGCATGTTTTCCACCTTCCACCCCCCCAGGCTGTCGGAGGTAGCCTTGAAAAGGTCGAGCCCCCCCATGCCCGGATGCCCGTTGGAGGCAAAATACAGCGTGACCGAATCGCGGACGTAAGGGAAAACCTCATCGCCCGGGGTATTGATGGCCGGTCCCAGGTTTTCCATCGGACCAAAATCGTTCCCCATCCTTCGTGCACGGAAGAGGTCCTTGCCCCCATATCCCCCCACGGCGTCGGACACGAAGTAGAGGTAACGCCCGTCGGGCGATACGGCCGGGTGGCCCAGGGCGGTGAGAGAATCCTTCACCAGGGTGGTGCGCGATCCCTTGCCCCATTGGGCGTTGCTGCGCGTGGCAACGTAGATCTCGGAGGTGCGGGGACCTTCCGGATCTTCGGCGCAATACGTATAATACAGGGTGTTGCCATCGGAGGTAAACGAAGGCGTGCCTTCGTCGAATTCGGTATTCACCTCGTCTTTGATCGCTTCGGGAGCGAGCCAGTTGCCGTTTTCGTCCTGTTTGGCGAGGAAGAAATTGTTGTTAAACTGTCCGGTGATGGCGCTTGGCTTCGCATTGCTGTCCTTGGTGCGCGAGGAGGCGAAGTAGAGTTGGTCGTAGTTGGTTCCGTAGAGCATGGGGGAAAATTCCGAGCGCCGGGAGTTGAACTTTTCCATCCGGGAAACCTGGTAACGTGTAGGGTTTTTCCGCCACTGCATCGCCAATTCCGCCCCCCGGATGCCGTTTTGTGCCCAGGGGTTCGCGGAATCGCCTGCCAGGTAAGCCTTGTAGTATCTGATCGCTTCGGCATACGCCCCCTGCTTGTGGTGCATCAATCCGAGCAGGAAGTTCACGCTGCTGTCGGCATATTGGTAGCGTAGGGCGTTGGCGTATCCGCTTATGGCGCGCGGCGTGTTGTTGATCAACCGGCTACACTCGGCCATCCGGAAGGCGATGTATCCCCTGAGGAAACGATCCCTAGGGCTGGTTTTCGTATAAACCTTCCGGTAAATGGCGGCGGCCTCGTAATATTCGCCGATGCGTTGTTTCTCTTCGGCATTACTCAACTTGGCCGTTTGGCAAGAGATAAGTAAACAAAGCATCCAAAGGAGGTAAACTATGGGGTAAATTCTCATTTCCTGTGTACTGTAAACGTGCATTTATAACGCATCCCCGGAAGGCTTATTGCAGAATTATTGTATTTTTACCGCACATTATGCCACGGGCATGGTGGCTTTCAGTCGATATGTTTCACTTTAAATACATAAAATTACAATGATGAAAAAAGTATGGTTTATCGGATTATGGATCTGCATCAGCGCATCAACCTTCCTCCGGGCGCAAGAGCCCGCACCGGCCTGGGCGGTGGAAACCCCGGCAGAAAAACAGGAACGCATGGCCTGGTGGACACACGACCGCTTCGGTATGTTTATCCACTGGGGCATCTACGCCATGCCCGCACGGCATGAATGGATTAAACTCAATGAGAAAATATCCGATGTCGATTATCAAAAATACTTTGAAAATTTCGACCCCGACCTGTACAACCCGCGCGAATGGGCGGCCAAGGCGCGGGCAGCAGGGATGAAATATGTGGTGGTAACCACCAAACACCACGACGGCTTCTGCCTCTGGGATTCCCAGGTAACCGATTACAAAGTAACTAATACGCCCTACGGCAAAGACCTGATAGCCCCTTTGGTGGAAGCTTTCCGCGCCGAAGGGATCCGCATTGGCTTCTACTACTCTCTCCTGGACTGGCATCACCCCGACTTCCCGCTGGACCGCCTGCATCCCGCCTGGCCCGGAAGCCCGGAAGCCGCCCAACCCCTCAACGCCAACCGGAGCATGGAACGCTACCGTACCTACATGAAAGCGCAACTCACCGAACTCCTCACACGTTTCGGTCGCATAGATGAACTCTTTATGGACTTTTCCTATCCCGGCGAGAACGGGAAAGGACACCGGGATTGGAAGTCGGAAGAACTCCTGAAACTCATACGCTCCCTGCAACCCCATATCGTAGTGGACAACCGCATGGACATGGAACATACCGATTGGGGATGGGACTTTGTTACGCCTGAACAGTTCATGCCGCAGGAATGGCCCACGCTGCGCGACCAACAAGTCCCGTGGGAAACCTGTCAGACATTTTCAGGATCCTGGGGCTATTATCGCGACGAATATTCCTGGAAAAGCATCCGCCAATTGGTCGTTATGTTGATAGAAACCGTGAGCAAAGGCGGTAACCTCCTGCTGAACGTAGGCCCCACAGCCCGCGGAACGTTCGACCACCGCGCCCTCGACCGTCTCGACGGCCTGGCCCGATGGATGCACTACCACAGCCGCTCGATCTACGGATGCTCGCAAGCCCCGAAGGACTTCGCCATCCCCCAGAACTGCTTCCTGACGTACAATGCCGAGAAAAAACGGTTATACATCCACCTGCTGGAGTGGCCCTTCAAATCTCTCCACCTGCCGGGCTATAAAGGCCGATTCCGCTACGCACAATTGCTGAACGACGCATCGGAAGTCCAATACACCACCCCTACCACCTCTGGTAGCCATACCACGGAGAACTCCGCCGCCAACGACGTTGTCCTCTCCCTCCCTGTTCAGCGCCCGGATGTCGAAATACCGGTTATTGAATTGTTTCTGGAATAAAATACACTCCCTCCATGGGATCTCTGGTTCGGACATTTATGCCTATATTTGCGATATATTAATATGTAGAATGAAATATCTGATAACCGTGGCATTGCTTTCTTATAGTACAAATATCTTATCAACCGAACTTCCGGAACCTCTTCAAGTAAAAGAATACAAACTAAGCAACGGACTGACCGTTTGGCTTAATGAAGATCATAGCCAACCCAAAATAATTGGAGCCGTAGTGGTGAGAGCCGGAGCCAAGGACACACCCAACACGGGAATTGCCCACTATTTCGAGCACATGATGTTTAAGGGAACAGAAAAAATCGGTTCCTTGAATTATTCTGCCGAAAAGAGTTTGCTCGATTCGATTCGTGTCAGGTATGACAAATTGTCGCTGACAAAAAACGAAAACGAACGTTCGCGCATTCAGCGGGAGATCAATCAATGCAACATACAGGCGGCGGATTACATCATCCCCAATGAATTCAACCGCCTGATCTCGCGCTACGGCGGGACGCACCTGAACGCCGCAACTTCGTATGATTATACGGTGTATCACAATACGTTTTCGCCACAGTACATTGCGCAATGGGCGGAACTGAACAGCGAACGGCTGATCAATCCCGTTTTCCGTATGTTTCAAACGGAACTTGAAACTGTGTATGAAGAGAAAAACATGTATCGCGACGCCGTGGGACGCGATGCGATGGAAAAAGTGTTGGAACGTTTCTTTTATCCCCACCCCTACGCCTATCCTATATTGGGAAGCAGCCATTACCTGAAAAACCCGCGCCTGTCTGAAATGGCGGAATTTTTCAACACCTATTACGTAGCCTCCAATATGGGACTGATCCTAAGTGGCGACTTCGATACGGAAACAGCCTTGCCCATCCTGGAAAATACGTTTTCGCGCATACGCAACAAAGCCATTCCGGAGAGGAAAAAAACCAAACTCCCTCCCTTTCGGGGGGAAGAAAAGTTTCAGGTACGCTTCCCGGTGCCCCTGGTGAAGGGAGCGGCGTTTGCCTTCCGGAACGCCCCGGCCAATCATCCCGACCAGGTGGCAATGAACATCGTGGTAGGATTGCTGAACAACACCAACGGCACAGGATATCTGGACCGACTGATGGTGAACCGTAAAGTAATGGCCGCCATGACGCTGAACGAGAGCTTCAACGACGCCGGTCTCCTGGGAGTGCTCGTTGTTCCCAAGCTGGTGTTTCAAACCTTGGCTCATGCCAAGGACTTGGTGTGGAACGAAATCGAAAGGATAAAAAACGGCGATTTCAGCAACGAGATATTCCATAGCCTCAAACTCGAACAGAAACGTAAGTACGTCTCGCGCCTGGAAGACATCAACTCCCGGTCGGAAACCCTGATAGCCCTCTTCTCGCAAGGCAAATCCTGGAATGTATACCTGGAAGAAGCCGAACGTATCAATGCACTAACCAAAGAAGATGTAGTGGCTGCCGCTCAAAAATATTTCACCGGCAATTACCTGTATGTTACCAAAAAAACCGGGAAGTATCCCAAAGATAACCTCCCGAAGCCGAATTTTCAGCCGGTAGTGCCCCGGAACACGGACTTGTCTTCCGAATATGCCCGGCAACTGGAACAATTGCCGGTAAAGGAAGTCCTCCCTCGTTTCCTTGATTTTGAGAAAGATGCTGAAATACTCCCTCTCTCGCCGTTGGTTGCATTGTATTCGTCGGTCAATGCGGTAAACGATATATTTACGCTGGATTTTTCGTTCGGCATGGGCAAAACGGAATGTCCTGCGCTGACCCAGTTGACGTCTTATCTCCCGCTGCTGGGCACACAGAAACTGACGTTTGAAGAGTTTAGGGAAAGGTTGCAAACACTGGGCAGCACCTTGTCGTTTGAAGTGAATGCCAACCGCTTCGTTGTAAAAGTGAGCGGTTTCGATGCCAACTTCGACGAAACGCTCGCCCAGGTAGCCTCCTTTATGCGGGAGGTAAAAGCCGAAAGCAAAAAGATGAAGCAATTGGCAGACGAAGAAAAGATCGTTAAAAAAACATTTTATAAATCAACCGACAACCTAGCGCACGCCGTATTGGAGAAGGTCAAATACGCCGATAAGTCGGCCTATCTGAACAAACTCTCCCTTCAGGACATCCGCAAACTGAAGGGCAACGACCTGCTTCAGGTGTTCCGCAACGTGCTTCGGGTGGCTTGCAACGTGTATTATTGCGGCACGCTCCCCACGCACGACGTAGCCGTTAGTCTGCGTAAACACATCCGCATCGAGGCGGTCACCCAAGCTTCGCACTCACCCGTTTACCGTTTATTGGAAGACTATTCCGAGTCGATGATCTATTTCTGCGACGTGCCCGACGCATCGCAAAGCATCGTATATGCCTACGTGAAAGGGCATGTACTGCCGGATGAATCGTCACGCCATGCGGCCAAGCTTTTCTCCGCCTACTTCGGAAACGATATGTCGTCGCTGATGTTTCAGGAGATCCGCGAATTTCGTTCCTATGCCTACCGGGCAAGTGGGCGATACGTACAGTTGCCATTGAACCTGCGCGACCGGCCCGGGGAGTTTTCCGCCATGCTTTCTACGCAAAACGATAAAACCCTCGACGCCCTTACGGTATTAGACCAACTCATTCGCGACATGCCCGTTAAGCCGGAGCGTTTACAGGGCGTCAGGCAGTCGCTAATCAATCAATTGAGCAACGATTATCCAGCCTTCAGAAAAATACCGCAACGCATTGCCTCCCTGCGGAACGAAGGCTACACCGTGGATCCGAACGAAACACTCCTGAACAACCTGGGGAGAATGAACATGAGCGACATCGTTCGCTTTTATGAAGAACATATCAAAGGACGCCCGGTGGTTTACGTAATCGTAGGCAGTTCCCGCAAAATAAATATGAACAAACTGGCTGCCTTCGGGAAACTGATCCGGGTGAAAAAGGAGGAATTGTATAACGGATAATTGTATAACGGATATTTGCATATCCAATAAATCTTTCGTTATTTTGCATCCGCTTTACGCAATCTCTGCCGGGAAAAGTAGCCCGTTATATTGCGTTTCATTTTTCCGAATAACAATTAAAAGCTATAAAAACAATGGATTTGATAAAGATTGCAGAAGAAGCGTTTGCTACGCAAAAAGCGCATCCTACATTCAAGAGTGGAGATACGATAACGGTGTTTTATCGTATAAAAGAAGGGAACAAAGAACGTATTCAGCAGTATCGGGGTGCGGTTATCAGCATATCGGGTCATGGAGATAAGAAACATTTCACGGTTCGCAAAATGTCGGACAACATTGGTGTGGAAAGGATTTTCCCCCTCGAATCGCCTTTCATCGAGAATATTGTTGTAAATAAAGTAGGTAAAGTCCGCAGAGGTAAGCTCTACTATTTGCGTGCACTGACCGGAAAGAAAGCGAGAATCAAGGAAAAGAGAGTCTAATCGTACTTTTCGATTCTTCTTATGGGAACCTCTGAAAACAAACAAATCAAGGCTTGCGACCGAGGCAAAAGCGGAGTTTACTGAAATAAGTAAATGAATCTTTTGCCTTCGGGACGTAACGTTGAGTTTGAGGTTTTAGGTCCCCCTTATCATACAGGAAGCCATCTGAGATACATACCGGATGGCTTTTTTTAGAGGTATTATTTACTAAAACATCTATTGCAAACTGAAAATAATAAAAGATTATGTTGAAAACTATTTTATATGTTGCAGGAAAATCCGGATTATTCAAACGGGTGTCTCAAGGGAAAAACATGTTGATTGTTGAATCCTTGGTCGATAAAAGAAGGATACCGCTCTATGCGAAAGAAAGAATCCTTACTCTGAGTAAGATCACGTTTTATACCACCGGCGAGGGTGAGGTGCCTCTTCATGAGATTTTCACAAAGATTCAAAACAAGGAAGGCGGAGAAAAGGTAAACATAGACCTTGCCGCCGAGTCGGATGATTTGCGCGCATATATGGCAGAGATTCTGCCTGACTTCGACCGCAAGAAAGTATACCCCAGTGATATTCGGAAGGTTCTTTCGTGGTACAACCTCCTGGTAAGTTCCGGTATAACCGACTTTACACCCGATGACAAACCCGAAGAAGCGCTTCCGGAGGGATCAGAATAAAGGATTGTCTACCTTTTCATCCAGCAGAGCCAGCTGTACGACCTCTTTTATATCTTCTACGTAATGAAACGTTAGCCCTTTCAGGTATTCGGCGTTGATTTCGGCTATGTCTTTCCGGTTTTCCTTACAGAGGATGAGTTCTTTTATCCCGGCTCGTTTGGCTGCCAGCATTTTTTCTTTGATACCGCCCACGGGCAATACCTTTCCCCGCAAGGTGATTTCGCCGGTCATGGCGATGTTGTTTTTAATTTTTCGTTGCGTGAAGATCGATACCAAAGAGGTCACCATGGTGATTCCGGCGCTAGGACCATCTTTGGGAATAGCTCCCTCGGGCACATGCACGTGCACATTCCAATGCTCAAACAGTTCTTCGGGGATGTCGAAAAGGGAGGCATGTGCATGAACATATTCGAGCGCCAGGATGGCGGATTCCTTCATCACATCGCCCAGATTGCCGGTTAAGGTCAGTTTGGAGCCTTTTCCTTTGCTGAGGCTCGATTCTACAAAGAGTATTTCTCCTCCCACGGCTGTCCAGGCAAGTCCTACCACCACTCCGGCATATTCGTTCCCTTGATATTTATCGCGGGTGTATTCGATAGCGCCCAGGTATTCGTGCAGGTGTTCGGGTGTAATTTCTGTGGGCACAGACGTGTTGGAGGCTAATTTGCGTGCAAGTTTCCGCATGATTTTGGCAATCTTCTTGTCCAATTCCCTCACACCGCTTTCGCGGGTATATGAAGCAATGATGTCTTGCAGGGTTTTCTTTTTGAATTTCACCTGTCTTTTGGACAAGCCATGTGCCTCCAATTGTTTAGGTATCAAGTGTCGGGATGCGATCTGCATTTTTTCTTCCATGATGTATCCGCTTACTTCTATCAATTCCATGCGGTCGAGCAGGGGTTGGGAGATGGTGTTCAGGTTGTTGGCTGTGGCGATGAACATGACTTTGCTCAAGTCGTAGTCGATGTCGAGGTAATTGTCGTGGAAGGCGTTGTTTTGTTCCGGGTCGAGCACTTCCAGCAGAGCCGAGGCCGGGTCTCCTTTAAAGTCGTTCGACACTTTGTCAATCTCATCCAGGATGAAGACGGGGTTGGAAGTTCCTGCTTTCAGGATGTTCTGGATAATGCGTCCGCAGAGTGCGCCGATATACGTACGACGGTGTCCTCTTATTTCCGCCTCGTCGTGCAGTCCGCCCAGAGAAATCCGGACATATTTGCGGTTTAGCGCTTCGGCGACCGACTTCCCCAGCGACGTTTTCCCTACACCCGGAGGGCCGTAGAGGCAGATGATGGGTGATTTCATATCCCCTTTCAGTTTCAGTACGGCCAGATGTTCGATGATGCGTTCTTTTACTTTTTCCAGTCCGTAATGGTCTCTGTCCAAGATACGCTGGGCATGATTCAGGTTGAAGTTGTCTTTGCTGTATTCATTCCAGGGCAGGTTGACGATGGTTTGTACGTATTGCGTTTGCACGGAGAAGTCGGGCGACTGCGGATGCAGCCGTTCCAGTTTACGGAGTTCCTTTTCAAACACTTCTTTGGTTGCTTGCGTCCATTTCTTTTTGGCGGCTTTTTCCCGGAGTTCTTTTATTTCCAACTCGTTGATATTGCCCCCCAATTCCTCTTGTATGGTTTTGATTTGTTGCTGGAGGAAGTATTCTTTTTGTTGTTGATTAATATCTTCGTGTGTTTTCATCTGGATAGAGTTTTTCAGTTCTATCAGTTGATATTCCCGGTTCAGGATAAAGAGCAGGCGATATGCCCGGTCTCTTAGGTCGTTTATCAGCAGCAGTTCTTGTTTTTCCAAGGCGTTGATGGGGATATTGCTGCATGAAAAGTTGATTAGGTAAAGTATGTTTTTGTTGTTTTTGATGGAGAACAGCAAATCTTTCGGCAGTTCGGCCACCAGGGCGCCGAGCATTTTGATGGTTAGGTCTTTGATGGTAGAGGTAAGGGCTTCGAATTCGCGGTCGTTTTTCTTCGGCACGATGTCTTCCTTGATGGTTATTTTCCCTTTCAGGTAGGGCTCCATATCTGTCAGTTCGTTCACTTCGAAGCGTTTTTTCCCTTGTATGATAACGGTAGTTGTTCCGTCGGGCATTTCCAGCACCCGCACGATATCGGCAACGACGCCTATGGAATGTAAGTCTTCTATTTGGGGTTCTTCGGTGTTCACATCTTTCTGGCAGATCACACCTATTAGTTTTTTTTTCTTGATGGCGTCATGGACCAGGCGCATGGATTTGCTTCGTCCCACGATAACCGGCATGGCCACTCCGGGGAAGAGCACCATATTGCGCAACGGGAGGATGGGGATCGTTTCTCCTACCTTTTCTATTCCGCCGGAAAAGTCTTCATCTTTATCACATTCGGTAAGGATTGGCATAACGATTCCTAAATTATCATCCAGGTCGTCGTCGAACGATTCCTGACTAAGTAATCTTATCTTATTCTTATTCTTCATATTGGGTATAATAATTCTTACTGCACAAAGCAATAAACGTGCCAAAGGTACGAATTATAATCCTGCTTACGGGGTGCATTCCAGGGCCTCATATACGGAACAAAACAGCGAACGTACGTTATTTTTAAGGACAACGTACGTTGCTGCTTTGGGCGATGTTTTTACTTTCACAAGCATGCGCATCTCAATATAGTTCGTATGGATGTACGTTTTGGCTACGTACACCAGAGAAAAAGAATGCAAATTTATCAGGTTAATTTCCTCTCCTCCGAAAGGGGTTTTAGGGATTGGTTGCTCAGGGATTGGTTGCTCTCACCTTGACGATTTCCTGATATATCGCCCCGTCTTTCTGAAGCTTATGAACGATTATATTGAACGGATAATTATCGCCGGGGGATGACAGCAGGGTATCCACTTTGAATACTTCAACAATGGAATCACCGGCAAGGGAGGACAGTATGATTTTATTGGGAAGAGGCGACGTGCTGACGCTGATATAATGGTCAAACAGGTTCACCGAATCCGCATTAAACTTCAGTCGGTATTTTATCGTCGTATCATTCGGCACAGTCCATTCACTCCCACTTCCATTCCAGATGCCCGAGGGTATCAAATTCTCCACCATGGCTTGCGCCAAGGGCGGGGTTTGTGAAATCCGGAGCGGATAGGGAGCCAACTCCGAGCGTATGCTGTCGTTAATTACCAGACGATAATAGATAAGTCCGGTTTGCACGAAGGGGATGTACGAGAGTTGCGGATCCCGCAACCGGGCAAAGTATAAGGTATCGTTATTGCTGCCGGCTTTGGAGATAAGTCCTTTGTCATCGAAGAATTTCGGGCGATCGAGGCGGATGGCTCTTAAGGCTTCATTCCGGGTATTCCTCAGTTCGAAGAGTTCCGGCGAGGAAGGTTCGCCCAGCTGGAGCATGTATTCGTTTGATTTGTTGATGGAGAAGACCACTGCCAGGCTGTCGTTTATCAGCCTTGCTATGCGGAACTGATCTTCCACAAGTTCTCCTGTGGCTCGTCGTCTCCATTTCCACAGGGTGCTGTCTTCCGAGACGGGGAGGTTGCCGTAATGCACATGATCCAGGAAGGTATAGGGCAGTTCCAAATCCTCGGTCAGCATTTGTGTGACGGTATCTCCCCGCAGCACAATTGCATAGCCGATGAATTTGAACACGAGCGCCGGTTCCGGGTCGGGGTTGTATTTGGGGAGTTTGATAACGTCCCAGTCTCTTTTTACTTTTGTTTTACCGGTTACGGGGTCTGTTATTGTTACGAGGTTGCCGTTTTCGTCTTTTTCCTGAATGGGGGTATAGAGTTCGTAATAGTCGCCAAAGTCTACAAGATACATCAGCAGGGTATCGGCCATCATTTTGGTTACGGTTGAGTCCCACTTTGCTTCGCTGCTGTTCCATTCATAGAAGGTCCAGTAGCCCTCGTCGCTGATGGTCGGCGCCTTGGCGTCTCTTCCGTCTTCGGGCACGGCTTTTTCTCCGGTGAGTGTACCGGTTGTCACGTTGTACCAGAATCCTCCGCTGATGGCCCATTCGTCGCCTTTTGCTCCTTGTGCGCCGTTTACAATATCATAGTTTGTACCGTCTGTGAAGGTAATTTTGAATCCGCCGGTGATGCTTGTCACGCTTTCAATGACTTTCCCCGAAGCGATTTTCTCTTTGATTTCCTTCAGATCCTGTTCCACCGTGGTAATCCGGTAATCCAGGTCGTCGATTTCCGTACCGTAGCATGTGGTGAAGAAGTAGGCAAACAGCACGCCTAAGGGGATAAGGTAGAACAAAATACTTTTAATTTTCTTTGCACTCATATTCTTTTCATTTATTGTTAATTCCTTGTTGTCGAATCGTCCTTTGCGGAGGATTTCGCGGGCTAAGGTATGCCTTTTCCGATGCCTCGAATCATTTTTTGAGGGCTTGTTACCGACAGGTTGCGGGCGGTTTTTGTTGAAAAGCTGTTCACGGCGGTTTATATATTGTGGGTTCTGTTTTGCCTTGGGCGGAGCCTGCCTTTTCTCCGGCCGGGAAGCGTAGGGGAAGGATGTTTATAACTACCTTCGCGCCGTATTTGAAAACTATTTTATTATGAAACAAAAACAAGATTACCAAGATTCCCAAGAACAGCCCTTCCGCTTCAAGAAGTTCGAGCGCAAGGGCTTTGCCGTGTTTAACAGTATGTATAAGGTGGTGCATATCGGTGTGTTGATCGGATGCGCGCTTTGTGCGATGTTTCTTTCCGAGGCCCATGCGCAAACCGCCGTGGAGTTGGAGGAAGTTACCGTAACCGCCTCGCGGATAGAGACGCCCCTTAGCCGGGCGCCCAAACCGGTGACGGTGATTACCGCCGAGGAGATTCGTCGGGCTCCCGTGCAGAGTATCCAGGATTTATTGCTGTATGCCGCCGGTGTGGACGTGGTGCAACGGGGCGGACATGGGGTGCAGGCCGACCTCTCCATTCGTGGGGGGAGTTTCGACCAGAACGCCATCCTGCTCAACGGGGTGAACCTTACCAACGCCCATACGGGGCATTACAACCTGGATCTTCCCGTGAATCTCTCGGATGTGGAACGCATTGAGATCATCCACGGTCCTTCGGCGCTGGTGTACGGCGCCGGCGCTTTTTCGGGCGGCATCAACATTGTGACCAAGAAGAAAGCCACCGAGAAGCTTTATGCCCGAACGGAAGCCGGCATGTACCGCCTTCGGGGCATGGAGGTGCGGGCGACGCAGCCCGTGGGTTCTGCCTTTCATAGCCTTTCGGCCTCGCACAACACCTCGGCGGGCTATATTCTCAACAGCGATTACGCCCTTTACAACCTCTTGTGGCAAACGCGGCTGAACCTCCCCGGCGAATCCCGGCTGGACCTCCAGATCGGGCATAATGACAAGCGATACGGGGCAAATACCTTTTATTCCGCCCGTTTTCCCAATCAGTACGACCAAACCTCCTCCTATATGGGTTCCGTTAAGGGGGAGTTTGGCCGTCGGCTGAGGCTTCTTCCCATCCTTTATTGGAGCCGGCATTACGACCGTTTCGACCTCACTAAGGGCTCCGAGCTTGGGCGCAACTACCACCGCAACGACGCCCTTGGCGGCAACCTCATCTTCCTGTACCGCACCTCATTGGGGAACACCAGTCTGGGCTCCGAGCTGCGTCGGGAGAGCATCCTGAGCAGCAATTTGGGCAAACCCCTTGCCACGCCTCAGGGCCGGTATACGAAGTCCGACGCCCGCACCACGGCGAGTCTGGCCCTGGAGCATACGCTCTTGCTTTCCCGCTGGACGTTTTCGGCGGGTATGCTCTGGACTTATACCACGCTTGCGGCGGCAAAGCCGGGGTTTTACCCTTCGGTGAGTGCGGCCTGGCATCCTTCTCCGGCCTGGAAACTCTCGGCTTCGTGGAGCAAATCGACCCGTATGCCCACCTTTACCGACTTGTATTACAGTGCCGAGACGCACAACGGCAACGAGGGTTTGCGTCCGGAGAAGTCGGAGTCTTTGGACCTGGGTCTTCAGTATGTTTCCGCTTCTTTTCGGGCTTACCTCCGGGGTTTTCTGCTGGGCGGCCGCGACCTGATTGACTGGGTGAAGGTCAACCCCTACGACACGCAATGGGCTTCGTGGAACCTCACCGAGGTGAACACCCGCGGCTTGGAGTTGGGCTTTCGTTTTTCGCCTTCCTTTTGGCTTCCGGTCCTGGGCCACGGCTCTGTGTTTTCGGCCGATTACGTTCGTATGGGTCAATCGACCCATACGCAGGGATTCATTTCCATGTATGCGCTCAATTACCTGCGCGACAAGTTCACGCTTCACTACCGCCGTCCGGTGGCCTGGGGTCTTTCGGCCGGGGCTTATTTTCGTTTCCAGAAGCGCATGGGCACCTACGAACGGTTTGAAAACCTGGAGAAAACGGGCGACGTACCCTATCCGGCCTTTTCGACCCTGGACCTGCGCCTGGACTACTCATACCGAAACGCCACCCTCTATCTCAATCTGAACAACCTCTACAACACCCATTATTTCGACAAAGGCAACGTCCCGCAACCCGGCTTCTGGCTCACCGGCGGAGTCGTTTTTGTGGTTCCTGATTAGCCTCGGCTGCGCCTAAAGATACCGGCCGCTATCACCTAAAGATACCGGCCGGTATCACCTAAAGATAGCGGCCGGTATCACCCCATGATACCGG
>JAITKB010000014.1 GCA_031278605.1 Tannerellaceae bacterium
TCCCCATCTATAAAACGGACGAAGAAATAAAAACCGAAAGAGACAGTGTACTGAACACGTTTGAGCCTTATTACCGGAAAAACACCTCCATCGGAACAAACGAAACGGAAAGACTAAAGGCGACGTTCCATAGCGGCAGTATTGCCCTTTCACCTCCTTATCTGCATTACATAGAAAATAGCCTGACCCGGTTATATCGAAACGGGATCCTGAAGCACGACGACCTCGAAGCCTTGCGCAAAGAAAACCGGACACGAATCAAATTGTTGGAAAACAACATCGCACAAACCAAACTCGCAAACGACTTCTTTACCGTACGTACCGCATACGAATTTATCATAAACAATACTCCCGCAAACCTGAATACCGACAGCCTGCGCGTTTGCAACATAGACAATTACCTGACCGAAAATATTTTTTACGACCAGGAAACATCAAACAAGGTAAAAGAAGACCTGCTTCAAAGCGTACCCATAGCCAACGGCATGATACAAGCCGGTGAACGGATTGTAGACCGTGGCGAAATTATCGACAATCAAACCTACAACGCACTGCGTTCCTTGAAAATCGTGCACGAATCCAAAGCCATCGGAAGCCGTCAGATGACGCTCATTGCCGGCGCCCAGACCCTGCTGGTGTTCGGCATTATCTTGTGTTTTTGGCTATATCTCCATTCCTTTCGTTCCCCCATCTTGTATAGCCGCAGGAACACGCTTTTCTTGCTGCTTTGCATTCTGGGAGGGTGTATCCTTACGGAATTATGCGTACGCCATCATCTGTTTAACGTCTACATACTGCCTTACGCCATGATACCCATCGTAGTGCGCACGTTCTTTGATTCGCGCACGGCGCTTTTCACGCACCTGATTGTTGTATTACTCTGCTCGCTGATGGTTCCTTATCCGCACGAATTTCTGGTTTTGCAAACCATCACCGGCATGGTCGTTACTTTTAGTTTGAAAGACCTGTCGGAGCGCTCGCAACTGATTCGCTGCGCCTTTTTCATCTACCTCTCGTACGCTTTATGTTACCTGAGTTTAGCCATGTACATGGAAGCCGATCTGAGCAAACTGAACTGGTTGATGCTGCTTTACTTCAGCATCAATTTTATCCTCCTGATGTTTACCTACATCCTGGTATATATGTTGGAAAGGACCTTCGGATACGTATCCAGCATCACACTTATCGAACTGTCGAATATAAACAAACCGCTCCTGAGAAAACTCTCGGAAGAGGCTCCGGGAACCTTTCAACATTCGATGCAAGTTTCCATCCTCGCTTCGGATGCCGTGGAAAAAATAGGGGGCAACGCCTCCCTGGTAAGAACAGGAGCCTTGTATCACGATATCGGGAAAGTAACCAATCCTGCATTCTTTACGGAAAATCAAACGAATGTGAATCCGCACGATCAAGTAACCTTTGAACAGAGTGCGCAAATCATCATCGGTCACGTTACCGAAGGTATAAAAATAGCTGAAAAGGAGGCTTTGCCCGAAGCCATCATCGACTTTATCCGTACCCACCACGGACGAGGAAAGACAAAATATTTTTACACCATGTTCCAAAACAAATATCCGGACAAGGAGGTGGATGAAGAATTGTTCACTTATCCAGGTCCGAACCCTTTCAGCAAGGAGACAGCCGTCCTGATGATGGCCGACTCGGTAGAAGCTGCCTCCCGGAGTTTGAAAAGCCATTCGGAAGAAGCCATCAAAGGGTTGGTTGACAGAATTATCGACAGCCAGCTGGCTGAAGGTTTATTCAAAGATACACCTCTGACTTTTCACGATGTGGAAAATATCAAAAATATATTCACAGATAAACTGAAAATCATGTACCATACCCGAATCAGTTATCCTGCCCCTTTAGGGAGTCGGGGTAATTGATGCTCTTTTACGTTAATTTTTATACAAATAAAGACTAGCCTAAGCTATAAGTTTAGATTTTTTAGAGATTTCCTGGTGTTTATCCCTGATTTTTGTTGCAAAAAATTTGTTTTTTTCATACGGAGCATATATATTTGCCGCCATGCTAAGAATTGTTTCACATCTTGAACATTTGTTACGACTACATGACTGCGTAGTCATACCTCAACTGGGTGGGTTCGTTTTGCAAGCCGTCCCCGCTTCGTATGTTGCGGGGGAACATCTTTTCTATCCGATGCATAAGGAAATCGTGTTTAATCCCAGTTTGAAGCATACGGATGGTTTGTTGCCGGGAGAATATATGAATGCGTACAGCGTGAGTTTCCCGCAAGCCCTTCGCATGGTAAAGGAAGATGTAGAAGATATAAAAGCCCTTCTGTTTAAAGAATTGAAAGTTTCGTTGGGAAATGTAGGGACCTTACGCAAAGGCGAAGAAGGGAATATTGTTTTCCAGCCCGGCGATTCCGCTTTTTTCAGCGTAAGCGCTTACGGACTGTCGCCTTTTCAGTTGAAGGAATGGGAACTTTTACAACGCGAACAGGCTCGCTTTGTGCTTCCCGGCGGGAAAAAGAACACTTACTATATCTCCATTATACGCGGGATTGCCGCCTCGGCCGCTGCCGTTGCTTTATTCCTGATGATTTCTACTCCTGTAAAAGAAGTAAACCTTTCGTCGTATACCGCCAGTTTTATACCGTCTGAAATAGCCAAAACAACAAACAGGGCAAAACCCAAAACACTCACGCTTCTTCCCGCGACTACTACGGGCACAACGGTCGGAAACGTTAAAACAACGACAAGCCCGTCTTCCTCTTCACCGGCGGCTAAGCCCAAGGTTGAAAAAGAAGAAAAATTCCCTATGTATTACGTGATAATCGGCAGTGTAAAAACCCGGGAACAGGCAGATGAACTCATTGCCAAGGTTGACCGTACAACCCTGAAATATGCGAATAAGTTGGTAAAAGACGATAAGGTACGTATTTATGCGAATAAATTCACCGATAAAAGCAAAGCAGAAATTTATCTTGCAAAGATCAGACAAAACACACAATATAAAGATGCCTGGTTATATACCCGTAACAAATAATTCTCATTGGAATTTCAACCCGATACGAATAACAAAGAATTTCAGGATGCCCTGCAACTGATTACTTGTACCCGCCAGTCTGTTTTCCTTACGGGAAAAGCCGGAACAGGCAAGTCTACCTTTTTGAAATATATTTGCAAACATATCCGAAAAAAATTTGTGGTATTAGCCCCTACCGGTATTGCGGCTATTAATGCGAAAGGCGTTACGTTACATTCTTTTTTTAAACTCCCCTTCCGGCCTTTACTTCCGGACGATCCCGACCTGAGTATAAAAGACGGGAAGATATTCGACTTCCTGAAATACAATAAATCCAAACGAAAACTTATTTCCGAAATAGAATTGATTGTCATTGATGAAATATCCATGGTGAGGGCGGATATCATAGATTGTATCGACCGCATCCTGCGTGTATACTCCCAGAATATGCGTTCACCTTTCGGCGGGAAACAACTCTTGCTTGTAGGTGACGTCTATCAGTTGGAACCGGTTGTGCCCAGTGACCAGAAGGAGATATTAAATCATTTTTACAGCAATCCGTTTTTCTTTTCGGCGCATGTGTTCAAAGAGATCAATCTGGTATCGATTGAATTGCAAAAAACGTATCGTCAGTCCGACCCTATATTTATCCGTGTGTTGGACAAAATACGAAACAATACGGCCTGCAGGGAAGAGTTGGATGTGTTGAATACCCGGTGCATTGCCGATTTTACGCCGAAGAATGAAGATATGTATGTTACGTTGGCTACCCGCCGCGATCATGCGGACTACATCAATGAAAGGAAACTGGGGGAATTGCCCGGGGAGGAAATTCTTTGCCGGGGAACGGTCAGAGGGGAATTTCCCGAATCTTCCTTGCCTACGCAATTAAAACTTTCCATCAAGGAACAAGCCCAGATTATTTTCATAGACAACGACCTTGAGCGTCGTTGGGTAAACGGTACGATCGGCAGGATATCCAAGATCGATGCGGCAGGACATGTGTATGCCTTGCTGGAAAATGGAAAAGAACACCTTGTGGAAGAAACGGAATGGCATAATTACAAGTATACGTACAACGAAAAGGAAAAGAGGATAGAAGAACAGATTATCGGCACCTTCCGCCAACTCCCCCTTCGTTTGGCCTGGGCGATTACCATACACAAAAGCCAGGGGCTGACCTTTAGCCGGGTCGTAATTGATTTGACCGGAGGCGCCTTTGCCGGCGGACAAACCTACGTGGCGCTCAGCCGGTGCACATCCATGGAGGGGTTGGTGTTGAAATGGAAAATTACGGAGCGGGATATTTTTATACGGAAAGAGATTGTGGAATTCAGCCGGATGTTCAACGACAAGAAGCGGATTGAGGCGGCTATTTGCGAGAGCGAGGCGGATTTGCTATACGCTCAGGCGCTTCATTTGTTCGACAAAGGGGATATTCAAGGCGCTGTTGAGGCGTTTTCTGCGGCCCTGGGCAAACGAAACGAACTGACGAAACCGGTTGTCAGGCGATTCCTGTGCATGAAGTTGAATCTTATCCATACGCAGGGGGAAGAGATCAAACGTTTGCAGAAGGAAGCGTACAGCCGGCAAGAAATGCAAAACGAATATGCCCGCGAGTATTACCTGATGGGCAACGAATGTATCACCGAAGCAAAGGACCCTGACGCCGCTCTTCGCAACTTCAACAAAGCCCTGAAGCTAAACCCTGCTTACGTAGACGCCTGGGTAAGGAAGGGCGTCACCTTGCTGGATATGGGAGATATTCACGCCGCGCAAACCTGTCTGAACGAAGCGGTCAGGCTAAGTCCCCTTTCTTTCAAAGCCCGTTACAACAGGGGGAAAACCATGCTGCGCCTCAGGCATTACGAAGAAGCTGTTGCCGACCTGGACAAAGCCCTTGCCATTAAAACCGATCATGCAGCCGCACACGAATACATAGCCGAAGCGTACTATTATCTGGGCAACAGGCTGCAGGCTCAGCGTCATTTGGATATAGCCGACCGGCTAAGGGGAAAACTTACTTGATTACATAAAGCGAACTGATTGACTCGTCATTGCAGACGCGACGAATGGCTTCGGCGAACATGTCGGCAATGGAAAGAATCCGGACCTTACGGCATTTTTTGGAGTAGGGGATCGAGTCTGTAAATATTATTTCGGTGAGCGAAGACCGGTCCACGCATTCGGAAGCGGGGTCGGACATGACGGCATGGCTGGCAATGGCACAGACCGATCGGGCGCCTTTTTCCATCATGAGGTTGCCGGCTTTGGTTATTGTCCCGGCCGTATCTACGATATCGTCTACCAGCAATACGTCGCGTCCGTTGACGTCGCCGATGATGCGCATCTCGGCCACTTCGTTGGCCAGCAGGCGGGTTTTATGGCAGATGACCATCGGGACGCCCAAGTATTTGGAATAACTGTTGGCGCGTTTGGTGCCGCCTACATCGGGGGTGGCTATGATTAGGTTATCTGTTGGGAATGTTTGTTTGATGTGTTCCAGAAAAACGGTGGAGGCATACAGGTGATCTACCGGCACATTGAAGAAGCCTTGTATCTGGTCGGCATGCAAATCCATGGTGATCAAGCGGTCTATTCCTGCCGTACCCAGCATGTCGGCTATGAGTTTTGCGGCGATGGAAACGCGGGGTTTATCCTTCCGGTCCTGTCGCGCCCAGCCGAAGTAAGGAATGACGGCAATCACGGAATGTGCCGAAGCGCGTTTGGCGGCGTCGATCATCAGCAAGAGTTCCATGAGGTTGTCCGAGTTGGGAAAAGTGGATTGTACCAGAAATACATCGCGTCCGCGGATCGACTCTTCGTAAGAAACAGAAAATTCGCCGTCGGCATAATGTTGGATATTCATTTGTCCCAACGGACAGCGAAGGCTTGTACATATTTTTTCTGCCAGATAACGGGATTGGGTTCCCGAGAATATTAAAAAAGGAATTTGTGCACTCATTATTCCGAAAATATCTATTAAATAAAAAAAATGAATTGTGTCGCAAATGTACATGAAAATTCCATATCGCTTATCATAAAGATCCACTCCGCCGAATGCCGTTCCGGGCGGTGGAGCAAGTCTTTTAAGGGGTAATTACTAATACGCTGATAATAAGCCATCTGCAATTTCACCCCACAGGGGCTGAAGCCGGAGTGCACAGGAAGTTTTGCCGGAGTGCACAGAAAATTTTGCCGGAGTGCACAGAAAATTTTGCCGGAGTGCACAGAAAATTTTGCCGGAGTGCACAGGAAATTCAGCCGGAGTGCACAGAAAATTCAGCCGGACTGGGACAGGGATGTGCCTCGTGCCGGTTTTGTTTATTTCTTCAGGGTGAAAAGAAATTCCAGTCCGCCGTTGATGCGGTTTTTCACCTGTATATCTCCCTTGTGGAAAAGGATGGCGTTCTTGACAATGGACAAGCCCAGGCCGGATCCTCCCGTATCGCGGGTTCGCCCCTGGTTGATGCGATAGAAACGCTCAAAAAGACGCCCAAGGTGCTCTTCCTTCACCCCAATGCCGGTATCGTAATAAGAAAAGTAGAAATAATGCTCGTCTTCGGCGTAGCGGCTGATGTGTATTTCAATGTGTTGTCCGGCATAGCTGATGGAGTTGTCGGTCAGGTTGCGGAAGATGGAATAGAGAAGCGTGTAGTTGCCCATGACCGTCAGGTTATCCCCCAGGGATGAGACAAAGCGGATGTGGCGGGCCGCGAGTTTGTCGCTCAGATCAATCCGTACGTCATGAACCACCAGGGCCAGGTTTAGCTTCTCGATGACGAACTGCGAAGGGGCTTCTTCTATTTTGCTGATAATGCTCACATCGTCTATCAGGTTCGACAAACGGAGGGTTTGCAAAAAAGCCCTTTCGATGAACTGCTTTTGTTTGTTTTCGTCCAAGCCTCGGCTGTTCAGCGTTTCCAGATATCCTCGCAGGCTGGTGACGGGCGTACGCAGTTCGTGGGCGATGTTGCTGGTCATTTCCTGTTTCAAAAGGCGGGTTTTCTCCGCTTTGCTGATGTCTTTGATGATAATTTCGAAGCTTTTGTCTTCAAATACGATGGATTGTACGGAAAAGGTTTTCCCGTTTTTATGGATTGAGGTAACCGTGTGGCCGGCGCCTTCCCCCCCCCTGTTGCGAATAAAGTCCGCAACGGGTTTGAATACCGGCGCCTTTAGAATATCCTCGGCGTCGAAGGTCGGCCGGTCGGTCATCAGGTTGATGTATTGAATAAAATTGGTATTGGCGTATATTTTTTTCATCTCCGGGCCGAAGATGCAAAGCCCTTCGCCGGAGAAGCGGAAATGGCGGATCAGTTTCTCCCGTTCTATTTCGATATGCTTTTTACTGTTCTCCATTTGTTTGAAGATATGAATCAGTTCATTGCCGATCTCTCCCAGTTCATCGTCGCGGAAACGGATGGATTCCGGGATCTTCTGCCCCTTTTGTATGCCGGACGAAAACCGTTTCAGTTGCAGGATGGATTGGCTGAAACGCTCGGCCGCATAATTAATGAACACGATGGCTACGAAAAACAAGGCGATAATCATATAAGCAAACAAATTATCGGGCTTCAGCATATTGCGTGTCCGCATCGTATAGGGCAAGGCAACGCGCACATAATACGGCTTGGCGAAGCGGGCATAATACAGGTATTCCTGGTGCGTGGAAACAGAGGTGCGGAGGTTTGAGCCATAGGAGGAGTAGCGGGCGTTCAGGATCTCCGGCCGGTCGAGGTGGTTCTCCAGGTGTTCGGGATGAGGCACTTCGTTATCGAACAGGACCTCCCCCTGTTCGTCAATAATGGAAATGCGTACCGATTCCGGCATCAGGAGGCTGAGGGCGCTTACCGCCCCGATGCTGTCTCTTTCAAGACGGTTCTGCAGGATAAACTCGTGAATGATTTCGGTATATCCGTCGAGCCGGGCCTCCAGATCGGCCCGGCGGAACAGGCTCTCCTGCCTTCTTTCAATCAGAATAACCCCCGCGGCAAAAAGCAGGAAGATGCACAGGAAATACCCAAAAAGACGCTGCCGGTAAGTCGTTTTTATCCGAAGTTTCATCTATACGGTTTTACAGTAAGTGGAACTGAACATATAGCCATAGCCGGTACGGTTGATAATACAGTCGGCATAGGCTCCTATCTTTTTCCTCAAACGGGTGATATGCACATCCACCGTCCTTTCCAGCACAATCCCGTCGTTTCCCCAGGCCTTGTCGAGGATTTCGCTGCGGGAGAATATTTCCCCTTCGTTTTCCATCAGAAGCAATAGGATGTTGTATTCCGTTTTGGTCAGTTCAACCCTTGTTCCGTTTATGGAGAGTGTTTTGGTGCGTGTGTCGATTACCAGGTCGTTCACCTGCAGCAAATGCGAGGCTTCTCTGGGGGGGGCGTCAAGGCGTTTGACCACGCTTTTGATGCGTGCCGCCACTTCCCTTATGGAGAAGGGTTTGGAGATATAATCATCGCCCCCCAGGGTGAACCCGGTAAGCAGATCGTTCTCCGTATTGCGTGCCGTCAGAAAGATAATGGGGATTTGATTCCCCTCTTTGCGGAGCCGGTCGGCCATTTTGAATCCCGATATTCCTCCCATCATGACGTCCAGCAGGAGCAGACGGTGCCTGGGCGAAAGAATCCGAAGGGCTTCTTCGGCCGAGGCCGCCGTATCCACATGATAACCTTCGTTCTCAAGGTTGAACTGGAGGATTTCGCGAATATCCGCCTCGTCGTCGACCACCAGGATGCGTATGCTTTCATTCTTTATTTCCATGCCGGATGTCTTTACCCTCGATCAGGTAAATTGCCGCTTCGGCAATATTGGTGGCGCTGTCGCCGATACGTTCCAGGTTATGCGAAATGGCATTGGTGTGTATCATATTCCTGATTTCGGACTTATTCAGTTTCCTGTCTTGAAATTCTTCCTGTAAATATAGGCCGATTTGGTGGAATAACTCATCTATCCGGTCGTCCTCCTCGATCACCAGGTAGGCAATGTCGCTTTTTTCGCTCGAAAAGGAAAAGATGGCGTTGCGCAACATCTCGCCGACCCGTTCGATCATCTGCCCTATTTCCTTTTTCAGTTCCTCAAAGCCGGGACAGGAAAAATCGGTAACCCTCAGAAAGCGGATCACATTCAAGAGCATGTCGCCGATGCGTTCCAGATTGGTCGTTACGTCCTGGTAGGTGATGATTTTCCGCAGGTCAGCGGCTTTGGGGTTGAACTGGAAGATCGTAAATACCGCTTCTTCCCTCACCTTGATCTCCAAACGGTCGAGGATGATTTCATTCGATTCGGCTTCTTCATACAGCAACTCGATGGAGTTGTCGTGCAGCAGCCTGTGGGTGATTTGCAGTTGCATCAGCGTTGTTTTGGCCAGCAACTCAAAATCGTTGAGGAGTAAATCCAATTGTCGTGTCTTAATATTCATGACCGGGTGTGAATTTTATAAATTGTACATGAAGAATGAATTATCCGAAGGCGCCTGTGAGGTAATCCTCGGTGCGTTTGTCCGCCGGTTTGGTAAACATCTGCTTGGTGGTGCCCATCTCTACCAACTCGCCCAGGTACATAAACATGGAATTATCGGATATACGCGCCGCCTGCGACATGTTGTGCGTCACGATAACAATCGTGTATTGTTCCTTCAGTTCCAATATCAGCTCTTCTATCCGCCCGGTAGAAATGGGATCAAGCGCCGAGGTGGGTTCGTCCATCAGGAGAAGTTCCGGTTTCAGGGCCAGCGTGCGGGCGATGCAAAGGCGTTGCTGTTGCCCTCCGGAGAGGAACGTGCCCCGCTTGTTGAGCGAATCCTTCACCTCCTCCCACAGGTTGACGCTTCGCAGACTGCGTTCCACGATTTCGTCTTTATCCGCCTGCGTCAGGGGGAGGTTGTTCAGTTTATATCCGGCCAGGACGTTGCCGTAGATGCTCATGGTAGGAAAAGGATTGGGACGCTGGAAAACCATCCCCGCCAGACGGCGTACCTTCATCGGATTCATGCTGAAAATATCCTGACCCTTTAGGAGGATCTCGCCCCTGATGGTAATGTCGCGGTAAAGCTCATGCAAACGGTTGATGGCACGCAGAAGCGTACTCTTGCCACAGCCCGACGGACCCATGATGGCCGTCACCGTATGCGGGTAAATACCGGCGCTCACCCTCTCTACCGCATATTTGCCGGGCGAATAAGAAACCGAAACCTCTTTCAGCTCCAGCAGGTAATGGGTGTTTACTGAATTTTCCATTTCCCGGCGATGCTTTTGGCAAAGAGATTGATCCCTAAAATAATCAGCAACAACAGCAGAGACGACGACCATACCAGAGGGGCCAGGTTCGGGTCGTTGTAAAACTCCCAGATAAGCAAGGATACGGAACTGCTTGGGTGGGTGATGTCCCAACTCACCGTTGCCGCTCCCAAGGCGGTAACCAAAAGGGGCGCCGTTTCTCCCATCACCCGCGAAACGGCCAGGAGGGAACCCGTAAACACGCCGCTAAAGGCCGAAGGGAGCAGGATGCGCAACATGACCGAGGTGTACGACCCTCCCAGGGACAATCCGGCTTCTTTCAACGACACGGGTAGCATCTTTAGGCTTTCCTCCGTAGAACGGATCACCATCGGGAGCATCATAATGGCCAGAGACACGCTCCCGGCAAGCGCCGAATAGCCCGACATGGGCTTTACCACCCAGATGTATACAATCACGCCGGTCACGATGGAGGGTATCCCCTGCAGGAGATCGCTCAGGCTGCGAACCAGCCTGGCCTGTGGTTGGCTTTGTTTTTCGGCCAGGTAGATGCCCACCCATATCCCTGCGGGGATGGCCAGAAGGATGGCAACGAGCAATATCAGCAACGTACCCGTCAGCCCGTTGAGAATTCCTCCCGGCAGGGCGTCGCCGCTGATACGCGCCAACATTGCCTCCATGGACGTGGGGGCAACCCGGAGAAACAAACCCGGATGAAACTGCGGGTAACCTTTTTTAAGCAGTTCCCACAGGATCAGAAACAATGGCGCCAAGGTGATGAACGAAAAAGTGCAGACCCCGTAGAAAAATATCCGGCTCTTTGCCAAGCGGTATCTGCTGCTGGAAAAAATGCTTCTTTTTTTCATTGGTTTACAATTTTCATGATGTATTTGGCAATGAAATTAATCGTAGCCGTGATGAGAAACAGCAAAAGGCCGATAGCCATCAGAGAACTGAGCTTTAAGCCTCCGGATTCGCCGAATTGGTTGGCGATGATACTCGCCATGGTATTTCCGGTATCTGCCAGGTTGCGGGGAACGTTGTTGGTGTTCCCTATCAGCATGGTAACCGCCATTGTTTCCCCCAAAGCCCTGCCGAATGCAAGTACATAGGAGGCAAATATGCCCGACCCCGCCACCGGAAGGCTTATTTGGCGGATCACTTCCAGACGGGTAGCGCCCAGGCTATAAGCGCCTTCTTTCAGTTCGTTGGGCACCATGGCGATGAACTCGGCGCTGAGCGAAGAGGCATACGGGATAATCATGATGCCCAATACCAAGGAAGCCAGCAATACGCCAAAGCCTTGCTCGTTGACCCCCATATTTACCAGAACGGGGCGTAGCGTGTAAAATCCCCACAGGCCGAAAACAATAGACGGTACGCCGGCCAGCAGATCAACAATCGAGCCGACAAACGTCGACACTTTCCTGTTGCGGAAATACTCGCCGTTAAACAGCGATACCGAAAACGAAAAAGGAATACAGAACAACAACGACAAAACCGCCGTGAGCACCGTGCCTGCAATAAAAGGGAAAGCGCCATATTCCTCGCTGCGGGAATCCCAGGCCGAGGAACTGATGAAGCGGAAAAAGCCGAAGTGTGTAAACGCATCCAGACTTTGAGTTATCAGCCCATAAACAATGCTTGCCGTCAGTAGGATAATCAAACAGGACGAAAGGAATAAAGTCGTTCTGAACAGCCTGTCTTTCATTCCTGATGCAACTCTTTTCCATCAAAGGTGATGGAGCGGATGACGGCGGAGGCCGCTTCGCGGGCAGACTCCGGCAAGGGGGCATAATAGGTCTTGGTCGCGAGGGTTTGTCCTTCCTCGCTGATGATATAGGTGAGCAGGTCTGCCAGAGCCTGTGCGTTTTTCTTCGCCCGCTGTTTGTAATCCTGTTCTTTATAAACGATAATCCAGGTGAAGGTACTGATGGGATAGGCCTCGGGGTTGTCCGGGTCGGTGATGCTCACGCGCGTATCGGGCGGGATATGGGTCTCTGCCGAGGCCGGAATGCTTTTGCTGTCGGCTTTCACAAAATGTCCCGAACGGTTTTGCAGCAACGCCGAAGGGATATTCAGCGCCAGGGCATATTCGGCCCCGATGTATCCGATCGCTCCTTCGGTTTCGGCAATAATACCGGCCACTCCGGGGTTTCCCTTGGCGGCTATGCCTGTTTGAAACGAGAGGGATTTGCCTTGTCCTATCGCCTCTCTCCAGGCGGTGTCGGTTTTCGACATATATTCGGAGAAAACCGCCGTTGTCCCGCTGCCGTCCGAACGGTACACCGGCGTAATCCCCTTGTTGGGGAAACGTATTCCGGGATTAACGGCCTGTATCCGGGGATCTTCCCAATGCCTGATTTCTCCTCTGTATATGGCGGAGATAAGCGCCGCCGTGAGTTTTAATCCGCTTACTTCTTTCAGGTTATAGGCCAGCGCCACGGCGCCGAGCGCACTAGGGATATGGAGCACATCGGCGCCCATTTCCTCCAACTCCGCATCGGAGAGGAAGATATCCGTGCCTCCGAAATCCACGGTTCTATCCGCCAGGCTGCGGATGCCTCCTCCGCTGCCGATGCCTCCGTAGGAAACATCGTTTCCGCTTATTTTGGCGTATTCCCTGCACACAATGTTATAGAAAGGCGCCGGAAAGGTAGCGCCCGCTCCCGATATTTTCACGCTGTCGTTTCCGCAGGAAAGAGCAATCGCCGGGAAAAGCGCAAATACAACTACATTCTTCATACATTTTCTATTAATAATGTATGCAAGGATAAGGGAGAATTGTAACAGGGGTGTTACGAAAAAGTTACAAAACGGTTAAAACCGGCAGGAAAAGGCTAAACCATACATCTCTTTCCCGGCAAAGGGCACAAGGGCCGCATCTCCTTGCAGGCCCATCATCCGGCGGAAAACCGGCAGCAGCAGGTATCCTGCTTCTACGCTCAGGATGCCCACGCCGGCTCCTGCCACCACGTCGCTCAGCCAATGCCTCTCATTCACGATGCGCAAAAGGCCTGTGACCGTAGCCGTAGCATAGCCGGCAATATGTATCAGGGGGGAAGATTCACGGTATTCCTTAAACAGGATATGTGCTCCGGTAAATGCCGTGGCCGTATGTCCGGACGGAAAGGAATTACGGGTCGAATTGTCCGGCCGTTCCACACGTGTGGCCCATTTGACGGCGTGAATGGATAGGGCCATCCATACGTGGGAGGATACCATTACAAACGTACGGTCGCCAAGGCTATGCTTAGCCTTTATCCCGGCCAGGAGATCCAGCCCGTAAACAGCCCCGGCAGGAGCATATTGCAGATAATCATCTATCTTGATATTCCCGTGGGGCGCCGTACGGTTCACGTACCGGTCGAACCGCTTGAACACGGGGCTAACCTGTGACAAGGCTCCGCCGGCAATCAACGCCGCGGGGAGAATAAACCGGGAAGCCGGGGCATTAAACTTCCCGGCGCTACATGGAGGTTGTTGGGATGTATCCGAAAGGCAAAGGCTGTCATTGCAGGCATACAGCCCATAAGACGGCATAGATAAAAACGCAGCATAAAGCAATGGGAGAAGTTTCATAAAATCCGGGTTTTGTATCAGAATGATTGTTTACCATATCGCAAAGATATTCATTTAGGATTAGCAAAACGGATTGGGCTTTGCCGGGCAAAGCAAAAAGCAAGCCGGCCTTCTTTGGTGTTTTTTTCTCAAAGGAGGCCGGTGGATAAATTCTCAAACAGCGTCTGCGGTTTATTTCAGAATGATCTTATGCGTATCCGGAACGCCGGATTCCGTGTCGAGCGAGAGCACATAGACGCCGACAGGCAAATTGTCGAAGTCTAAGGCGCCACCTTGCGCAACGATGCGTCCGCTTGCCGCCAATGCGCCGGTTGTCTGGTTATGCAGCGTCCAGGCGATGGTTTGGGTTGTGGATGCGGTCACGCCGCTGGGCAGAGCAACGGTTACCTGTTTGCCTGTTTCCGAAGAGACGATGTAGTTGGTGCTTACACTCACGGTTGTAGTCGTATAGCTTCCCGGAGTAGTGCACGAACTGGTGGAACGTACGCCTACTTGGTAAGCCCCTACGGCATTAAATATGATACTGCATGTTTGCCGGTAGGGAGTCATGGTAGCTGTACTGGGGGTAACTGTCCATTGGTAATCGCCCTGGGTGAAAACAGGTGCGGCGGTAAACGAAGCGCCAATGCCAACCTTGGCAGAAGAGGGGCCGGTGAGCGAAGTGATATGCGGGACGCCGATATCAACCGATTTCGTTAATACGGAAGAACTACCCGAGGGTGTGACGGTAACTGAAATTGAAGCGCTATTACTCGTGCTGGATGAGGAGCGCTGCACGATAATGGTGTTTGTTCCCTGTCCGCTTACGATTTGTAAGGGTGTAACCGTCCATGTTACCGTAGAAGACGCATAAGAAGCAGGCAAGGAATAGGTAACTGTTCCGGAGCAAGGTACAAGATCGGGGCCGGAGATTTGTACCAGTGAATTGAGGCTCGTTGCCCCCGTTCCGTTTGGGTCTAACCAGTTGCTGAGGCGGGAGGCATTTGTTCCTCCGCCTGTCCAGGATTTGTCTAAGCGTCCGTAAATATCTGTGACGTTAGGAGGACAGCCATCATCTCCTCCTCTTAACTGTCCGATTACACGTTGAGCCGTATTAAACAAAGGAGCACCGGATGAACCACCTTCGGTAGTACCACTATCATAAGTTACGGACCAAAAATTACCGGTCGAAGATAATGAGTTGTTATCAAATGATATTTTCATCTGCGCTCCTTGAGGATGATGGATTGTCGTTCCGGTGGAAGATGCGCTACTACTTCTATCCCACCCTAAAAATGTCAGATCATTACTTACTATGCTTTGATTTAATTCTACTAACAGGAAATCGGTATTAGACCATCCTGCCCTCTGATTGCAGCCATTATAAGTAATAGCAGATTTGTTGCAAGTACTGCTTTTATATTGGAAACGGAAAGCCCAGGAGGTAACACTGCTGTCTAAACAATGATAAGCCGTCAAGAAATAAGGTTTGACATTCTGGCTTGTATTGTTCAGCAAGGCGCCAGAACAATGGTGTGCACCTCCTGATAAAAGAATACCCCCAACCCCATTCGACTGCTCTTCCCAGGCAGGATAATTACATACGTCGTTATGACAAGTCAATAGCCTCACACCCTCGTTATTTAACTCAGGATAGGTATTTACATACGCATGAACGACCCTCGAAATGCTCAATCTTGATTTCTCTTTCGATGCGGCAGGTTCTATCAACTGAATCACCACATCGTCTCCAGCTACCAGCGTAGTAAGGAACTCCCCTGTTTCTATGTTTTGGCGTTCCGTGACAGGGCCATATACCATAGCTCCGTCTGTGCTGAAGATATACAGCTCGGCCTCCGGCACGAGGATCATCTCGGAGAAAGCAAAATTGATGGAATAAGCGCCTTTGGAATAAAAGCGGGAGCGCCAGATACGCTTGCCGTCTTCTTCCATCCATTTTCCATCGTTCAAGGTGTAATCTACATCAAAGGCGTGTCCGAAGCGGAAAGGAACATCCAATCCTTCCAGTTCCTTGTCTTCGGCTAACAGACTGTCTATATTAAACAGAGGCATGGATTTTATAAGCAAACTTTCGCTTACAGGTTTCAACTGGGGAAATGTCTGGAATGCATCCCGGTTCTCAAAAAAGTAGTACTCGTACACTTGTGCAGAGACTACGGCACAGCTGAGGAGCGCGGATAAGATAAAAAATATTCGTTTCATTTTTCTTGAGTTGTTAATCGTTCGTAGATATGAAATTTAGGCGTACCCATTATTTTGATTATTGCGCCATTAACATAATCCAACCGGAGCGTGTTTGCACCGGTGAAACTGTATTGGTAGGTGTATCCATCTGGGAATTTCCCGTCGTTGATGTACAAAAAATCGGTGTCTAACCGGTAGCTATCCGAATGGATGGTTTCCGGAAGGATACCAATCCAGACGGTGCGGTGATAGGTTCTTCCTAACATCGTTCCGTCTGCCAGAAATTCAAGGATGTGCCCGTCGGGGACAAGTTCGGGGAATATCTCATCCCAGTTGGGTTCCACCTCGGGATACATCTCGTTTCCGCGGGCAATTTCTTGCCATTGCCCCAGGATGTGTTGCGAGGGATCCGATATGATTTCGATCTCTTCCTCTATGATTTCGATGTCTTCCTCGTTGTTGTTGTCTGTGCATCCCGCCAGGAAGAGCAGGGCCAAGACAGGAATTAAATAAAATGCTTTCATAACTTCATGCAATTAATTTAAGATAAATAATAAATAAGTCACTATAAGGTTCGCAAGTCCTTCTCGCAGGCTGCGGGCGAGTTATTCACTCTTTTTACCTCCTATCCTGGTGCAGCCTGTTTTACTATGGCGGTTATTAGATGTAATTCTTAAAATTCCGCTTGAACGTTGTGTTTTCGCGGCCTGTTTATAGTTGAGCGTTGCTCAGAGTACCTTCGTCGTATTTATTGTTTTTTACAACACCTCAAATATAACACATCCCGGTCGGCGAACAGACGGTATGCTGTTGTTTTTTTTTCAGATACATCAAATCAAATACCAACCATTCCCGTCGGATATTTCCGACGGGAATGGTTGAGGAAGTTCGTTTTATCAGGCACAAAAAAAATATCCGCTGTTACAGCGGATATTCTTCAAATGCATAAAGAACAGTGGACAAATACCTCTCTCCTGTATCGGGTAGCAAGGCGACAATTATTTTTCCTTCATTTTCGGGCAACCGGGCCAGTTCGCTTGCCGCATATGCCGCCGCACCCGAAGAGATGCCTACCAGCAACCCCTCCTGTTGGGCCAGTTCGCGGCTTGTACGGATGGCGTCATCGTTGGCCACCCGGATGATTTGGTCTACAAGGCTTGCGTCGTATATTTTGGGCACAAATCCGGCTCCTATTCCCTGTATCTTGTGCGAACCGGGCTTGCCGCCCGACAGTACGGGTGAATCCGCCGGCTCTACGGCCACGATTTTTATCTTCGGGTTGAGCGATTTCAGCACCTCGCCTACGCCGCTTACCGTACCTCCCGTGCCTACGCCACTTACGAAAATATCGACCTTTCCATCCGTATCGTCCCACACCTCCCTGGCCGTGGTTTGTTTGTGAACCGTCGGGTTGGCAGGGTTTTCAAACTGTTGGAGGATGATGGCATCCGGCGTTTCCTTTTGCAGCGATTCGGCTTTTGCCACAGCGCCCTTCATGCCTTCGCCGCCCGGAGTGAGCACTAAGTTTGCTCCCAGGGCTTTGAGGAGGTTCCTGCGTTCCAGGCTCATCGTTTCCGGCATTGTAAGGATCAGCCTGTAACCTTTGGCGGCAGACACGAAGGCCAACCCCACGCCGGTATTCCCGCTGGTTGGTTCGATAAGGGTGGTACCGGGTTTGAGCAGGCCTTTTTCTTCGGCGTCTTCAATCATCGACAAGGCGATGCGGTCTTTTACACTGCCGGCCGGATTGAAATATTCCAGCTTACCTATTAAACGTGCTTTCAAATCTTTGTTCCTGCTGTAATTCGACAATTCCAGCAAAGGGGTGTTCCCGATAAGATCGGTCAGTTGTTTTGCAATTTTTCCCATGTGTGTCATTCTTTAAATTGTTATTCTAATGATGCAAAGATATATCCGGGAGAGACGATAGGAATATACCCTTTGCAGGGTATATTCCTTAAATTCTCGTCGGGATGGCTTTTAATTCCCCACAACCGACGAGCGCAGATGCGGATTCACGGGAATTGAGCAGGGATATATGGTTAAGGTATACGTTGTGGGCGTGCCGGCGCAACCGCTGTAATAGGGCGTAACGGTGATGGTGGCCGT
>JAITKB010000067.1 GCA_031278605.1 Tannerellaceae bacterium
CCGGTAGCTCGCAAAAAAAAATAGTGTCGGGCGACGCTTCGCCCGATACTTTTCCGGCAAATAAAGTGTCGGGCGACGTTTCGCCCGGTATTTTGATGATAAAAAAAGCTTAAGAAGCCGTTTAAGCGGGGACTTGGGGGAGGGAAAAACAGGAAGATGGGGTTGGGTTCCGTATTTTAAGGGGGTATGCGGGTTGGTGAGAAGGTTTGGCTGTCGGTTTGTGGGGAAAAAAAATACCGGGCGAGGTTTCGTCCGGTATTTCGCAGAAAGAGGCAAGGGGGTTATTTCAGGTAGGTATCCATCCATTCGGTTATTTCCCTCAGGCGTTTGATGCGGTTCAGGGGACGGCCGGAACGGGAAAGCTCGTGGTTCTCGTCCTCAAAAAGAACCAGACGGGAAGGTATGTCGAAGTATCGCAAAGCATAAAACATCTGAATACCCTCCGATAGCCAACAACGATAGTCCTCCTCACTGTGGATGAAAAGCGTTGGCGTCGTTACCCTGTCCGCATATTTGAGGGGAGACTGAGACCAAAGCGACTCGTGGTGCGTCCAGGCGTCGCCGCCCAACTGGGAATGGATAAACGTATAGCCGATGTCGGTGGTGTTGCTGAAAGAAATCCAGGAGGCAATGCCGCGCTGAGAGGCCGCCGCCTTGAAACGATCGGTGTGGCCAATGATCCAATTCGTCATAAAACCCCCGTAGGAACCCCCGGCAACGCCCAAACGGTCGGCGTCGATGAAGTCGAACGAGCGAATCGCAACATCTGTAAACCGCATCAAGTCGCGGTAGTCCGTCTCCCCATAACGCCCACGGATGTCGGCAAAGGCGTTGCCACGCCCGTCACTGCCCGTCGGATTGGTGAACAAAACGGCATACCCCTGGGAAGACCAATATTGCATCTCGTGGAAAAGGCCAACACCGAAGGCTGTCTTGGGACCACCGTGGATGCTCAGAATGGCCGGGTATTTCTTTCCCGGCTCGCGGCCTGCCGGCGGAAGGACATAGCCGGTAAGCTCCACCCCAAGCTCGTTCCGGAAACGAACGGGTTGGGGCGTCGCAAGGGCAAACTCCTCCTGCAAATGGCCGTTGAGGTTACTAAGCCGGGTCATCGCGCCCTGCCGGTCAAGGTGGTAAATCTCCGCCGCGCCGTTGCCCGTCATCGCAACGGTAAGGAAACCGTCCTCCCAGGGCAGGTACTCCAGAAGGGATTCCCCGCCCCGGTTGACCAACGATACGGAGGAATCGCCAAAAGATACGCATACCAGGGGGGCATGGTCCACGCATGTAGTGAGGTAATAGAACCCCTCGGCATCGTGGCGGATGCCGCTGGAGGCGTTCCCCATTTTCACGTCCGACCCCACACTGTTGCCCAGGCCGTAGGGATCGCCGCCGTAGAGCTTCTCCAGGGCAAGGGTGGTCAGGTTCAGACGATAGAAGGAAGCGTTGGCAATCGCATCCAAGGCGGTTTGGATGGTGAGAAGGAGTTCGTTGGTCGACAGAAAGGCGAAGTTGCCATAGGAAGCCGGATCCTCGAGGGGAGTCAGCTCGCGCCGGGTCCCCTCGCTCAGGCTGAAGGCCATCAGGCGGTTGCCGCGCGGGGCCTTTCCCCGGTAGGTGACGGAGGTATAGACCAGGGTTTGCCGGTCGTCGCTCAGGGCCAGCCCCCCCACGGTTTCAAACGGGTCGGAAAGCTCCCGAATCACCCCACGGTCGTAGAAATATAAATGCGTACGTTTGCCGCTCACATCCCCCCGGCCGTTCGCCCAGAAAGGTATTTCGTCAAAAATCCGATACGGGCTGTTCCGCTCCTTCTCCCTCAAGGCCGCCTCCATATCGTTGCCCGAAAGTTCCAAAAGCTGTGCAAAGCCATGGTCGTAGACGGCGGTAAAGAAAAACCGATCTTCGTCGACAAACTTCATATCGCCCACGTTATAGGGCAAACGAAACGCCTCCTGGGCCTCGCCGATCTCCCGGCCCAGCCGCACAAAAACCGACAGGGGTTCGCCCCGGCCGATGCGCTCCCTGTCCCGCGTCTCCCGCGCGGAACGGAACAGGAGGCTTCCGTCGTCCATCAAAAAATAATTGCTCACCTCGTGCGTGGAGGTGAGCCGGCGGGCAAGGCCGTTCTCCAGCCGGAAGAGATCGCCGGCGTAGGTATTGCCCTCCAGGTTGGCCTGTTTGAGGATGAAGTAAATCTCCCCCTGATACGCTTTCAGGTTGGAAATCATTTTTACTTCCTTGAAGAAATCAATGCCGACGGGTTTCTTGCCGTTCTCAGCGGCTGCCGAAAAACCGATCGCCTGCAATAAGAAGATTGCAATGAGGCATAATCCTTGTTTTTTCATTTGCATGTCTGTTAGGTTGTTATTAATCACGATGGCGTAAAGATAGGAAGATTTCCGTAAGCCTATTGCGAGAAGGTAAACCGCAGGCTGACCCCGTAGTTGGAATTGGAAGTCGGGTAGGCGGCGCTGGAGATAAGCGGACGGTTGATCTGCCGATCGTAATAGGCACGCAGGGAAAGGGAACGGCTGAGGGCATAGTCGGCGGAAAACTGAACGGTTGTCGAGGCGTTGCCAGCGGTGGCCTGGGTCAGCTCCTCCTCCAATTTGCGGATAAGGGATTGCATCTTCCGGTAAGAATAGTCCAAGCGGACGGTGAGGTCGTTGCTGAAATTCTGAGTCGCCTTCATACGCAGCACCCGGTTGAACTCCGTAAGCTTATAACCCAGGCCCACAACCACTTCGTCGGAACGGGATTCCACGAGCTGGAAGGAGGAAATATTGAGGTTGAGGTTGCGCGTGGTGCGGTATTCGAGGCGAAGGGTGACGTTGTTCAACAACGTCCCGTCCAGGCCGACAAGCGGGCTGAAACCCTCGGTGAGGTTCACCGAAGAGATGCTGTAAGGGGAAGACGGCGTGGGGTTGCCCGTGGATACATCCTGCACAAAGCCCCGATCGTCCGCGCCCGCAGCCGCCCAGTTCAGGTAAGAGGTAAACCCCCCCAGGGTATAGCTGCAACGATACTGATGATTAAGCGTCAGGCTCTTGAAATACTTATTGACAAGCGCTATGCGCGTCAGCCCGTCGTAGCTAAGGCGCCAGTTGGGCCGCAAGGCGCTGATCGCAGGAAAAGGACTTAAGGCAATGCGCCCGGCATCCCGACCGGTATAGGCCGCAAGGAAAGCCGGAATGAGAACATCGGTGGAGTTAAGGCCCCAGGCGCCGTTCTCCACGGCAGGGTTATACGGTTGCCCGGCCCAGGAGGTATTCGCGAGGAAGCCGGCATTGGGGTAGCTGACGCCCCGGTAGCGCTGCTCCTGGCGGTGGGCAACAATCGCCCGGTTATCCAGGAAACGGGAAAAAGCCTTCGAAGCGTAGCCGTTCATCAGGCTGCCCATGCCCTCAAAAAAAGACCCGGCAGCAAAGGTCGTCATCGTAAAATTCCCCCCGCGTATTTCAGGCATCCCGCTATACATATACTGTATCTCCGTGTTGCGGGCGTCTACACGGTTGGCATTGAGGTCGATCCTCAACCCGGTAAAAGGTTCGAGATTCATGCCGAGCGTGAGGCTTTGGCTCCCGCTGATAATCGCCGGGTTGATATTCGTGCGGCTCATAACGAGCCAGTCCCGCTCGGCAAGCCGGTCGATATAGGCCCTGTCCACGTCGCCCAGGGCAAAGGCAATACCCGGAGCCAGGCCGTCGGGCGTGCGCCCCTGTCCCAACAGATCCCCGACGCCGGGACGGAAGCCGGGAATCATCATCCCGTCGGTGGAAGCGTATTGCAGGTTGAACCGCCGCACCATCATCAAAAAGCGCAGTCCGTGCTCGGCCGCCTGATAGAGAGGGTGGTCCTTGGCCGCAGGAGCCGACCGCAGCGTGAGCGTCAGGCTAAGGGTGTCCCGGTTGTCGATGCGTATGCGTGCATAGTCGATGGGTTTGAAACGCACACGGTAAACCCTGCCGTTCGCGTCACGCGCCGTGACCAGAAGGCGCTTGGACAGCATATCATGTTGCAGAACGGTAGCGCTGTCGGCGCTCAAACGCACGGTTTTCTCTACCTTCACCTCCACGGGCTTTTTGACGGGCTTCGTCGCACGGGTGTTCCCGTACTTCTGATTGATCTCCCTCAAAAACTTACTCTTATTGTAGAGTCCCAGCAGGTTGAAAGCGCCCTGTATTTCCGTTTGCCGCTGGTTGCGGACGGTGTTGCCGATCTCTACCTCCGAATCGACCACAGCCCCGCGGTCCCAGTTATAGGAAGCATTGTAGGTGGCCGAAACGTTTATCCAGTCGAGAACGGGAATAAACTGAAAAGGCAACGTATAGGAAAGACTCAGGCGCTGGTCGTACTTCATGGGCGTCCCCAGGCTGAGGATGCTTTGCTCCACGGAATCCTTCCACACCTGGTATTTGTCCGGATTGAGGGTGCGGTTGACCTGTACGTGCGGCTCTTCAATGCGGGCGTTGGTGCCGGAAGAAAAAGTGGCCCGCAGGTTGTTGGTGAAGTTCCAGCCCAGGTTAAAGGAACGATCCCAGTAGAAATTCTGACTGAAAGAAAGCAGATGGCTCCTGTCCGAGGCCGAAGGGTCGCTGAGGTTGCGCATCTGCATCTCGTAATAGTTGCGCATCAGGGCGCTCTGAAAGCTGATATTGGCAGGCAGATAATTCAAACTCAACTGCTTGGCGTAACGCGTGTAGCCGTTGTCCTCCTTAAGCCCGGCAAAGGGACGGTAAGGGGGAAGGTAAGGGGTATAGTTGTAGGCGAAATTCGCCCGATAGTCCTTCGTCGTTTCGTACTCCACCTCCGGATGGTTGCGCCGGTTTTCGCTGAAGGAATACCCCAGGCTGAAATTGGCCGGATCATAGGGCATGGGGGTCTTGCTGCGGATGTCGGCCTTTATGCTGTTGAAGGCGATGCTTTTCATGATAGACCGCTCACGCGCAAAACGGAGGATGGAATCCTTCTCGGCACGGGTCGTCACGGCCTCTATCGCATCCTTGAGTTCAATGTCCTTATCCAAGGGGTTGTATTGCGGGTCTATGATTTCCTTTGAATAAGCATAATACACGGGAATACTTATCCGGGCTTTTTCAGGGAAAAGTTTCCCAAGCTCCAGGTTGGCCGCCAGGCTGTACTGCTTGTAATCGTCCAGCCGACGCTCGTTGACGGACTGATCCAACCCCCCGAACCCCACGGTCTCTATCCGCCCGCCCAGGTTCACGGAACCCAGATCCGAGAGGGCGATATTCAGATTACCATTGGCCGCCCAGCCGCCGTTTTCGCTAAAGTCGGTCAGCCGCAACTCATTCACCCAGACCTCGGCGCTCTTGACCTGCGTGGAGTTGTTCCGCACCCCGATCATGATAATCTTCACCTCCGACAGGCTCGGATTCCCCACCACGCTGATCGTATTTTTCGTATGATCCGGGTCGTATTCGGAGTATACCGTATGGAAAGCTACGCCGCCCTGCCCCGCTTGTTGGTTGCGGTTGCGGCTCAGCTTGAGATCGGTAAGCACCTCAAAGCGGAAGTCCATCTTGTTGTCGTCCGGCCATACGACATCGGAAGAAAGATAGGTGCCGTAATCATTCCGGTGGGGCGTCAGCCGAAGCGGTACCTCGTATTCGTAGTAGTTATTACGGTAGTCCGACCCCAGGCGGATGAATACCGAGAGATCGTCGTTGGAAAGGCCCGTGAGATCGTCGATCAACGCCTCTGCATGTACAAAAAGCTGCATTCGCTTATACTGCCGCAAATCATAAGAGGTATTCTTATACACGGCACGGGCGTCCTGCGAGGCCAGGTTGGTTATTTTCAGGGAAAGCGACTGCTCGTTCTGCTGGATAATCTGCGGCTGGCCGGGATCTACCATGCGGGTTACTCCCGGAGGCAATACGTAATTGACCGGGGTACGGTTGGCATTCTCCTCCATATTCACCGACGATACATCCAGCGTCCCCCCGGCGGCAGGCAGCATGGAAGGATTCGACAAATCCTGCGTATAAGCCCGCCATTCGCCGCGCACCAACTCAAAAGTGGCAAAACGCAGGATGGTAGTATCCCGAAATCCCGTCATATACAGGCGCATGAAACGAATGGTCTTGAAGTCGCGGATGGAACCGACGGCCTGCGTGTATTGCTTTACGGGTATCTTAAACTGATACCAGTCGACGCTTTCCGTCGCTCCGTTCTCCAGGTTCACCCTGGCCGAGCGTTTGCCCACAATGAAGTTCGACCCCACGGTCAGGTCTTGCGGACGAAGGGATATCTTATACTGGAAGTAACGCTCGTTTTCATTCATGGTGTTGTCCTGGTTGAAATCTTCCACATCCGGCGTGGTGCGCGAGGAAGCATTGTAACTCTGGCTCTCGGCCGCGGCGCTGTTGCCCTCCGTCCCGTTATAATACTTATAGCGGTCGAGAATCCCTACTTCGTCGCGGTCGAGATCGGCCCCCCGATAATGGCGGAAATTATCGCCCGCCGGGTCGCGCAGGAAAGGTTCGAGGATTTCGGGTTGGAGTTTGTCCTGCAACTTCAGCAAATAATCGCTATAAGCGGGGAAGTTCTGTTCCTCCCCGGAAGAAAGCCCGTTGAAACCTACGTCCTGAAGCTGACGCGCCCCTGCCGTATTATCAAAGGCATAAACCGTACTTTGTCCACGAGGCACCTTGCCCCAAACGGTATAGTCGACCTTGGTCGTATCCCCGTCAATGGGCAGTCCGTTCTCAAAGAATTTCTTTTCATCCTTCAATACATCCTCCGATATTTCCCCAAGGTTAAAGAACAAGTCACCCCCGGCAGCGTTGGGCTTGTAGATGTAAGGGTCGAGCATCCAGAACTCAATGTATTCGATGTTGGCGGTCTCAAAGTCGCTTTGGTCTATCTTCCGCATCATCCCTCCCCAGCGTTTTTCCGGGTTGAGGAGCGTTCCATCGGAGGCGATCCCGTCGGCGTCCAGGTTATACGGCCCCCGGGTATTGGGGTAGAAAGCAAGGTTCAGCACCGGCAATACATTCCCCTCGTTGTAGGCAAGTTCCTGATCGGGGAACAACTCGTCCACCCGTACGGCACGCACGTAATGATTCGAGAGCTGCTCCTTATCCCTCTTGATATGCGTCGGCGCCAAGGTGGAATTGGGACGCGTAAAAATACCGTCAATATAGTACCAGGCCAGCAACGCCCGGTTTTTGCCATAGTCGAGATGATTCACCAGCGTCGCTTCGGGGAAGGAAGCCTCGGCCGTTGTTTCCACCGGCACGGAAGCCAGGTTCCAGGGATAAGGATTCAGCAGGTCGTATCCGCTCTGGGTCGATTCAAAGTCGTCGATATAGGAATACTGCCCGGTGTACTTATTCTCGTAATGCCCGGCTATGAGGTGGGCAAATTCGGCATTGAAAGAAATCCGGCTGGGAGCGGTAAGGGTAAGCAGGGGCAGTTTATCCAACATATTGGTGAGCCATTGCGTCTCCGTTTTATAGGACGTATTCAACCCCCACAGGGTGTTGCGGATGGACTCTTCGCCAAAGGCGGTCTTGGTCGTAAGCGGCATTTCTGACAAATGCATCAGGGTACCTCCCAGGCTAAAGTCTTTATTCACCTGATAATTCAGGTCCACCCCCATCATTGTTTTCCGCTGCATACTGTAAAGCGATTGGTTCTCCAGGCTTACACTTATGGGCGTACCCCCGGCAATGATACCCTCGTTGAGGATTGTAACAATACCCGAAGCATAGTCGACGATGTAATCGACATTCTCGGCAAGCGTTTGGCCCCCGGCCGTAACCCTGACCGATCCGCGTGCTACGTTGGCGGCGGCAAGTTGTATCTCCGAGCCGGACGAGGCCATGTACTCACCCCGCAGGATAAATTTATTTTTCTCGGCAATCTGGCGGGCTATCGTAAGCGTGGAATCATAAAGTTCCTGATAAACGTACTTCCGGGCAACCGCCGCATTTCCTATTTTCTTCTGCAGATGCGAACCGAAAGGTTCCACCACCGGGAAGATGACCCGTCCGTTATCGGGCAACACCGTGACGCCCTCCACAAAGTCGAAAAAGCCGTCGGGATAAGGCTCGTTCTTCGAGTCGAGCCGGTCTGTGCTCATTACCTTGAGCAGGATTTGGTCTTTCACATCGCCTTCCGGCAGATAATTAATATACGTACCCGTGGTATCACTCCGGTAGAGAATGTCGAGGCGGAATTTATCTTTCCGTAGGGAGTAGGCGTCCAGGGAATAGATATTTTTCATCATCAGATCCCAGAACATCCTCTCGGGAGACATGGAGGTGCCCTTCAGCAGTTTCACATAGAGCGTCTGCGTGGTTGCGTTGGTATTATCGGTAGAGAACTCCCCCACCTGATAGGCCGTTCCGTTGTATTGAAAATCAAAAGCCACGGCCAGCACCTCATCGGCTTGCAACTGCATATTGAGTGAGATATAACCTAACTGACGGTTGATTTTGTATTCCGATTCCGTAAGCAGGCGGGCGCTTTCTATCTTTTCGTAATCCCGGCTCCCTTCCAGGATGCCGCCCAGCACCTGATTGACCCGGCTGCTTTCGCGTGCCCCGGAGAGTTCGTCGAGAAGCCGGCGGTAGAGCGTATTGGCGTTGTTGTAGGGGATATGCAGCGAACCTTCGGGGCGAACCTGGGTGGTATTGCCTATCGCGTTGTATTCCCCCAGGTCGGCAAAGGCTACGATATTTCGAGCCTGGTCGAAGTTGCTGCGTTTGTTGGTTATCCACACTTCCACACGGTTGATGCTTACTGCCGAACGGATATATGGCAGTTGCTCGAGGGCATAGTCGTAATTGTCGCGGAAATAATGACCGAGGAAAAAGTGTCGGTTCTCGTCGTATTGATCTACGGGTAATTCAAAGGGTTTGGTCTGCACGCCACCCCTGGAATTCACCGTTTGCGACTGCGATTCCTGTTGAGCCAGCAGCGCATTGATGCGTAATTTGCCGAATTGCAAATCGGCTTTGACACCCATCAGCGCCGCCCCTCCGTTAATCAGGGAATTGTGGGTATTCATGCTGACGTTACCGGCCTCTATGGATTTAATGATTTCGTCTTCTTCTCCGTCGTAAGCAAGCCGCAGCCGTTTGGAGTCAAAGTCGAATGAGGTTTCGGTATTATAATTCATGCCGAAGTTGACCTTCGTTCCCACGCTGGCCTGTACGTTAAGCTGAATATCCTGGTCGAAGTTGAAGAACGTACGGTTGCGCGACCGCACCGGCAGCGAAGGGTTCTCGGTTTTATTCTGCTTCAGTCCGAGTTTAATATCGGCCGATCCCTGTGGCCGCACCCGGACTCCCCCTTTGCCGAATATCCTGTCGGCAGGCCCGATGTCGAATTGCATATCCATGATATTAAATTCCGTGTTCTCCGCATTGCGAAATTCCTCTTCGTTCTTTTGCCGGAAGTAAGAGCGCATGGACTGCCGCATAGTATACTTCTGGTATTCTTCGGGGGTGAGCATCATGGGCGTGCCTATTTCCGTATCCCCTATGCGTGTGCGGATGATATAGGTACCTGTGCGCAGGTCGTATTCTATGGATGTTTTCACGTTTTCCGGGTCGCGCAAATCGGCAGGCGGTTGCATCAACACATCCCGGCGGTATTCCTCCGGGATGGTTTTCGACACGGGAAAACGCGAGGGCAACGTATCTTCTTCCTGCTTCAGGATTTCGTTCAATGCCGGCACAAACGCTGCCGGGCGGTAGGCATAGAGAGAAAAGAATCCGGCGATAAGCAATGCCACCGCCGGTATCAGGACATATTTACGTTTTCCTTTCATTCAAAGCATTCTCAGCGCGCTCTTGATCACCTGTTCGACAGGCAATGCCGGCGAGCTTTTCAGGATAGAGACAACCACTTTTTGCGAGGCGCTTTTCTGGTATCCCAACATGACCAGTGCGGCAACGGCTTCTTCCACCACGTTTGCGTTGCCCATGGCAGTCGCTCCTGTGAGGGTTACGGTAGGCGATTCCGGCAGTTTTACCTTGTTCTTCAGATCTATCAGGATGCGTTGCGCTGTTTTGAGGCCGATACCTTTCACTACGGTAAGCGCCGTTTCGTTTTGCGAAGATATAATCCGCACCAGTTCCAAAGGCGGATAAGACGACAGAATGGTGCGTGCCGTATTAGGCCCTACGCCCGATACGCTGATGAGTTGCAGAAACAATTCCCGTTCTTCCTTCGAGGAAAAGCCATAAAGCAGGTGAGCATCTTCACGAATCACCTCGTGTATGAATAATTTCCCTTGTCGTTCGCCGTTGCAGGCGCTATAGGTATGGAGCGAGATATTCAGTTCGTAACCAACTCCCGCACACTCCAGCACCATACGTGCCGGAGCGAGTTCTGCTATCTCTCCTTTTATATATTCTATCATGCTTCTAATAACGAGAAAGGAAGGCTATTTATTATTTGCCTTTCCCGAAGTTTGGCTCCTTGGCCGATGCCCGGCAGAGGCAAACCGCCGGACGAAGTTATCCGGGTCTTTTTTCTCCGAGAAAGCTGTCCAACATGCGTTTGGCAGCTACAAAGGAACTGATTTCACTGCTCAATACCTGTCGTTCGGTTTCTTCCCGCACGGCAACGACGGCAGGGTGGTTGTAGAAGGCGTTTCGTAAGGCTTCGTTAATGCTTTCGTACATCCAGTATTTGGATTGTTCGTTTCGTTTGTGGTGGAAATATCCGCTATCCTTGGTGTAGGCGGTAAATTCGCCGATCATATCCCAGATCTCGCGGATGCCAAGTTTGTAATAGCCCGAATAGGTTAACACCTTCGGCGCCCATCCCGACTCGGCCGGCGGGAAGAGGTGGAGGGCGTTACGAAACTGCGAGGCGGCCAGGCGGGCTTTTTCCAGGTTATCTCCATCGGCTTTATTGATAATAATCCCGTCGGCCATCTCCATTATACCTCGTTTGATGCCTTGCAATTCATCGCCTGTTCCGGCCAGTTGGATGAGCAGGAAAAAGTCTACCATCGAATGAACTGCCGTTTCGCTTTGCCCTACTCCTACGGTTTCTACAAAGACCGTATCGAATCCGGCCGCTTCGCAAAGGATAATTGTTTCTCTGGTTTTACGCGCCACACCTCCCAGCGATCCTGCGGCAGGCGAAGGACGTATGAACGCATTTTTCTCGCGCGAAAGTTCTTCCATACGGGTTTTATCTCCCAGTATACTGCCTTTGGAACGCTCGCTGCTGGGGTCGATAGCCAACACGGCCAGTTTGCGTCCTTTGCCGAGAAGATACATCCCGAAGGCGTCGATGGAGGTGCTTTTGCCGGCTCCGGGAACGCCCGTAATTCCTATGCGGACGGAGTTTCCGGCATGGGGCAGACACTTCTCGATAATTTCCTGCGCGAGTTGCAGATGTTCCTGTTTGGAACTTTCCACCAAAGTCACCGCCTGGCTGAGGATGGTAATGTTCCCCTGCAATATTCCTTCCACGAATTCGGAGGGGGTGTATTCTTTGCGTGGAAGTCGTTTCTTCAGGTAAGGATTTACGTTCGGGACGGCGGATACGCCTTTGTTCACCTTCAAACCTTTGTAGTGTTCGTCGTTTTCGGGATGTTCCATAGTTTAGTTTATCTTTCGGCAGTTACTTTTATCAGTCGTACCGGTCCGTTCGGGTCGTTGCATACGATGTGGATAAAAGTTTCCATTTTGGCTTTGATGTCTTTGGGGCGCAGGCTCACTTTGTAGGTTGAGGAGGCGCCCGGTTTCAATTCTTTTTTTCCGCCGGAGACGTCTATCCATTCATTATCACAGGTCACGCTGTAAAGAAGCAGGGGCGACCGACCGGCATTGGTGATGGTGAAGCTTTCCGATTCCTTGCCTCCCAAGCCTGTAAAAGAGATGATGCTTCCGCTTTTGGCAGGCAATTTACCGAAGTCCAAAGACGTGAGCGAGAATTGGGCCAGGGGCGCTTTGGCTTTCCCGGCGGCCGACAAGCGGTTGAAGTTGTCTATTATGTTTGCGGCAACGTGAAGGGGGCCTTCCCAGTATTTCTTTTCCGCATGTTCAATCCTTAGGGAAAGGAGCGTCTGTATACGTCCCATTTTTTTAACCTTGTCGCTATGGAACAGGATGGATATTTCTCCGGTTTCTTCCGCCTTCAGCGTATCGGGTGTGACGGTTAGCGTGAGATAATCCACTTTGGGGAGGTGTATTTTCAGCGGCATTTTCCCTTCGTTTTTTATTTGGATGATTTCTTCCGGGGATTCGCCCGGATAGATGCGGTTGTATTGTATGGTTTTTGTTTGGAGTTTCAATTCTCCGATGCTGTAAGGATAGGTTATTGCGGGTTGTTCCGTTGTGCGGTTTTTCACGGTTCCTTTAATGTACAGGATAAAGCGTTCGTTTCCGGCGTTGCTGTGTATGGCTATACTTTTATAGAAAGGTCCGGGGCGTCCTTTGGGGTTGTAACTGACTTTCACTTCTCCCGTACTTCCCGGGGCGACGGGTTCTTTCCGCCATTCCGGCTGCATACATCCGCAGGAGGCGGTGATGCGATGGATTACCAGGGGGGCGGCGCCGGTATTTTTGATTATGAAACGATACGTTGCCAAACCTTCGGCTTCGGCAATGAAGCCGAAGTCGTAGGTTTGGATCTCCGAAGTGATGGTTGCGCTTTTTTGTGCGTAAGTAAAACTGCCGATAAGCAGCAGGACAACCGGGAGAAGTACCCTTAGATTAATTGACTTCACCACGGATTGTGATCACCTGGCTTCCTTTTTTGCCATTACTGTATATGGATACGGTTTTGGCAAACGCTCCCGGGCGTCCTTGCGGGTCGTAGGTAACGAGTATTTCGCCGGTTTTTCCCGGGGCGATGGGTTCTTTTGTCCATTCGGGCGTAGTACATCCGCAGGAGGCGATCACACGTGTAATAACCAAAGGCTGTCGGCCGTCGTTCTTTACGAGAAAAGTATGCGAAACCTTTCCGCCGTTTTCTTTTATTTTACCGAAGTCGTAGGATTCTTCACCTACGGAGAGGGAGGCGGCTTCGTCGTCTGTTTGCGCCAGGGCTACGTTTGTTGATAACAGGATAGCCGTAAGAAAGAAAATAATCTGTTTCATTTTGTGTATAATTAAAAAATTTAAGTGTTTCTTCTATCAAGTGTGCTACAAAGTTAATACATATTTACTAGGTACGGGCAAGCAGCGCTCCAATTTTCAGAGCAACTGCATCGTTATGGATCGGGATTGGGGCCGGAAAAATTTCCGGGGCCCAATTTCCATTTTGGAATGGGGCTGGAAATTTTTCTCCAGCCCAATTTCCATTTTGGAATTGGGGTAGAAATTTTTCTCCAGCCCAATTTCCATTTGGGAATTGGGGTAGAATTTTTTTTCCAGCCCAATTCCCATTTGGGAATTGGGGTAAAATTTTTTCTCCAGCCCAATTTCCATTTGGAAATGGGGGTAGAATTTTTTCTCCAGCCCAATTTCCATTTGGGAATGGGGTGAAAAAAAATTTCCAGCCCAATTTCCATTTTGGAATGGAGGTAGAATTTTTTTTCCAGCCCAATTCCCATTTGGAATGGGGGTAAAATTTTTTCTCCAGCCCAATTCCCATTTGGAATTGGGGTAAAAAAATTTCTCCAGCCCAATTTCCATTTTGGAATTGGGGTAAAAATTTTTCTCCAGCCCAATTTCCAAATGGAAATGGAGGTAAAAAAAAAAATTCCAGCCCAATTTCCAAATGGAAATGGAGCCGGAAATTTTTCTGACACAGGAATTTTTATTTTTCCACCCAAAGGCTGCTTCCTTGCGTATGCGATATGAATTCGGGAGCGTACAGGCATTGCAGGGTGGCGATGCCTCCCCCATAGCGTCCGCTTCGCGCAACATAGGTTGCATACTCCAATACGTAACGGCCTTGCGGAAGATGTTCGAAGTAGAAATTCTCCGACTCATCCCCAGGGGAATGATAGCAGATAAGCCGGTCGGCCAACCGCAAGCCGGAGGATTGAACGCCCGCTTCCAGGCAGGCCGCGCGAAAATCCTGCAGAAGGACATAATCCATGTCGCGATCGGCGCCAAGGGTTAGCCTTACGATCAGTTTATCGCCCCTCGCAAGGGGCGTTGCGGCGTCAATGGGTGTGATTTGCCGTTGCGGGCCGTTGCGGGTTTCCCGGAAGAGTTTTTTCTCTACGCTCAAGGCCCCGCGCTGAGCGTTTATTTTTTCAACGGATTCAAAATATTGATAGAACACCGCCCCCCAGGCCGGCGAGTTTCCTTTTTTGTGCAAAACTAAGCTGTGGTGGGAAGGCCTCAGGCTGTCGCCCTCCACGCTTTCCAGCATATAGCCTGCGCCCGTTTCCCCGACGGTGGGAGAGAAGGTCTTATCACCCCAGCGGATGGAGGTTTCGTTCGTTTCCATTGGGCTGTCGCTTTCGCTGCCCAGCAAGCTGTACAGGGCATACAGGGTGGAAGGCGTCGAGCCCCAATGCCGGGTTTGTTTCCGGTTCAGCAGCCATTGCCTCAGGCGATCCGTTTCGGAGGCGGAGGCGCCAAGGGTGCGGAATACGGTCATCAGCAGGCAATGCACGTCTATGGGCGAGCGGAAATAGTTTTGCTCCCGCCGGTTGTTCGGCCAGAACATTCCTTTTTCCGGGGAAGTTACGGCTGTTTCGCGCAACAGATCCAGGATCTCTTCGGCCAACTTCGCCTTTCCCCTGCGGTGCATCAGCAGGGCGATTTCTCCTTTTTCATTCAAAGAAGCTTTTCTCCAGTGCTTCTCCACCTGTTCCGTATAGTAGCGGAGGGCTTCCGCGGCATGGCCGGTGGGGGGGATTTCTTCGTAGGCGCTACGTACGTAGAGGTAATGCACCTGGGGGGGACTGGGGAGGGAAAGGCCGGTCTTCGGTTGCCGGGCGTAATCCTCCCCAAACTCCCTGTCTATGTATTGAACGGCCTTGATCTGCATGTCCCGCTCCTGCGGGCTGTAGGAGGCAAGCTTCAGGTCGGCCAGCTGCGCCATGCCTTCCAGCAGATACAGGGTAATCTCCCGGCTGGGGCGAAATCCTTCCAACCATCCCCATCCTCCCGTTTCGTGCTGCCGGCGGAGCAGCTCCCGCAGGTTCGCTTCGCGCGGCCGTTCGCAGGCGATCCGGCCGGCCAGCATCCCGGCATAATAGGAGGCAAAAAGCGAAACGACGTCCTTGCCGTACGGCTCCGAGAGCGCCGGCAAGGAGTGAAGGGCATACCCTGCCGGATTGTCGGTAAACTCCAGCGTCATCCCTGCCGGAAGCAGGGTGGGCGAAGGCGGCGGAAGGTTCACCCGGACTTGCTTTTCCGTTTCTTCCCCGCTCAGGTAGAAGGGGGTGCTTTCCGTAAGGAGGATCCTGTCCGGCAATACGGGGAGAAGGTGCTGCTCGCCATCGCTGCCCAAGTCCGATTCGGCCAGGATGCGAACACCCGCCATACCGGGCTTGCCGAACAGAGCAACCGACCAGCTCACCGTTGTTGTGCCGCCGGCCGACAGGGAAAAGGGACGCGTCTCGAGCGGAAGCATCTCCTGCCCGGTTGCCGGGTTGAATATTTCCAGGCGGGCAGTGCCCCGGGTTTCTTGGTCCGAGAGGTTGATGATTTGCGCCGAAAGATGCGCCTCATCCCCCTCGGTAAGGAAGCGGGGCAGGCGGGGAAGCGTCATGAGCGGCTTTTGCGTAACAAGGCGGTGGGTGGATAGGCCGTAGTGCAAATCCGGCGTATGCGCCAGTATCTGAAGTTTCCAGGTTGTATTGCTTTCCGGCAAGGTGAAGTTTAAGACGGCATATCCCTGTTCATCCGTCTGCAAGGCCGGAAAGAAAAAGGCGGTCTCCCGGAAATCCGTGCGCAGGGAAAGAGCGTCGAAAGCAGGCGAAAGGGATTCGGCCAAGGCCGGCTGAGCCGTGGCGTATAAAACGTTGCGCGGCAAAGGCAAAAGGGAATTCCATGCGCCCTGCCAGTCCAGGCGGTCGAAGGCAAAGTCGGGCGTTTGCCGTTGGGAGGGGGGGAGCAGATCCGAATCATAAAGCAAACGCAGGCCTTCGCCTGGCCGGAACACGCCGAGAGGAGGCAACGAACGGGACTTCGGCGCAAAATGCCAGGCAAAAGGATAAACCGCGTCCAAGGATGCGTCGTACATCCCGGCCAGCACCTCGGCCGTCACGGGAAGATTCCGGGCGTCCGAAACGCGGAACTTCCAGCTTTCCCGACTTCCGGGAAGGAGTTTGTCGCGAAAGGTTTCCGCCCTCACAACCAAGCTCCTGTCCGGACGCCGGCGAACGATAGCGGTTTGTTGCGTATGCAATTTGCCCTCCTTTACAAAGGTGAAAGAGAGCGTAAGCTCCCCGGTATTGTTTTCGGGAAACAGGATGCGGAAACCGAGGTTCTCGTTGCTCAACCTCACATGCCGGCGCTGCAACAGGGTCTTTCCGTCTGCAAACACTTCATACAGCAGGTAAACCTTCCTGTGCGAGGAGCCGAAGCGGACAACCACCTCTTCGCCCGGCGCACATTCCTCCCGGTGGGGTAAAAGCCAGACGTCCGAAAACACCGGCGGACGTTTGTCGTCCGAACCATACAGGATAAAATCTGAGTCCCGGCTCACCTGTCGGCCCTTGTCGTCGGTGGCCGACACCCTCAGACGCACCCGTGCGGAAGTCAGTCCGAAGAAAAGAGCGGGCGGAAGCGGGCGGGCGGAAGTAAATTCGCCTTCCCGCAGTTTCCTCCCTTGCGAAAAGAAACCCTCCGTGGGGGTATCCTCCAAGGCAAAAAGGGCATACGAGCCGTGAACAACCGGGCTGTCCCCGTTCGGGGTATAGGCCGTGATGCGGACCTTGGCGGTGTCTTTGTTCACCCGTTCGGGCAGATCAATATGGAGAAGGAAGCTTCGGTCGCCCACGGAGAAGGAGCTGCCGGCTTGCTGTGTCTCGCCCTTGCTGTCGGTGATTCGGGTGATGATTTCGTAGGATTGAAAAGAAAGCATCGCCTGTTTCCCGCTTTTCTCCGGACGGAAAACAAAGGCGAAATTCCCGTTGCCGTCGATGGTGGTTTCTCCTTCGGCCACCTGTTCCTCCCGGAGGCTCCCCAGGGATGTGCGGAAGAAGAAGGGCCGACGCAGGATGCGGTAAACCACCCGGCCTTCCACAAGCGCGGCGCCGGAGAAGGTCTGCGCCTTTCCCCGGATGCTCACTTCGTCGCCGAAGCTTATCCCCTCCCTTACGGGCAGAAGCTCTACCCGGAAGGTTGGGCGTTTGTATTCCTCCACGCGCAGGTCCACGGAGCGGTTGGCAGCCGAGAGCGAAAAGACTCCGGTAAGCGTTGGGGAAGGCAAAACAAATTCGCCGCTGAACGAACCGAACGAATTGGTGGTAAACCACCGGGTGGCGACCACCTCGTTGCCGACATCCCGCAAGAGTACCTCGATGCGTTGGTTCGGCCTTACCCTGGCATGTTCCTTATCCTCCATATAGGCAATCCCCTTGAAAAATACGGTTTGCCCCGGGCGATAGACGCCCCGGTCGGTAAACAAATGCACCCGGACTTCCGGATGCGCCGAAAGGGAGGTATTCCCGGCATGGAAGGCATGGAGGCTTGCCGGCATGGCGTCTTCCGCAAAACGCACGATGCACGAAACGATCTTTTCGTCGGCAGGAATCGAAGCCAAGCCGTGAACATCCGTTTTTACGACTCCCCGCTCTGCCGTTCCTTGCTTCGGGACGGGCTGATCGTAACAATGTACGCTTGCTCCGCTTAGGGGTTTGCCGCTCAGGTAATCCGTCACAACTACGTCGAAAGACTGCGAAGAAGACGCCGAACGCACCACAACGGCCAGACGCGAAACGCCGAAGTTGTTACCGACACACAACGAGTCGGCAACCACCTCGTAGGCATACGCTCCCACCTTCCCCGCAGGGATGGAGAGGAGGGTATCGTGGGCGGTATAGGAATTTCGCAACGGAAGAACGAGGGGGATTTCCTTCACCTTTAGCTTCTGTGTTTGGATAAGGTCCCCGCGGTACACCTTCACCGTCGCCTTCCGGATATTCGTATAATACAGGCGGATCTCCAGATTTTTCCCCGGATACACCGTATAGTTGCTCATGGCCCGGAGTTCTTTTTCTTCCAGGGAAGCCAAGTGGTTTTTCACAAGCCCTATCCGTTCGTAGTGCGGATAACGCGCCGTCATCTCCCGGCATAATTCGTATTCGAGGGTGCGGATAGAATCCGGAGATTCCGCCGAGAACCTTTTCCTTTGCAGCAGTTGCAGTTTGGCGCAGGCCGCTTCTACGGAATAATCCTTGCCGGCATGTAGCTTTAGCAAGCTGTCAATCGAAGCCTCGCAGGTCTGCCGGTCCGCTTCCGAGCGGTTGCCGAGGTATTGAAGGTAATCCAACTCCACCACCAGGGCGGCTCGCGGATTGGGTTGTGTACGACGGAATGTCAGCAACTCGCGGTAGATCTCCTCCGAGGGTTGAATCTCCAGCGCCCGGTGCGCCAGGAAATCGTAGAGCGTGGGGCGAAGGGCGGGCGAATCTTTCCCCCTTTCCATCACATCATCATCCAGGATGGAGGCCGGGGTTTGGCGGAGCAGATCTTCCGGTTTCAGGGAAGCGGCAAGTTGTTCCCGTATTTTTTGGGTGAAGAGATTTTGCGTCCATTCGCGCATGTCCTCGGGAATAAATCCTTCCAGGGGCGTCCGGCGCAGGATGCTCCCTCGGTTTTGCCGGAAAAAAGCCTGATACATCTCGGCCGTCATGGAGTGCAGCAGGGCGGCCGAGGGTGCGTCGGTGGCCGTATCGGCCAGGATTTCCGCTTCGCGGATAAGCGCCGGGAGGCTGTCGCGATCCACGGCCAGCGCCTTTTCCATCCTGCGGATGAAGGTTTTTGCCACGGAATATTCCCCAAGGCTCTCCCCGGCCTCGGCCCTGTGGCAAAGGACGGCCAAGAGAGCTGCCAGGCAGAGGGTAAGGATCCGGTCTTTTCTTTTCATTCCCTTTTCCTCAGGTAGGTATGGAAGGTATAGGAATAGGCATGTTTTTCATCGGCGGGATGCGCGTCGCGTTCAATTTCTTCCCACTGATCGAAATTGATTTCCGGGAAAAAAATATCGGCGTCCTCAAACACGTGGTGAACGCGTGTGAGGTAAAGCTTATCGGCTATATCCAAAGCGCTTTTGTAGACCATTGCGCCTCCAATCATGAAGATTTCGTCTTCTTTTTCGCACAATTCCAATGCGTCCTGCATGGAATTGCACACAAAAACGTCCACAAAACTTTCGGGTGGCAGCGTGGTAAGCACTACGTTCTTGCGTTTGGGTAAAGCGCCTTTGGGGAGGGATTCAAACGTACGTCGTCCCATCACCACGGCATGTCCCGTGGTGGCTCCCTTGAAACGCTGCATGTCGTAGGGCAGGTTCCACAATAATTGTTGCTTTTTCCCGATTGCATTTTTTTCGTCGACGGCCGTGATAATCGAAATAATACTCATATTCTTATCATTTAAAGGGTGAATAAAAACAAAACAAAAAAACAAAGTTATACCGCCACATCTCCCTTTATGTGTGGATGGGGGTCGTATCCAAGCAGGTGGAAGTCTTCGTATGTGAAGTCGAAGATGCTTTTCACGTCCGGGTTTATTTCCATAACCGGCAGGGTTCTTGGTTCACGGGTTCGTTGCAGGTTCACCTGGGGGAGGTGGTTGCTGTAAATGTGCGCGTCGCCCAGGGTATGCACCAGTTCGCCGGGTTTCAGGCCGGTTACCTGCGCCGTCATTTGCAGCAGCAGGGCGTAGGATGCGATGTTGAAGGGTACTCCCAGGAAGACGTCGGCGCTACGCTGGTAGATTTGCATACTTAGCTTTCCTTGGGCTACGTAGAATTGGAAGAAGATGTGACAGGGGGGGAGGCTCATATTCTCCAGATCGCCTACATTCCATGCGCTCACGATCATGCGCCGGGAGTCGGGTGTGTGTCGGATTTGCTCCGTTACGCGGCGGATTTGGTCGATCGAGCCTCCCTTGTAATCGGGCCAGGATCGCCATTGATAGCCGTAGATATGTCCCAGATTCCCGTCGCTGTCGGCCCATTCGTTCCATATCCGCACGCCGTGTTCCCGGAGGTAGGATACGTTGGTATTGCCTTGGAGGAACCACAGGAGTTCGTGGATAATGGATTTGAGATGCAATTTTTTGGTTGTCAGCAAAGGGAATCCTTCCTCCAGGTTGAATCTCATTTGATGACCGAAGATACTTCGCGTGCCGGTCCCGGTTCTGTCGTCTTTTGTCACGCCTTCCGAGAGGGTGCGTTCGATTAATTGTAAATACTGTTTCATTCTTTATTGGTTTGACGAGAGACAAACATAGGTAAAAATTCGCTCCGTTCCTAACCGTTCCGGCGCCCCTTCCCTCTCCGGCGACCCTGCGGGGAGGAGGTGGGAATAAAATCCTATATTTGTGCACCCTTATATGGTATGTATCGAAATATTAAAAAAAAGAACGAATGAAAAAACTGTTATCCCTCCCTCCCAGTCCGGTTGCTTGTTTTCACGAGATAGAACATGTGTCGCGCCAGAGGTGGTTTTGCACGTCCGATCCTCCGGGGATGCCTTTGGGATCGGGGGGTGGAAGCGCCTGGTTGCTGAACGAGTGCAGGAGAGAGGAGGCCCCCAGGGAGGATATTGGGGTTTGGCTGGCGAAGGAAAAGCGGATCCTTTTACATGCCGGAGGCCTGAGTCGGCGTTTGCCGGCGTATGCGCCGTCGGGCAAAATTCTTACGCCTGTTCCGGTGTTTCGATGGGCCAGGGGCCAACGCCTCGGGCAGAATTTGTTGTCGTTGCAGTTGCCTTTGTATGAAGAGATACTGGGCGGGGCGCCGGCTTCGTTTCATACGTTGATTGCCAGTGGCGATGTGTTTATCCGTTGCCGGAGGCCTTTGCCGGAGGCGCCGGAGGTGGATGTGGCCTGCTTTGGTTTGTGGACGGATTCCCTGCTGGCTTCGCGCCATGGGGTGTTTCTCTCCGAACGGGAGAGGCCGGAGGCGCTCGACTTTATGTTGCAAAAGCCTTCCTTGGGCGAACTGGCCAAGCTTGCCCGTACGCATCTTTTCCTGATGGACGCGGGGATTTGGCTGCTGAGCGACCGGGCGGTGAGGGTGCTGATGAAGCGGGCGCATGAAGCCGACGGGGTGACGCCCAAGGCGTATGATCTGTATGCGGAGTTCGGCACGGCCCTGGGGAATCGTCCGGGGAGGATCGACGGGGAGGTCAACGGGCTTTCCACGGCGATCCTGCCGTTGCCCGACGGGGAGTTTTACCATTACGGCAGCGGGCGGGAGCTTATTTCTTCCACCCTGGCGGTGCAGAATCTGGTGCACGACCAACGCTCCATCATGCAGCGTGCCGTAAAACCGCATCCCGCCATGTTTGTGCAGAATGCCCGGGTAGACGTCCCCCTGACGGCCGGGAACTCGGAGGTATGGATAGAAAACAGTTGCATCGGCTCCGGCTGGAAGCTTTCCGACCGGCACATCCTGACGGGGATTCCTCCCAACGCCTGGGAGGTGGAGGTTCCCGGGGGGATTTGTATTGACGTTGTTCCTGTGGGTGCAAAGGAGTGGGCGCTCCGGCCTTATGGGTTTAGCGATGTGTTTCGGGGCGCGACCCGGGCCGGGGATACGTTTTTTATGGAGAAGCCCCTGGGGCAATGGGCCGGGGAGCGGGGGGTGGAGATTCCCGAGACGCCGGATATACAGGATGCGTTGTTATTCCCGGTATGCGCCACAATGGAGGCGATGGGTTTGCTCCTGCGGTGGATGATTGCCGAGCCGGGATTGGAGGAGGGGAAGGAGCTGTGGAGACAGGCCCGCAAGATGTCGGCCAATGCCTTGCTGGCTCAAACGAACTTACGCCGGTTGACGGCGCAGCGGAATGTTTTCCGGGCGGAGAGTTGGCCTTTGTTGGCTGCCAATCATGAGAAAAGCATTTTCTACCAGCTCGACCTGGAGGATGCGGCCGGGGAGTTTGCCGCCTGGCGGATTCCTTCGCCTTCGGCCCCGGCGCCGGGGGGGGAGGGGAAGCAGATGCAGCACGCCATGTTTTGTGCGCGAAGGCTGCAAATCGACGGCGAGGAGTTTGCGGAGGAGGAGCAACGGGCTTTTACCCTTTTGAAGGAGGAGATCACGGGGCGGATGGCACATCAAAGGGTGCATCCCCGGCTGCATGTGCACCACGATCAGATTGTCTGGGCGCGCAGTCCGGTGCGCATCGACCTGGCCGGGGGATGGACCGATACGCCGCCTTATTGCCTTTATGCCGGGGGGCGGGTGGCGAATCTGGCGATCGAACTGAACGGACAACCGCCCTTGCAGGTGTATATCAAGCCTTCGCAAGGGTATGCCGTGACCCTTCGTTCCATTGATTTGGGGGCGATGGAGGTGATTTCCACGCGGGAGGAGTTACGGGATTACGCCGGTGGCGGCGGGGCGTTTTCGATTCCCAAGGCGGCCTTGGCCCTGGCGGGTTTTCTGCCGGAGTATTCGCTGGAGCGTTACGATTCGCTGAAGGAGCAATTGAGGGCGTTTGGTTCAGGCATGGAGATCACCTTGCTTTCGGCCATTCCGGCCGGGAGCGGCCTGGGGGTGAGTTCCATCCTGGGGGCGACGATTCTGGGGGCTTTGTCGGACTTCTGCGGCCTGGGATGGGACGCGACCGAGACGGGCAACCGAGCCTTGGTCCTGGAGCAGTTGCTTTCGGCCGGGGGAGGATGGCAGGACGCTTTCGGGGGCATTTTGCACGGGGTGAAACTTTTGCAGACCGACCGGGGTTGCCTTCAAAGTCCCTTTGTGCGCTGGTTGCCGGATCATTTGTTTACCGATGCGCATTACCGTCCCTGCCATTTGCTTTACTATACGGGCATTACCCGGAGGGCGAAGGTGATTCTGGGGGAGATCGTGCGTTCCATGTTTTTGAACCACGGGAAAACCCTGCAATTGCTGGCCGAAATGAAGGCGCACGCCCAGGATATGTACGAGGCCATCCAATGCGGGGATTTCACGGCCTACGGTCTGGGCGTGGGCAAGACCTGGGGCCAAAACCAGGCGCTCGATGCGGGCACGAATCCTCCGGCCGTTGAGGCCATGATTGCTTTGATTCGGGATTACGCCCTGGGGTATAAGCTGCCCGGGGCCGGCGGGGGCGGATACCTTTACCTGGTGGCCAAGGATCCGGAGGCGGCCGAGCGCATCCGCCGGAAACTTTCCGAAGCGGCGCCGCGGGCGAACGCCCGATTCGTAGAGATGCAGCTATGCAAAAAGGGCCTGCAGGTCAGTCGTTCCTGAGAAGGCCTTTTGAATAAAACTTATCACCGATAATACTATATATATGATACAAGAGAAAATTTTCCATTTTCCGCTTTACGCGCAAGCGGATCCGCAAAGCAGCCGGAGCATCCGGCAGATAGCCGAGGCGATGGCCCCGAGGGAGAAGGAGTTTCCTTTTCTGGGGATTCGGCTTCACCCCCGTAGCCCTGTTCCGGGGGAGGCTTCCCTGAAACGTTTCACGGACATTGCCGCCGACACTTCGGCCGGAATGGTTTATGCCGATTATTACGAGCAGCGGGGGGAGGAGCTGTGTCCGCATCCGCTGATTGACTGCCAAAGGGGGAGTTTGCGGGACGATTTCGACTTTGGGGATTTCCTTCTTTTCAACACCCGCGCCTTTCGGGAAGCGGCGGCGGAGATGAGGGAAGATTACCGTTTTGCCGGCCTTTACGACCTGCGCTTGCGTCTTTGCCGGCGGCATCCCGTGGTGCATATCAACGAATGTCTTTACACCCTCGGGGCGGAGGCCGAAAAGGAGGAGGGGGAAGCCTTCCGTTACGTGGATCCGAAGAACCGGGAGGCGCAAAGGGAGATGGAGCGGGCCTGCAGCGAGCATTTGCGGCGGATCGGGGCCTGGTTGCCGGAGCGGCGAAAGCGGGTGGATTTGTGGGCGTATCCGTTCGGGACGGAGGCCTCGGTGATCATTCCGGTGCGCAACCGTGCGGCAACGATTGCCCAGGCCATTGCCTCAGCCACGGGGCAGGCGACCCGCTTTGAGTTCAACGTCCTGGTGGTAGACAACCATTCCACGGACGGAACCACGGACATTGTCCGGTCTTTGGCCGCAAAGGATCGGCGGATCCTCCACCTGCGGCCCGAGGCAAGGGACCTGGGCATTGGCGGCTGCTGGAATTTGGCGGTGGGTCATCCGGCGTGCGGACGGTTTGCCGTGCAGCTGGACAGCGACGACGTATACAGCCACGAGCGTTGCCTTGAGCGGATTGTGGATTGCTTCCATGCCCGTTCCTGCGCCCTGGTGATCGGCTCTTACCGGCTTTGCAATTTTGCGTTGGAGAGCATTCCCCCGGGCGTGATTGATCACCGGGAGTGGACGCCGGAGAACGGGCACAACAACGCCCTTCGCATCAACGGGCTGGGGGCGCCGCGGGCCTTTTTCACGCCTTTGCTGCGAAGTCTGGGGCTGCCCAATACGAGCTACGGGGAGGATTACGCCACGGTTCTGCGCATTTGCCGCGAATACGCCGTGGAGCGTCTGTACGAGGTGCTTTACCTCTGCCGGCGTTGGGAGGACAATTCGGACGCCCGAATCGAGGCGACGCAAACCAACGCCCACAATTTCTACAAAGACAGGCTGCGAACCTGGGAGATCGAGGCGCGTATCCGCATGAATAAACCCTCGAGCGATGCAAGTCCGCAGTGATACGGCCCGGGCCCTGGCCCTGTTGGCTCGCCAGAAAAGGGTCTGGCCGATGCTTCGTCGCGGCTGCGAGGCCCTGGAGGCGATGCGGATTCGGACGCTCTCGGTGGGGGCGTCCGAATGGAAGGTGCAATGCAATCCGGCACGCAGGGTGTCGTCTCTGGCCGGTTCGGAGACGTCCCGCGCCTGTTTTCTCTGTTCCCATCGCCTGCCTTTGGAGCAGGAGTCTTTGTCCCTGGGGGATTATCTTTTGTTGTGCAACCCCTACCCCATTTTCCCGGAACATTTTACACTTGCGTCGCGTCGGCACCGGCCTCAGCGCATAGGCGAATGTTTCGGGGACTTCCTCCATGCGGCTCGGAGCCTGGAGGGGCTTACGCTTTTCTACAACGGACCGCAGAGCGGGGCGTCGGCGCCGGATCATTTGCATTTCCAGGCTGTTACCGGCGGCTATATGCCCTTGGAGGAGGAGGTTGGAAGACCGGCGGAATTGCTTTACGAGACGGATTGTGGGAGCCTTTGTTTGATGCGTAGCCCCTTGCGCAACGCGTTTATCCTTCGGGCGCAAACCCTGGCGGGGGCTTGCGGACTTTTTGCCCGTCTGTATGCGGTTTTGCAGGAGAGGGCATCGGGGGATGCGGAGCCGCGCATGAATCTTTTCGGTCGCTACGGGATTTCCGGGGGTTGGGAAGTGGTGGCTGTGCCGCGCAAGGCGCATCGTCCGCGGCAGTTTTACGCACGGGGGGCGGAGCAAATGCTGGTGTCGCCCGGGGCTGCGGATATGGGGGGCGTCCTGGTGACAACCCGCCTGGAGGACTTTGAAAAAGTCACGCCTGCGCTGCTTTGCGACCTCTACGCGCAGCTGGCCTACGTCGAGGGGGAAACGGATAACTGGTTCTCAGCATCCGGAGACAGATGATATTTCGGGTTGCGACGCATCAGGATCTCCTTGTGCTGACGCAGATAGGAATTGACGAAGGTGATCAGTTCGGAGAGCCTCGCCCCTTGTGCGGGGTCCGGGGTGGGGAGGCTTTCGTTGGTCAGATAAAGGACATTGACGGTAAGGACCAGACTTTGGAAGGCCGCATCGGTGGAGAGGCGTGCCCGGTGCAGGTTGCCCAGGTTTCTTTTTTCTTCTACGTTCACGGCGCGAAGGGTGTAGCGTTCGATAAAGTATTCGTTGATTCGGATGAAATACGTCAGGGCCTCGGTCACTCCCGGTAGCTGCTCCAGGGCGGCGGCATATTGGGGAAGTTTCAAATCCTGCGCCAGGTTCACTCCAAGGGCCGAGGCCTCGTTCATGGGCACATCATAGAAACGGTCGTAGTTCTTCAGGATGTTCATCAGTTTCCGTCCGGCGGTTTTCACTCCGGGCAGATGGCTGTAGGTTGCGGCCTCTATCAGTTTTTTGAGCGCCATATAGGCATTTTTTCGTTCGAAGCAGGCTATTCGCACGGCCCGCGTATCTTCCTGTCTCTGATAATCCTTGTATAGCAGGTCTTCCTTGGCGAAGGCCTTCCGGAAAGCGTTCCATGCGGGAAGAAGCGCCGCAGGTTTCTCCTCAAGGGACTCCAGATGCTTATCTATCACATTGTAAAGATCGTAATGCTCCGCATTACGCAACCGACCGGTAAAAGACGGATGGTATTTAATCGCTTTCATAGACTATTTATTTAAATATTTATTGTCAACTACCTTTTATGAACGATCGCATCCGTGGATGCGGTCGCCCGGCAAAGGTAAAACAATCTTTTTATTTTTTGCAAACTCTCCGCCAAATTTCTGCGGGAGTTCTGAATTTGTTCAGAATCTTGTCGGAATTTTCGACAGAATTCAGAATTTGTTCAGAACCTCCGCAGAACTTCCGATAGAGTTCTGAATTTATTCAGAATCGCCGCAGAAGTCTGGTGAGCGTTCTGAATTTGTTCAGAAACTCCGCAGAAGTTTGGTGAGAGTTCAGAATTTGTTCAGAACCTCCGCAGAACTTCCGACAGAGTTCTGAATTTGTTCAGAATCGCCGCAGAACTCTGGTGAGAGTTCCGAATTTGTTCAGAATCGCCGCAGAACTCCGGTGAGCGTTCCGAATTTTTTCAGAACCTCCGCAGAAGTCCGGTGAGGGTTCCGAATTTTTAAAAAGTCTTCCGAAGAACTTTTGGGAAGAAATAAAAAAATAGGGGGAATTACGGGAAAGGAGCCAGGGGAAGTTCTTTGTTTGCCGAGAAGAAGTTTCAATCGTTTTGTGTAAGTTTGCACCACATAAATCCTCATAAATTCTATCGCATGAAACAATTCTTTCAAATGATGTTTGCCTCGGCGCTGGGAGGACTCCTGGCGCTCGCTGCGATTCTCCTTGCGGGCGCTTCGGCGCTCATCGTCCTTGTCGCAACCCTCGGACACCAACCGGATTACAAGCCCGATAACAATACCGTGCTCAAAATCGCACTCAAGGGGGAACTGCAAGAAACGGTCGAAGAAAACCCGCTCCGGTTTCTGAGTTTCGGCGAAAGTCTCACCCCCCTCTCCCTCCGGGACGTGCGCCGGGCCATTCGCGCCGCCAAGGAACATCCCCAGGTGCGGGGCATCTACCTCGAAGCCGGTAGCCTGATCGCCGGAACGGCCGCCATAGACGCCGTGCGCAGGGATTTGACGGACTTCAGGGAAAACGGAAAATTCGTTGTGGCCTACGCCGACAGCTACACCCAGGCCGCCTACTACCTCTGCTCCGTAGCCGATAAGGTGTTCCTCAACCCCCTGGGAATGTTGGACCTGCACGGAATGGTGAACCAGACCACCTTCTACAAAGGCGTCCTGGCCAAGGTCGGCCTGGAAATGCTGGTCTTCCGGGCCGGTACCCACAAAGGAGCCGTGGAAAGCTATCTGCTGGATAAACTAAGCGAAGAAAATCGCCGGCAAATCGCCTCCTTCCAGCAAATCATTTGGGGCAATATCACCCGAAACATCGCCCAAAGCAGGGGGCTTGCGCCCCAGGAAGTGAACCGCTTTGCCGACCGGGGGGACTTCCTCTCGGGAGCCGAAAAAACCGTGGAAGTCGGCCTGGTCGACGAACTCAAATACAGGGACGAAGCCGAAACCTACGTCCGCCTCTGGGCCGGACAAACCGGTGAAGCACTGCAAACGGCCGGCGTTAACCGCATGAAAACCGTCCGGGAAATCCCCTCGGCAAACACGCATCACCCGGAGGAAATCGCCATTGTTTATGCCGAAGGGGAAATCATGAACCGCACCACGGCCTCCCTCTACGACGGGAAATGCATCACCGAGGAGCTGGGCGAAACCCTGGCCGAATTGCGTAAGGACGACCGCGTAAAAGCCGTCGTGCTCCGCATCAACTCCCCCGGAGGCAGCGCCTTCGTGGCCGAACAGCTGTGGAAAGAAGCCGATGCGCTCAAAAAAGTGAAACCCCTGGTCGTTTCCATGGGCAACGTGGCCGCCTCGGGAGGCTATTACATCGCCTGCGCCGCCCACCGCATCGTGGCCGAAGCCCATAGCCTGACGGGATCCATCGGCGTATTCAGCCTCCTGCCCAATGCCGCCGAACTCTACAAAAAACTCGATATAACCACCCAAACCGTACAAACCAATACCTACGGAGACCTCCTAAGCCTCGCCCGCGAACCGCGAACCGACGAAAAAGCCCTGGTCCAGGCCCATGTGGAACACCTCTACGAAGTCTTCCTCCAACGTTGCGCCGACGGACGCGGAAAAACACCCCAGGACGTCAACCGCATCGCCCAAGGACGCCTCTGGACCGGAGGGGAAGCCGTGGAAATCGGCCTGGCCGACGCCACCGGCGGCATGGACCAAGCCGTGGACGAGGCCGCCGCCCTGGCGCAACTCCCCCATTACCGCCTCCGTCACGTAACGCCCGCCGAGGATTTCCTTCAAAGCATCCTGGAGCTGTCCCGCGAAAAAATCCTCGCAGCCCTTTCCGAACCCCTCCGGGGCGAAACCTTCCGATACCTCAAAGCCCTGGGCCTGGCCGAACAAATCAAGGGCGTTCCCCAGGCTCGTTTGCCCTACAACATCCAACCCCTCTGACCATGTCCGAGACAAAGAACTTTAAACTGAACTATGCCGGCCTGGGGCCCTCCCTCCTCTACGGACTGGCCACAGGCGTCCGAAATTTGCTCTACAACTGGGACGTCCTTCACTCCAAAGAATATCCGATCCCGGTCATCTGCGTGGGCAACCTCGCCGCCGGAGGAACCGGGAAAACCCCCCATACCGAATACCTGGTCCAACTCCTGAAACCCCACTACCGCGTGGCCGTGCTGAGCCGCGGATACAAACGGCAAACCAAAGGATTCCGCCTGGCCGGAGCCAACGATACGGCACGAACCATCGGGGATGAACCCTATCAGATGAAACGGAAATTCCCGGACGTCCTCATCGCCGTAGACGCCAACCGAGGTCGAGGCATCCGACACCTTATGGAACTCCCCGAAGAGCAAAAACCGGAAGTCGTCCTCCTGGACGACGCCTTTCAGCACCGAAGCGTCCTCCCCTCCTTCTCCATTCTGCTGACCGATTACCATCGCCTCTATTACAAAGACCGACTGCTGCCCCTGGGACGCCTTCGCGAAACCAAAGAGAATATGCGACGCGCCAACCTGATCATCGTAACCAAATGCGAAGCAGACCTGCGACCCATCGACTTTCGCGTAATCGCCGGGGAAATGAAACCCCTCCCCTACCAGGCCCTCTACTTCTCCCGCCTGGTCTACGGAGAGACCCGGGCCGTCTTCCCCCAACCGACCGAAAACCCAACGGCCGGTAATTACCTGAACGCCGAAAACGAAGCGCTGCTGCTGGCCGGCGTCGCCTCCCCCCAACCCTTCATAGAAGAAGCCCAACGACGCTTCGGCAACGTGCATCCCATGATCTTTGCCGATCACCACGTGTTCGACAAACAGGACATACGGAAAATAAAAGACGCCTTCAACCGCCTGAACTCCCCGGACAAATTCATCCTCGTCACCGAAAAAGACGCCGCCCGCCTGCTTCACAACCCCTTCTTCCCCGAAGAATGGAAACCGCTAACCTATTACCTGCCCGTGGCCATCGACTTCTGCACGAAAACAACCCTTTCGTTCGATGACTGCATCCGCAAACACATCCTCACCTTCCAACGCAACAACATCTTCCACTGAAAATGCCCGGAACCGAAATAACAACCCTGGGGGAATTCGGCCTCATCCGACGCCTCACCGAAAACATCGTGCCGAAAAACCCAAGCACCCTACAAGGCGTAGGCGACGATGCCGCCGTGCTGGACTATGCCGGCCGGCAAATCCTGCTCACCACCGACCTCCTGCTCGAAGGCATCCACTTCGACCTTACCTATACGCCCCTGAAACACCTCGGCTACAAGGCCGCCATCGTGAGTTTCTCCGACATCTATGCCATGAACGGGAAACCCCGGCAAATCACGGTCGCCCTCGGCGTCTCCCGGCGCTTCTGCGTGGAAGACATCGAAGAAATTTACCAGGGCCTCTACCTGGCCTGCGAAAACTACGGCGCAGACCTCGTCGGGGGAGACACCTCGGCCTCCCTCACGGGACTCACCCTGAGCATCACCTGCCTCGGCGAAACGGAAAAACACAAAACCGTATACCGCCACGGAGCCAAAGAAACCGACATCGTCTGCGTCTCCGGCGATCTGGGGGCCGCCTACATGGGTTTGCAACTGCTGGAACGGGAAAAAAACGTCTTCGCCGGAGAAAAAGATTTCACCCCCGACTTCGCAGGAAAAGAATACCTGCTGGAACGTCAACTCCGACCCGAAGCCAGAGAAGATATCGTCGACCTGCTCGACAAAGCCGGCATCCTCCCCACCTCCATGATCGACCTCTCCGACGGCCTGGCCTCGGAACTGCTCCATATCTGCCGCGAAAGCCGCGTCGGTTGCCGCATCTACGAAGAACAAATCCCCATCGACTTCCAAACCGCTTCCATGGCCGAACAATTTCATATGAACCTGACCGCCGCCGCTCTCCACGGAGGAGAAGACTACGAACTCCTCTTCACCGTCCCCCTTACCGACTACGAAAAAATTTCCGCCCTGAAAGGCGTCCGCCCAATCGGATACATCACCCAAGCTGCGCAAGGAAGCTACCTCATCGGAAGAGACGGAGGCGAAATAAAACTTATCGCACAAGGCTGGCCGTCGCTTTGAATCATTTTCGTATTGTTTTCCCGGAAAATACGGGAAAGGCCCCATTGCATTTCAATTGTTTTTACAAACCATCGAAAAAGACAATAAGGCCCATAAAACCTGATCGTTACGGAAGAAGAAACGTTTTCTTTTTCCGTTGTTTTCCATCGAAGCGACCCCGCTTCACTTATTCAGAATCAACGTCGAAGGCATACGCTGAAGGGCTTCCTTGCTGTGTTCGGAAACCTCGTTCCAGGCCCGGTAACTGATTAGCATAAAATTATAGCCGGCAAAAACCTCCGGCCGCAACTCCCTGTCGGGCAAAAGCACGGATTCCCCGACGTCGGCGGTAAATCGCTCCAGAGCTTCCCGCAAAGAGGCGCTCTCCCAGGCTGTATGCACCGTGGCCACAGCCAGGCTGCCCTGTGTGGACTTCAATAAGGTCCGGGCGTAGGACAAAAGGAAAAGATCCTCCTCCGAAGTAAGAATCAGAATGACGCCGGTCGCCTTCAAAAAATTACGGTTCACAAAAATACCCACCGCACAGGAAGCATTCTCAATAAAAACCTTCGTCTTGTCCTTCAATAAAGACCCAGGGTAAAACCAGGATTCCGGCGCCTTGAAGATACGGAGGTAACGATTGTAAAAAAAAGTGCGGAAACGATTGGCCGCAACATCCCTCGGCCGGTCGCTCAGGGAAATGCCGGCGCCCACCAACAGGAAATCAAACTTCTCCTCATTCACAATATGGACAATGTCCATCCCCGCATCCCTGGATATTTCATAACGCATCCTAAGGGGAATGCCCAATTTCCGGGCGCCGTAAAGGATCGGCCCGAAACTGACTTCCTCAAAGTTATCCGTATGCAAGGGATTCACCTCGTCCCCCAGGGTGAGATGAAGCGCGGTAATCTGCAACTCCTTGGTCTGGGCGGAAAACATCTGATGGGCAACGTCCAGCATCACCTGCCCGTTGCCCGCCCGTCCGAAGGAAAGCAGCATCCGGAAAACATCCGTGGTGGCCGGACGCATTTTTTCACTTTGCAATTTGTCGTGCCTGCGGAAACAAAAATGAATAAACGACATCAAAGGCGCCGTCATAAAGGCCGTAACTAAAGTCATCAACACCAGCATCACAAAAACAGGAGGCGGCAAAATGTGCATCTCATAGCCGATGGTCAGCACAATCAACTCCATCAATCCGCGCGTATTCATCAAAGCGCCCAGATAAAGACTATCCTTGAAACTCTCCCCCACAAAACGGGCGGAGAAAAAAGCGCCGCCAAACTTCCCCGCAACCGCAGCCAGGATAATCAATCCGCACACCCGCCACAACTCCGGCGTATTCAACAGGCTGATCTCCGTGCGCAAACCCGTTGAAACAAAAAAAAGCGGCAAAAAAAGCGCCAGGGAAACATCCTCCACCTTTTCCGTGAGGATCTTACGGAATTTGATGTTCTCCGGCATAATCATCCCGGCAATAAACGCCCCGAACAAGGCATGAAGCCCCAATATTTGCGTAAAATAGGAAGACGCAATCAGGATAAGAAACATCAATGCCACCATTCCCTTGTCGATTACCTCCTTGTTGTCATACACATTGCCCACCACCCGGAGAATGGGACGGATGAAAAAAAACATCACCAACAAATAAATACCGGAAAACAAAATGCTGAAAACAGCGCTCAGCATGGAACCTGCCTGCGCAAGGGCAATCACCACGGCCAGCAGGCACCAGGCCGTAACATTATCATTGGCCGCACTGGCAATGGCCAGCGTCCCCAGATGGGATTTCGTCAACCCCCGCTCCTGTATGATCCGAGCCAATACCGGAAAAGCCGTAATGCTCATAGATATGCCTATAAACAAGGCGAAAGGCAAAAAAGGCGTGCTCCGGGCAGCATAGCCCTCGTAAACAAAATAAGCGGTAAGCACCCCGAAAAAAAAAGGAACAATGATGCCGGCATGGCTGATGAGTATCGTCTCCTTCAACTTCTTGCGCACATCGCCGAGATCAAGCCCCATCCCAATGGCAAACATAAAAAGAATCAAACCGAACTGACTTAACAGATTGATGTTCGTCAGCGATTCTTCCCTGAACAAAAAATCAGATATGCCGGGCGCAACGTACCCCAAAACCGAAGGCCCCAAGACAATTCCCGCTAAAATTTCCCCCATCACCGTGGGCTGTCCCATCTTTTTAAACAACCATCCGAAAAACCGGCATATCAACAGAATCGCGATAATCTGCAAGAGCAGAATCGCCACAGGCAATCCGGTTTCCTTCAAAAACAACTGCCGGAAAGCCTCGAAACCTTCGGATAAGTTACCGGGAGCGGCAGGCGATCCGACTACTTCCGAGCCCTCGAATTGCCGAAATTCTCCCTGCCCGACGATTCGATAGATCAACGAACCGAACAGGGCAATCATCAACAAATAAAAAACCAGATTTTTAACACCTTTGCTCATTTTTCGGACGGTTTTCTGCAAAAGTAGACAAAAAACAACATGATACACAGGGAAAAGGGGGGAATTCTTCTACCTTTGCAATACTCAAAAACATATCAAACAACATGGTAGAATCACTCCATTTAATAATGAACGACCCCTGGCTCGCTCCTTACGAAACCGCCATAAACGGACGGTATCAATACGTCCTCCATAAGGAAAAAGAATTGACCGACAAGGCAAGGCAATCCCTGAGCGCCTTTGCCTCCGGATACCTTTACTTCGGATTGCACAAACTCCCCGCAGGATGGGTGTTTCGCGAATGGGCGCCCAATGCTACGGCAATCTATCTGGTAGGCACATTCAATAACTGGCGCAAGGACGAACGATACGAAATGTCCCGCAAGGAAGATGGTAACTGGGAAATTGTACTGGAAGAAGACGACCTGCACCACGAAGACCTATTCAAATTGCTTATGCAATGGGAAGGAGGAAGCGGCGAACGCATACCCGCCTGGAGCCGCAGGGTAGTGCAAGATGAACATACCAAAATATTCTGCGCACAGGTTTGGAATCCAGCCAAGCCGTATGTCTTTAAAAACAAGAATTTCATACCCGATACCTCCCCGTTACTCATTTATGAATGCCATATCGGAATGAGTACGGAAGAAGAAACCGTCGGTACATATCGGGAGTTCCGCACCCGGATATTGCCGCGTATCGCAAACGACGGCTACAACGCCATCCAGATTATGGCCATACAGGAACATCCCTATTACGGGTCATTCGGCTATCATGTAAGTAGTTTTTTCTCAGCCTCGTCGCGTTTTGGAACACCTGAAGAATTAAAGGAACTTATTGACGAGGCTCATGCGCTGGGTGTTGCCGTCATTATGGATATTGTACACAGCCATGCCGTAAAAAATGAAGTGGAAGGCTTGGGAAGATTCGATGGGTCCTACGATCAATACTTCTTCACAGGCAATCGGCGGGAACATCCGGCCTGGGATTCCTTGTGCTTCAACTATGGGAAAAACGAAGTGCTCCACTTCCTGCTCTCCAATTGCAAATTCTGGCTGGAGGAATACCGCTTCGACGGTTTCCGCTTCGACGGAGTGACCTCAATGCTGTATTACAGCCACGGACTGGGAGAAAATTTTACCCATTACGCCGACTATTACAACGGACATCAGGATGGCGATGCAATCATGTATCTCACCTTAGCCAATAAACTCGTACACGAAGTGAATCCCTCGGCCATCACCATTGCCGAGGAGGTAAGCGGTATGCCCGGATTAGCCGTTAAACCCGAAGACGGAGGCTACGGATTCGATTACCGCATGGCAATGAATATACCCGACTACTGGATTAAAACCATCAAAGAGAAAAAAGATGAAGAATGGCTTCCTTCGTCTGTCTGGTGGGAAACAACCAACCGGCGGGCAGACGAAAAAACCATCAGCTATGTCGAAAGTCACGACCAGGCATTAGTGGGAGACAAAACCGTTATCTTCCGCTTGATTGACGCCGAAATGTACTGGCACATGCAAAAAGACGACCGTAATTTTAAGGTAGACCGGGGAATGGCTTTGCATAAAATGATTCGATTGATAACGGCATCAACAATTAATGGAGGATACCTCAATTTCATGGGCAACGAGTTCGGACATCCCGAATGGATTGACTTTCCGCGTGACGGCAATAATTGGTCCTACCAATATGCTCGCCGTCAGTGGCACCTGGTAGACGATATAAACCTTAAATACCATTACCTGGGGAACTTTGATCGCGAGATGATTTCATTAATTAAGAGTGAAAGAGATTTTCAACGCTTGCAGCTTCTTAAAATATGGGATAACGACGGCGATCAAATACTCGCCTATATGCGTAAGAATCTGTTGTTTGTATTCAATTTCAATCCGATTCTTTCTTTTACCGATTACGGGCTTCTCACCCCACAAGGAGAATACGAAGTGATACTGAATACGGATGCCCGGCAATTTGGCGGTTTCGGACTGACCGATGATACAATTCACCATTTTACACTGCCGGATCCTCTCTACGCAAAAGAAAAAAAAGAATGGCTAAAGCTGTATATCCCTGCCCGCAGTGCGGTCGTATTAAAAAGAATCGTGAATCATTGAATCATGTTATATCCAATTACATTCCAACCTATCTTAAAAAAAATTATCTGGGGGGGAGCCGATATATGCCCTTTCAAAGGCATTATTCCTGCCCAGGACGGTATAGGCGAAAGCTGGGAACTATCGCATGTGGACAAGCATTATTCCGTAGTAAATAACGGCTTTCTGGAAGGAAAAAACCTGGACGAACTCATCCGCACTTACGGCAAACAATTGGCAGGAGAAAGGGTAGTGAAGCTATTCGGAAATACCTTTCCGCTGCTGATTAAGTTTATCGACGCCAAAGATAAACTCTCTATTCAAGTACATCCGGACGATGCGTTGGCAAAAAAACGCCACAACTCCTTTGGCAAAACCGAAATGTGGTATGTGATACATGCAACCCAAGGGGCTAGTCTCTATTCCGGATTTTCCAGGCAGATAGATGCCGGCGAATACGTAAAACGGGTGGAAAACAATACCATTATGGAGGTATTGCAACGCTACGAAGTAAAAGCGGGGGATGTATTTTTCCTCCCGGCCGGCCGCGTACATGCCATCGGTGCCGGTTGTTTCATCGCCGAAATCCAGCAAACCAGCAACATAACCTATCGCATATACGACTACAATCGCAAAGATGCAAACGGCAACGGACGCGAATTGCATACCGAACTTGCCAAAGACGCAATAGACTATACACTCCACCCCGACTATCGTACACCTTACGAACCGCAGAAAGACACCGTAATTCCTCTGGTAAATTGCAAATATTTCACCACAAACCTGCTGGATTTAACCGCCAAAATGATACGTGATTTCTCCGCCCTGGATTCTTTCGTCGTCTACATCTGTATGGAAGGAAAAACCCTCCTTAGCGACAACAAAGGAAACGAATTGCTTCTACTCGGGGGGAAAACCGCCCTCATCCCAGCCGACACAAAACAAATCACCCTCACTCCTTCACCTAATGCGAAATTGATGGAAACATATATTGGATGAAACAGCACACTTCGGATGATAGAGATGCATCTTTTGCCAGAGGCCTGTTTTCCATTTCTTTACTATCATTCGCAAAACGGATCCCGTATCACAAGGATATATGAAAAATAATATTAATTTTGTTCCTCATGGAACGAAGATGTAAAAAGCAGTTTACGCCTAAAGCCGTAATTAGAGGAAAAAGCAGAGTTTATTAAGGTGTTATTTATTATTCGCATGAAAACAAAAGAATAAGATTTTATGAAAGAAAAAAATAATGTATTTGAGCGTTTTCGGAATTCTTTTTGCAGATTGAACGGGCATTTCCATGTCTTGGAACAGCGTATTCCGATAGAAGTACAGATAGAATATTTTAAATATTCCGAGCAAATGCGTAAAAATTATGCAAAAATGACGGAAGAAGAATATTACATCTATATGCATAGTCTGTCTAATGAGACGCTTTCGTCCGACCATAAAAAATATATACTTACCTCCTTAGCTATTTCAAGCGATGTCCGAGCGTATCGTTTTCTGGAAGATTATGCGCAACATCCGGAAGCGGATATAGCCCACTGGGCTTATATGGCTTTGATGGAAAGCCGCATTTCACTTGAATCGGAATTATTGGAAGAAAAACAAATATATATATCCACCGGCTTGGGTGGAAAAGGAGAAAAATTGCGTTTCTATGTTTTAATCATAGCGTTAAAAGAAGAACCGTTTCAAGAATATCAACGCCAAACAATTGAAAGTGAGTTTACTTATTATCTTCCGTCTGAAGATATTGAAATAGAACGTCTCACCATATACGATTCATACGTCGAACTAGTACTCCTGATTCCGGTACGAAAAGACATCAAAACCATACTCGACAACATAATAGCCGAATGTAACCAATATGGTAACTTTCTTTCAAATATCATAACCGTAACAAATGTGAAAGAACTATCTGCCGACGAAGTAGCAGAGATTATCCAGACAAGATATGCAGACAAAAACAATAAAGCAGGCCATTAAATATGGGATTGTCGGTTTGAGTAACACTTTGTTGTCACTTTTGGTTATTTGGTTGATGATGAAAGTATTTAGATATTCGGATGTTGTGTCGAATATCACGGGATACGTTGCCGGCTTTCTCAATAGTTTTATCTGGAATAAAAAATGGACGTTCAAGAGTTCCGATTCCTGGCAAGGGAGTGTTGTCCGCTTTGCCCTTGTATTCGGGATTTGCTTTTTCCTGCAATTGCAAATACTATTATATCTCAACGCTCATCTGACTGTTGACACCTATTATAACCAGATAGTAGCCATGGTTTTCTATACGGCCTTCAATTTTCTGCTGAACAAATATTTTACTTTCAAAAAACAACAGGAATGAAAAAACTTACTATCATTATTCCCTGCTATAACGAAGAAGAAGTTATCATGGAATCATACCGGCGCACAAAACAAGTCATGCTTTCACTTCCCAATCCTTCGGAAATCATATACATTAACGATGGCAGTCAGGATAAAACACGACTACTGCTAAACAAAATAGCCGACTCAGACCCTGATGTGAAAATTATTCATTTCTCCCGTAACTTCGGGCATCAGCCGGCCGTAACAGCAGGAATCAATCATTGTACGAGCGATTTTGCCATTATCATGGATGCCGATCTGCAAGACCCGCCGGAGTTAATTCCGCAAATAATGGCATTGCAGGAACAGGAACAGGCCAATGTGGTGTATTGCGTCCGCAAATCTCGCGAGGGAGACCATTTCTTTAAACGTCTCACTGCGAAATTGTTTTATCGCATAATGAATTCAATGAGTGAAATAAAGTTTCCTTTCGATACGGGAGATTTTCGCTTGATAGACCGTAAAATAATGGACGAATTTGGGCATCTGAAAGAACGAGGCAAGTACATACGTGGGTTGATTAGTTGGATTGGCCTCAAGCAAGTGCCGTTTTATTATAAACACGAAGCGCGCGTAGCCGGAAAAACCAAATACCCTTTCGGCAAAATGCTTCGATTCGCTTCAAATGCTGTGCTGTATTTTTCAAACAAACCTCTTAAACTAGCGATGAGTCTGGGCTTCACGGCTGTCGTAATCGGACTTATCCTCGCTACCTGGTTCACCCTTGGGAAAATATATGGTTTCAACAAGGCCGAATCGGGCTGGACATCTATTGTCAGCATGATCGTTTTCTTTGGTGGCGTACAACTTTTAACGGTTGGCGTTTTAGGACAATACATCGGAGTTCTTTTCAATGAAATCAAAGCCCGCCCGGAATATATCATTGAAGAAGAACGTAACTTTGAAGTGTGATATTCGACAGCTTCTTCTTTTCAATAAATTCCATATCGTTTTTATTCCATATAAAAAGAGGATCATTAAATGACAATCTTCTGATCTTAGTAGAATTGTCTACGTGTATTGATGATATATCAGTTTACAAATCATATATCACAATCAAAAAGCAAACCCGGTTAACCGATAGATACAAGGGTGATAAATACAAACAATAAACAAACTCCACATACGGATGATTTTAATTCAATTATTCCAATAAATATGTATTTATCACCATATTATAACGCATACAGAAGGAATTCATATAATATATTTTTAATTAAACATTAAATACATTTTGATTATATTCTTTTCATTGTTGATGCAATATTGTTTTGATTGTATTGAATTGTTGAGTTTACATTGTTGCCTAATTGTTTCTTCTGTTCACAACTGTGTATAAAGTATGCGCGGGATTATATAGTTTTTGTGTCGGTGCTAAACAAAAGATAGACAATTGTGGATAATGGCTATGGCTTCAAATGAGAAGAGTTAAAAATGCAGAAGAGACGGTAGTCTGTCTTTGCCTCCAATGCGGTGGACAATTGGAACGCGAGCGCTACGTCGGAGTTTATGTTTAACCAGACAGTAACAAAAGATGGCGTTTCCGAGCTGTGGACTTATTCCCCTTTGAAGTATTGGCCGACATCGGGTAATACGCTCTCGTTTTTTGCGGTAACTCCTTCGCCTTCTTTGTAGGAGAATGGCATTAGCGTGGCAACAACTGCAAATACGGCGGGATACCCGGCCCTTGAGGTTACGCCTCCGGAAAATCCTGCCAAGCAGGTTGACCTTTGTCTGGCCACTGCCATGAACCGGACTTACGACACGGACGGCGGGAAAGTGTCGCTTGAGTTCAATCACGCTATGGCGCAAATTACGTTCGCGGCGAAGTGCAAACTTCACAACGGTACCTTTCCGGAGGTCTATATCGACCAAATTAAACTCTCCGGACTGCGGAATAGCAACACCGTGCGATTTAGCGAAACCGGCTATGCATGGGATGCGCCAACGGCGAATGGTAATACAAGGATCAGTTATACGCTCATAACCGGTGGCGATCTGACTACTTCTGTTATCCCCCAATACAATATGGATGAACCCACTCCCAATGTGATCTCCACCACGCAGGGGATACTCTGCCTGCTACCGCAAAAGATACCGGGCCAAACAATTCGGGTGAAGATAACCACCCGGATAGACGGCATCAGTTGGACAAGCGGAATTTACCTGCCGGCGGGGGAATGGCTGGCAGGGGAGCGTTACACGTACAACCTCCTGCTAAATGTAGGCGTATGGGATTTTGGATTTACCAATACGATAGAAAAGTTTACCGCGCCGGTGGACGGAACATACCGCCCGGAAGCTTGGGGGGCACAGGGTGGTGGGCTTTACGAGGGTAGTCTTGGCGGCCCCTTCACGCCGGGAGACTATGCCAGAGGATGCATCACACTTACTGCCAACCAGCAGCTGTATGTTTGTGTCGGCAGCAATGGGAAAAAACCCGGCGGAGGCAGTGGAGGCTTCGGGGCAAGGGTATCGCCGCCAACTACCACGCCGGTGCAGGTGGTGGTGCGGCTTCTGATGTGCGAACCACAGACGTAAACATTACCGGCATGAATTTGGATTCAGACACAAATTCCGTCGACAGCCGCATCGTTGTTGCCGGAGGCGCCGGAGGCCAAGCATTGTATCCCAGGGATCTCTCTATCGCCAGCCCGCTACACACAGCGGATGGGGGCGATGGCAGCAACGGGGTTAGTGGAAATTGGCAGAACGGTTACTACGCGGTTTGTAGACGCATCACTAAGCGACCGCGACATGAAGAAGGAGGTAAATGCCGGCGACGGAAAGGTACGAATCACCCTTTTACCTTCGCCTCCACCTTTCTGACAGATTTCGTCCCCGCCCCCTCCCCGCCCCCGGAAGGAGGGGGCGGGGGGGGGACGAATCTTAAATATCCTTTATATGTAGTATGTTGTACGAGGTATTTACGTCATAGACATCCTGGCCGTCTACTTTTTTGATGTATTTCACAACCCGGATGGTCAAGGGGAGGGCAAAAACCTCGTATAGGGATTTGAGGAAGGCTTGTGTTCCTATCATGATCAGCAATTCAGGGAAAGGGACCAAGCCTCCAAAGGCGATTGGGAAAAATATCAGCGAATCGGCGCTTTCTCCTGCAAGCGTAGAAACAATTGCCCGAAGCGAAAAACGTTTGCCACGGGAGAGGATCTTCATCCGGCTCATCACATAGGCGTTGATAAAGGAACCTGTCAGGAAGGCAATCAAGCTGGCAACGGCAATGCGAGGCGCCAGACCGAATACAAAATTGAAGGCTTCTTCGCCTTCCCAAAACGAAGGGGCAGGAATTCGTACGGCGAGTTGGGAAAAAGCGATCAACAGGAAGTTGGAAGCAAATCCGCACCAGATAATCAAACGGGCTTTTTTAAAGCCCCATACCTCGGCAATACAGTCGTTGAGGATGTACGAGAGGGGGAAAATCAACAGCCCCGCCGTAGCCGTAAAGCCGAAGAGTTGAATCACTTTTATCTCTAAAAGATTGGAGGTTACTAAGCATATATTGAATAATATGCCTGTTAGCATGAAAGAAACTGTTACTGTTTTTTGCATATTTCTTGTTTTTTACGTGGTTGAACAAGCACACGGGTGGGATGTTACACCCACCGGATACATGTTGAATGATTTTATTTCGGGCAAAGGTAAAACGAAACTGTTTTTAAATGTTACTTTTGCGAATAATAAAAAAAACAACGATTACTGCCGATTAAGATGAAAAACATTAGTTTCGAGGCCCAATTGCTTCACATTCCTTATGAGAAACCGGATATTTATCATGCGCTGTCCATGCCTGTATACCACGCGGTAGCCTATGAATTTGAAACGGCCGAAGCCATGGAAGAAGCCTTCTGCGGGCGAACAAAAGACCATTGCTATTCGAGAATTACGAACCCCACCGTACAATATTTTGAAGACCGGGTACGCTCCGTAACGGATGCCTTGAGCGTAACGGCGCTCAATTCGGGCATGGCAGCCATCAGCAATACGTTTCTTACCCTGGCTTATGCCGGTTCCAATATCGTTACGTCCCCGCATCTGTTTGGGAACACTTATTCGTTCCTGAAAAACACCTTAGCCGCCCTGGGGGTAGAGGCGCGTTTCTGTGATTTGACGAATCCGGAGGAAGTCCGCGCCCGGATTGACGAGCATACGTGCGCCATTTTTCTGGAAACAATTACCAACCCGCAGATGGAAATTGCCGATTTGAAAGCCTTGTCCGGGATTGGACAAGCTGCCGGCGTCCCCTTGATAGCAGATTCTACGGTTGTGCCTTTTCCTTTTTTCCGGGCCAGGGCATACGGCGTGGATATAGAGCTTATTTCCTCCACCAAATACCTCTCGGGAGGAGCCACCGGCCTGGGGGGGCTGATTATAGATTACGGAAGTTTCGACTGGTCGCGTTCGCCGGTATTGAAATCCTGGTGCGGGACAGAGGGGAAGGAAGCTTTTACCAGCCGGATGCGGAGAGAAGTGCATCGCAACGTCGGCGCTTACCTGACGCCTCAGGCGGCCTATATGCAGACGCTGGGTATGGAAACGCTGAAACTCCGGTTCATGCAACAGGCCACGACCTGTTTGGAGTTGGCCCAAAGCCTGCAGGAAACCAAAGGTATCGTGGCGGTGAATCATACGGGATTGGAGGATAATCCCTTCCATGCCATTAGCCAAAAGCAGTTCGGCTCTTATCCCGGCGCCATGCTTACGTTTGATCTTTCTTCGCGGCAAGCCTGCTTCAGTTTCCTGAACAAACTGAAACTCATCCGGCGGGCCACCAACCTCTTCGACAATAAATCGCTGATCATCCACCCGGCCAGCACCATCTACGGCAATTTTACGGAAGACATACGCCAAATCATGCACGTAAAACAGCAAACCATCCGTCTTTCCGTTGGACTGGAGCAGAGGGATGATTTGCTGGATGATATTACCCGGGCGCTTGCCTGAGCGTTGACTTTATAACCTACGGGTGAGTCGCTCCACGGCCTCCAGGGTATCTTCCCGAAGGCCAAAGGCCGTCAGGCGCAGATAGCCTTCTCCGCTGGGGCCGAAACCCAGTCCGGGAGTGCCTACGAGGTTTACTTCGTGCAGCAACTGCTCGAAAAATTCCCAGGAGGACAATCCCCCCGGCGTTTTCAGCCAGATGTAGGGAGCGTTTTCGCCGCCGTAGACCTCCAGGCCGCAGTTCGACAAACCTTCCCGAAGAATTCCGGCATTGGTCATATAATAATCAATCAAGGCTTTCACCTGTTGTTTTCCCTGGGGGGAATACACGGCTTCGGCTCCCCGTTGGGTGATGTAGCTTGCGCCGTTGAACTTGGTGGTAAAGCGGCGGTTCCACAAGGCATTCAGGGACACCTTTTCGCCTGCCTGCGTGAAGGCTTTCACGCTCTTGGGCACTACGCTGAATCCGCAACGGACGCCGGTGAAACCGGCGGTTTTGGAAAAACTTCGGAACTCGATTGCCACCTGTTCGGCTCCGGGGATTTCGTAGATGGAATGGGGGATGTCGGGATCTTGGATATAGGCTTCGTAGGCGGCGTCGTACAGGATCAGCGTTTCGTTTTCGAGTGCATAATCCACCCATTTCTTCAGTTCTTCACGCCCCAGGGTGGTTCCGGTGGGGTTGTTGGGATAGCAGAGGTAAAGCATATCCACCCGACGTGCGGGCAGTTCCGGGACGAAGCGGTTCTCCGCCGTGCAGGGGAGGTAGACCACTTCGCTCCATTTTCCGTCGGCAAACTTCCCGGCGCGACCGGCCATTACGTTGGTATCTATATAGACCGGATAGACCGGATCGGTTACGGCGATGCGGTTTTCCTTTCGGAGAATGTCGCCGATATTTCCCGTGTCGCATTTGGCGCCGTCGCTAACGAATACTTCGTCGGCGCCGAATGTGATGCCGCGGGCTTCGAAATCGTTTGCCCGGATGGCGTCTATGAGGAAGGGGTAGCCTTGTTCGGGGCCGTATCCGCGGAAGGTGCTTTGTTGGCCCAGATCCTCCACGGCCCGGTGCATGGCTTGCCGGACGGCTTCCGCCAGGGGTTGCGTCACGTCGCCGATGCCCAGGCGGATCAGCCTGCTACCGGGATGGGTTGCCTGATAGTGATTCACTTTCTTTGCAATATCGGCAAAGAGGTAATTGTTTTGCAGTTTCAGAAAATGTTCGTTTACGAATGCCATGTTATGTTGTTTTACTTCATGATCTTGTTTACAGGGCGATCTGCCCTTCAAATACCCGGACGGCGTTGCCGGTCATAAAAATATGGTTTGTGGCGGCGTCCCAACCAAGGGTCAGGGTTCCTCCGTCCATGTGCACCTGTGCCTCGGAACGGGTTTTCCCCAAGGCGACGGCGGCGACCAGGGTTGCACAGGCGCCCGTGCCGCAGGCCCGGGTGATGCCGGAGCCTCGTTCCCAGACGCGCATTTGCATCTCGCCGGGGTTGATTACCTGTACAAATTCCACGTTGATACGTCCCGGGAAGGCGGCGTGGTTCTCCAGCCGGGGGCCTTCTCGGGGGAGGTCAACCTCCCGGAGGTCGTCCACGAAAACAACAAAGTGCGGATTGCCCACGTCCACGACCGTGCCGGTGAGGCTTATTCCCGGCTCCACTTCCAGGCTCAGCGCCCGGTGTTTGAGGGTGGGGACGCCCATATCGACCGTAACCTCCTCGACGATTTGGCCACGAAGGGTCAGTTGCAGGGTTTTGATGCCCGATAAGGTTTCCAGGGTGAGTTGTGTTTTGTCCGTAAGCTTGTTTTCGTAGACATACTTGCCGATGCAACGGCTTGCATTCCCGCACATCCGGGCTTCCGAGCCGTCGGCGTTGAAGATACGCATACGGAAGTCGGCCAGGAGGGATTTCTCTATCAGCACCAGGCCGTCGGCGCCGATGCCGGTATGGGGTGCGCTCCAGGCCACCGACAATTCTCCGGGGTGTTCCAGGGGGAAATCCTCGGCGTATACGTAGATATAATCGTTGCCTGTCCCGTGCATTTTGGTAAAGGGTATCAGGCCTTGGGGGGGTGTTGTTGTGTTCATAGGTTGAAAGGGATTGTTTACGGGTTTCCCCGGTGTTCGGGGCGGAGTAAATCCGTCACGGTTTTCACCGGGTTGAAGGTTTCCGACGGGACTTCCACGAAGACGGTGTTCCACCCGCTCATGGCTCCGTTCCAGAGTCCGGGCAGTTCCAGGGCTTTCAGTTTCCGTCCGTCTTTGCTTTTGATGGAGATAAAGCCGGTGTTTTTGTCGACGTAATCGGGCAGGTGGTATTTTTTTCCCCAGTGATCTTTCAGGGCGCAGACCAAATCGACGGGATTGAAGTAGGCGCCTTTTTCCAGGAGGGAACGCTGGTGGGGATCGGTTCGATCAATCTGCGAACTTTCCAGGATTTGCGGCGCAACCGTTCCGTCAGGTCCCGCCACGAGGAAGGGTCCTCCGCCGGGTTCGCCTTCGTTGCGCACCATGCCGCAAACGCGGAGCGGGCGGTGGAGTTTTTCTTTCAGGTAGAGGATCAGTTCGGCGTCTTCCAGGTGTTTGAGGTTGTCTTTGCGGATGCAGAGTTTGTTGTGCAGGAAGTGAATCATGTCCTCGACCTGCCGGTGTGTGTATTTCCCGGCGTCGATGAGTCGGAGGTATCCGTGTATTTCTTTTTGCAGGGAGACGAGCAATCCGGCGAGGATTTTCTTGTAGACCACCGTGGCGTATTTCAGGCTGTCGGGGGTTACGTTGTCGATGTTTTTGATAAAGACCACGTCGGCGTCCACTTCGTTGAGGTTTTCTATCAGCGCCCCGTGTCCTCCCGGGCGGAAGATCGGGAAGCCGTCCTCATCCCTCAGCAAACGATTTTCCATATCCACGGCGACGGTATCCGTAGCGGGTTTTTGCCGGGAGAAGGCGATGTGGTAACGAACGGAAAACTTGTGTTCGTATCGCTCCCGGCGTTCGTTGAGGCAGGCGTGGAAGAGGGGTTCCTGTTCGGGCGAAACCGTGAAATGCAGGTGCACCTCCCCCGCCTCGTTTTTGGCATAGAGGGCTCCTTCGGCCAGGTGTTCCTCCAGGGCCGTACGAACGCCCTGCGGATAGGCATGAAAGGGGATCAGGCCCTTGGGCAGATGCCCGAAATTCAGTCCGGGCGCCTCCAGAAGGCGCAGGGCGAGGGTTTTGTATTGTTTGTCCTTGAGCAGCTGCGCGGCGGGTTTCCGCTCCCTGTCCATACAGGCGGTGTTCAGCTGGGGATAAAAGGCAAACTGGGTCAGGTGATCGAAAAAAAACTGCTCCCAGGCGGTGGTCGGTTCCTTGTACTCGGCCTCAAGAAAGCGGTAGAGGTCCTGGAACATGCGGCTGGCGGCGCCCGAGGCGGGTACGAACTTGAGGATTTTCCGTCCCGTGGTGCGGTAGGCGTCCCAGGCTTCGATGAAGGAGAGTTGTTCGGCTTTGTCCAGGGTGAGGATCCCTTTGTCCGCCGTGGCCGAGGCGACAATTTCGGGGAAGGGGAATCCCCCGGCAAAGCAGGCGAGTTGTTCTTCCACCTGTTTCTCCGTCATTCCCCTGGAGGCGATTCGTTCCCTGTCATTTCCGGTTAGCTTATCCATATCTATATTATTGTGTTTAAAATTTTCTTCGGATAGAGGTCTTGTATCCCTGTTGCCCTCGAGGCAAAAGTATAAAAAAATTCCGGTTCTGCCAATCCTTGCAAGACCCGTCATTGTTTCGATTTCACGCGAGGCAGGCGTTTGGGAAAAAGGCAGGATACCCGCATCGTGCGAGGCGGAGCGTTCGTAAAAATTCGGTATACCCGCCTCGTGCGAGGCTTGCACTCCGATTTTTTGCGAACTGCGCCGATCGCAGGATGGGAATGATTCGCAAAAATTCCGGCTGTCCCCCTCGCGCGATGCAAACAGTCCGCAAAAATTCCGACTGCCTGCATCGCGCGATGCGGATATACCGGATTTTTGCGAACCATCCGCATCGCGCGAGGGAGATGGTTCTTTAAAATCCGGTATATCCGTATCGCGCGAGGGGGATTGCCCGAAAAAATCCGGAGCCTCCAAGTCGCGCGATGCAAATAGCCGGAATTTTTGCGGAGTCTCCGTATCGCACGAGGCGGACTAAGGAATTTTTTGCGAATCATCGTTGTCGCGCGAGGGGGGTTGTCCGAAAAAAAAAGAAGGATTGCCATCCTTCGCAGCAGGATATACGGAAAAAGTTGTTATCTTTGTGTCCTTAGGTGAAACAATATACCATACAATAGGCAAATGAAGATGATCCGGTTTCTTATGCGTCGGCTGCGCAACGAAGAGTGGCTGCGGTTTCATACCGAGTTTTACGAGCAGGTGGAGGAGTTCGGGGTGGAGATGCTGGGGTTTAAACACCTCTTTACCCCTTATACGGCGCTCTACCGGGAGGCGTGGACGCTGCTGGAGATCCTCCGCAAAAGTTTCATAACCACCGACAGCGCCCGGGCCGACGCACGCCGCAAAGACGTGTTCCTGGGGCTGCGCAATACGGCCAAATACCTGAGAATGTCCCTGTCGAACGAAAAACAACAGGCCGCCGTCAAAGTATACGCCATGGTGGAAAAATACGACAAGGTGATACGCAAGGGCAGTCTCTCGGCCAAAACCGCGGCGGTGGATAACCTGCTCCAGAATCTGACGCCCGGCAATCCCTCCCCCAACCTCTCGCAAGAGGTGGAGGCCCTGCATATGAAGGAATGGGTGGCGGATCTGACGTTTGTCAACGAAGCCTACAAACAATCCCTGACCGAGCGGGCCGAGGAACTGGCCGAACGTCCCGGAGCCGGACGCCTGCGGCAGGTACGCGCCGCCATGGACCACCATTACCTGGGCATGATGAATATCGTGGATACCCATCTGCTGATCATGAAACAACAGCCGGAAGGAGAGGAGGAAATCCTGATGCAGTTCGCCAGGAAGCTGAACTCCTGCATCGCACGCTACAAATCCCTGCTCAAAGGAAGACATACGCGCAATCAAAACAAACCCCCGGAAGAAGAAGAAGAAGCCTTCGGGGAATTATAAAGACCCCTTGCGTTTCGAGGCAAATCCTGTACATTTGTCGTTAACTAATATACCAACCCATATGACGAAAATGAATGATTCCTACACAATGACCCGCGCAGCCGACAATATCCGCATCCTCGCCGCTGCCATGGTGGAAAAAGCAAACTCCGGACATCCGGGAGGAGCCATGGGGGGAGCCGATTTTATCCATGTCCTGTTCTCCGAGTTCCTCCTCTACGACCCGCAGAATCCCTTCTGGGAAGGCCGGGACCGGTTCTTCCTCGATCCCGGACATATGTCGCCCATGCTTTACGCCGTCCTCGCCCTCACGGGCAAATACACCCCGGAGGAACTGGCCGCCTTCCGGCAATGGCAAAGCCCTACACCCGGACATCCCGAACGAGACCTCGCACGGGGAGTGGAAAACACCTCCGGCCCCCTGGGACAGGGACACACCTACGCCGTGGGAGCCGCCATCGCCGCAAAATTCCTCCAAGCCCGGCTGGGTGACCTCATGCAACAGACCATCTACGCCTATGTCTCCGACGGAGGCGTGCAGGAGGAAATCTCCCAGGGAGCCGGACGAATCGCCGGGACGCTGGGCCTGGACAACCTGATCCTGTTCTACGACGCCAACAACATCCAACTCTCCACCAAAGTGGAAGAAGTAAGTTGCGAAAACGTCGCTGCCAAATACGAAGCCTGGGGCTGGCACGTGATCGTCATCAACGGAAACAATACGGAAGAAATACGCGCAGCCCTGCGCCGGGCAAAAGCCGAGGAAAATCGCCCAAGCCTTATCATCGGCCATACCATCATGGGAAAAGGCGCCGTGGCGGAAGACCGGACCTCCTTCGAGAACAAAGTCTCCACACACGGACAACCCCTGTCGGCGGCCGGGGCTTCGTTTGCCCAAACCGTCCGATTCCTGGGAGGAGACCCCAACGACCCCTTCCGCATCTTCCCCGACGTAGCCGAACTCTACGCCCGACGAAAAGCCGAACTCACGGCAATCACGGCAAACCTTCACGCCGAAGAAAAAGCCTGGGCCGAGGCGCATCCCCTTTTGGCAGCCAAAATGAAAGAATGGTTCTCCGGCCTCGCCCCCCGGGTGGACTGGGAGGCTATCGTCCAGAAACCCGGGCAGTCCACCCGCGCGGCCTCGGCCACCGTGCTGAGCCTTCTCGCCACCCGGGTGGAAAATATGATCTGCGCCTCGGCCGATTTGTCCAACTCGGATAAAACGGATGGATTCCTCCAAAAAACCCGGGCCTTGAGGAAAGGCGATTTCGGCGGGGCATTCCTCCAGGCCGGAGTAAGCGAACTCACCATGGCTTGCCTCTGCATGGGTATGGCGCTTCACGGCGGAGTGATCCCCGCATGTGGCACCTTCTTCGTCTTCTCGGATTATATGAAACCCGCCATCCGCATGGCCGCCCTGATGGAACTTCCCGTGAAGTTTATCTGGTCGCACGACGCCTTCCGCGTAGGAGAAGACGGACCTACGCACGAACCGGTGGAACAGGAAGCACAAATACGCCTGATGGAAAAAATCAAAAACCACAAAGGCCGAAACGCCATGCTGGTAATCCGCCCGGCAGACGTGGAAGAAACAACCGTAGCCTGGAAAATGGCCATGGAAAATACCCAAACACCCACCGGACTGATCCTCTCGCGCCAAAACATAACAGACCTCCCGGCCGAAGGGAAACGCTACACCCAGGCCCTGGGGGCCGAACGCGGAGCATACGTTGTGGAAGCCGACGAAAACCCCGTCGTCACCCTGCTCGCCTCAGGCTCCGAAGTGGCAACGCTCGTGGAAGGCGCCGCTCTGCTACGCGCCGAGGGCGTGAAGCTGCGCATCGTATCGGCTCCGTCGGAAGGATTGTTTGCCGCCCAAAGCGCCCAATACCGTCGGGAGGTGCTCCCCCCGGGCGGCAAGGTGTTTGGACTCACGGCCGGATTGCCCGTCACGCTCCAGGGACTGGCAGGAGCAAACAGCCGGATATGGGGGATGGAATCCTTCGGCTTCTCGGCTCCGTATAAAGTGCTGGACGAGAAACTCGGCTTCACCGGAAAGCACGTTTACCGCCTGGTAAAAGAATTTATAAACCCCTAAGGACAAATAAAAACTTCCATGGAAAATCAAAATACACCCCCCCGGGTAGCCGCCATACACGATTTGTCGGGCTTCGGCAAATGCTCCCTCACCGTGGCTCTGCCCATTCTCTCGGCTGCAGGCATCGAAACCAGCGCTTTGCCTACGGCTATCCTCTCCACCCATACCGGCGGGATCGAAGGGTATACCTACCTGGATACAACGAGCGAAATGCAGCCGTTTATGCGCCACTGGCAATCGCTCGACATCCGCTTCGACGCCATTTACAGCGGCTTCCTGGGTTCTTTCGAACAGTTGGAAATCGTAAAAGAATTCTTTGAGCTCTTCAGGCAAAAGGACAACCTGATCCTGGTAGACCCGGTAATGGCCGACAACGGGGAACTGTATAAAATCTTCACCCCCGAATTTGCCCGAGGCATGAACAAGGTGTGCGAAAAAGCAGACGTTATCGTGCCCAATATCACCGAAGCCGCCCTGCTGCTGGGAGAAACCTACCGCCCCGGACCCTACTCGGAAACCTATATCGACGATCTGCTCAAAGCCCTGAGCGAACTGGGCCCTAAGCAAATCGTACTCACCGGCGTTTACTTCACCGACACGGAACTCGGCGCCGCCAGCTACGACCGCACAAGCGGACAAACAACCTGTACGCTCGCCCCGCGCGTCCCCGGATATTATCACGGAACAGGCGACGTATTTGCCAGCACCCTGCTGGCCGGCCTGATGAACGGCTTCGAACTGGGACATTCGGCCGGAATTGCCGTTCGGTATACCGCCGCCGGCATCCGGCGCACCTGCGAGGCCGGCAGCGACGTCCGCTTCGGCGTGAACTTCGAGCAGGGCATCCCCGATTTATTGAAAGAGCTTCATTTATATTAACCCGCCTTCGGGCACAAATAAAAACATTACAACATTATGAGACGTTTATCTTTTCTATTGAGCCTCTTCCTGTGCATCGGTATTGCGAATGCCCAGGAATTGAAAGTGATTAAACTGGACGCCCCGGACAAAACCGGGGGATCGCCCCTGATGAAAGCGCTCAGCGAGCGCAAGTCCGAGCGTAACTTCGCAGCGGACAAGTTGAAACCCAAAGACCTCTCCACCCTGCTGTGGGCGGCTAACGGCGTGAATCGTTCCGACGGGAAACGCACAGCCCCATCGGCCATGAACGCACAGGATGTAGACGTATACGTGATCCTGCCCGAAGGCGCTTTCCTGTATGACGCCAAAGCACATGCCCTGAATCCCGTAGCGGCAGGCGATTACCGGGCAGCCGTAGCCGGAGGACAGGAGTTTGTCAAAACAGCCCCCGTTAGCCTCGTTTTGGTATCCGACCTGACCAAGCTAAGCAAAACACCCGACGAAAACACCCGGCTGATGGCCGCCGTGGACGCAGGCATCGTATCGCAGAATATCAACATCGCCTGCGCCAGCCTGGGATTGGCCACCGTGCCGCGGGCGTCCATGGATAAGGAAGCGCTGAAGAAAGCCCTGAAACTGACGGACGCCCACCTGATACTGATGAACAGCCCGGTAGGCTATCCGAAGAAATAAACCGTGCGGACGTTTCTTCAGTCGGTTTTTGTGCAACTGCTGCTCAACCCCTATGTGTTCCTTAGGGGGTGGCAGGCTATCCCACCGAAAAAGGTCTGGCGGATTCCGTTTATCGTATGCTTTGCCGTGGAGCTGTGCGCTTTCTTTGTCGGGTTCTTCTTCCATGGGGAATTGCCCGACAAGGTGATGCGCATCATCCGGTATTACTGCGAGACGTGGTATATCGGATTGCTGTATGTTACGATGGCTTTGCTGGCGATCGGGGCGATCCGCCGGACTTACCGCCGGATGCATGGGAGGTATCCCCGATGGGTCATGAAATATGGGGCGCAAACAAAGTTGGCGCTCTTTTTCTTTGTGATTGCCGGGGTATCGGCCCTGCTTTGGAAGGCGTACAATACGGTGATGCACCCCCTTGTCCGCCACGTGTATGTGACGCTCCCGAAAACTATGGACGGAGGCGTCGACAGCCTGAGGGTGGTTATGATGAGCGATCTGCATATCGGGGACTTCATCGGAAAAGAGATGGTGCAGCGATACGTTTCCCTCAGCAACGCGCAGCATCCCGACCTGGTTGTCCTGGTGGGCGATTGGCTGGATTACGAATCCCGGACGGCCGAGAGGGAGCATATCGAAGAAGATTTACAGCAACTCCGCGCACCGAAGGGGGTATACGCCGTGAATGGGAACCACGAATACCGGGCAAACCGTCACGCCAAACGGAAATGGATAGGAAAAACCGGCGCCACCCTGCTGGTTGATTCCGTGGTATGCCTGCCCGGAGCCTTCTACCTTGTCGGGCGCGACGATTTCATCAACAGGAAACGCCAACCCTTACATTCCCTGCTGAAACCTTTGCGCGGGGATCTCCCCGTTGTGGTTCTCGACCACCAGCCCTACTCCCTGGCGGAGACGGCGATGAACCAAGCCGACCTCTGCCTGTGCGGTCATACGCACAACGGGCAGTTGTGGCCTTATTCCTTATTGATGAAATGGATTTACGAATGTCCCTACGGGTATTACCGGAAGGGGAATACGCAGTTTTACGTTTCCTCCGGCATTGGGGTGGCCGGGGCGCCTTTCCGCGTTGGTACGGTGAGCGAGTTGGTGGTTCTGCATATTTTGTTTGCCGGAAAAAGTTTCCCGGTTGCAGCCCACAACCGGGAAACACGCTTTGGTCGTTTAAGCTAAGGGTGCTTTGCGATGCCTTGCGTATGCTTTGATCCGGGAGGATGCTGCGGAAGAAACAATCGACGCCTGTCTCTACAAATTAAGCGCATATCCCGGTATTTTCCAAGTATTATCCCCTGTATAACGTATATTTGTGAGTACAAGAAACACTTCATAACATTTTCAAATGAATTGGAACCAACTACTTTCGGGCAAACGCCTGGGCATGGAGGAGTATGCCGAACGCAGGCACGAACGCTCGGAATTTCAGCGGGATTACGACCGACTGATTTTCTCCTCTCCTTTCCGCCGGTTACAGAACAAGACTCAGGTATTTCCTCTTCCCGGCAGCATATTTGTACACAATCGGCTGACGCATAGCCTGGAGGTTTCCTGCGTGGGGCGTTCCCTGGGGCATAACGTGGCCAAGGAACTGATGCGGAAATACCCCGATCCCCACATCCATTTTCCCGAAATGGGTTCGATTGTTTCGGCTGCTTGCCTGGCGCACGACATGGGGAATCCTCCGTTCGGACATTCGGGTGAGCGGGCTATCTCGGCGTATTTCTCGGAGGGGAACGGGAAAAGCCTCCGGGAGAAGGTGTGTGAAGAGGGCCAACGATGGGAAGACTTCATGCACTTTGAGGGAAATGCCAACACCATGCGTCTGCTCACGCACCGGTTTGTGGGGCGGCGCAAAGGGGGACTGGCGCTCACCTACTCCACCTTGGCTTCCGTTGTGAAATATCCTTACGGGTCGATTTTTTCCCCCAACGGGAAGTTCGGATTTTTCCAGACCGAAGAAGCCACCTACCGGCAAATAGCCGAGGAGTTGGGAATAAAACCTGTTTTCGGAGGGTTTGCCCGTCATCCGCTGGTCTACCTGGTGGAGGCTGCCGACGATATTTGCTACCAGATTATGGACATCGAAGACGCCTGCAAGCTGCGCATACTAACCGTGGGGGAGACGCAGGAACTTTTGTTGAACTTCTTCCGGGGCGCACGCCGGGAACGCACCCTGAGTATCATGGAAAAGGTCGACGATACCAACGAGCAGATCGCCTATTTGCGGTCGGGCGTTATCGGGATCCTGGTGGAGGAATGTTCGCGGGTATTCCTGGAGCAGGAGGGGCGTATTCTGGAGGGGGAATTTGAAGGACCGCTTATGCACGGCATCGACGCCCCGTTGCATGCGGCCTACATGGATTGTTCGAATATGGCCTGCCGCAAGATTTACTGTGCCAGGGAGGTGCTCGACGTCGAATTGGCCGGGTACCGCATTTTCAGTCGGCTCATCGACATTCTTACCGAGGCGGTAATGACGCCCGGACATGCTTATAGCCGTTTGCTCCTTCAGCGCATCCCGGAGCAGTACGACACCCGTGCGCCGGGAGCATACGGGAAGATACAGTGTGTATTGGATTACATTTCAGGGATGACGGATGTGTATGCCCTGGATCTCTACCGCAAGATTACGGGGATGAGTCTTCCGGGGGTGTGAGGCACGGGGTCAGTATTCTTCGCGGTATTTACTCTCGCCGCGGTCTTTCAGTATGCTGATATAACTTTTGTAACGCGAGGCACTAATGGTTTCTTCCTCTACGGCTTTCAGCACGGAGCATCCGGGTTCGTGTCGATGGGTACAGTTCCCGAAGCGACATCCGGCGGAATGGGCGAAGATTTCCCTGAAATAATGGGAGATCTCCGCATCTTCCATATCAAACGTCCCGAAGCCTTTGATGCCGGGCGTGTCGATCAGGTATCCACCTTGGGCGAGTGGGATCATTTCCGAGAACGTGGTGGTGTGCATTCCCTTGTTGTGGTATTCGGAGATTAGCCCGGTGCGCAGTCCGGCGCCTGGCGCCAGGCGGTTGATGAGGGTGGATTTGCCCACGCCGGAATGTCCGGAGAGGAGGGTGATTTTCCCTTTGAGTTCTTCTTTGAGGTTTTCCATTCCTTCGCCGTTTTTGGCGCACAATGCGGAGCAGGGATATCCGATGCCGGTATATAGCTGCATTAGTTTTTGCATGGATTCCGCATCGGCGGGTCCGTAGCGGTCGATTTTGTTGAATGTCAGTTTTACGGGAATGTTGTAGGCTTCGGCGGTTGCCAGGAAGCGGTCGATGAAGATGGTGGTGGTTATGGGATAGTTTACGGTAACGATGAGCAGGGCCTGATCGAGGTTCGCTGCGAGGATGTGGGATTGTTTCGAGAGGTTGGAGGCCCGTCTTACGATATAATTCTTTCGTTCTTCGATTGCTGTGATAAAGGCGGTTCCTTCGGGATTGGGTTCAATCACTACGTGATCTCCCACGGCCACGGGGTTGGTGCTTTTGATTTCTTTCAGGCGGAAGTTTCCTTTTATTTTACATTCGATATACTGTCCGTCATCGCCTCGAACGGTATACCAGCTTCCGGTATTTTTTACTACAAGTCCTTTCACGCGTTTCAATTTTGTTTTCCTTTTCATTTTATTATGAGCAAAAGTAGGAAAATCCCCGGATTTCCTTGCGGGTTAGGTTCCCCGGCGTATGACCGCAGTCATAATGGTTTGTTGCCGGGGGTTTGTTGCCGGGGGGTTCGTTGCCGGGGGTTCGCTGCCGGGGGTTCATGAAACGAAACATTTGCCAGGCCCCAAAAGGCCTGAATTTTCTGTGCACTCCGGCTGAATTTTCTGTGCACTCCGGCAAAATTTTCTGTGCACTCCGGCAAAATTTTCTGTGCACTCCAGCAAAATTTTCTGTGCACTCCGGCAAAATTTTCTGTGCACTCCAGTTTTTGCCGGACTGGGACGCAGCTTCGAGGCCTTTGGAGTGAAATTACAGATGGCTTATTATCAGCGTATTAGTAATTGACCCCTCTCTTGAGGGATTTCCGTGGAGCGAGGCGACAACAACGACGCCGAAAACGGCCTCAGACCTCTGGCGTTGGGGTTTTCCTTTTAAATTTGCGGGGTCATTCATTTTAATCCCCTCAAAAAAAACATGAAACATACACAGGAAGATACAAAAGCGCGGAACCCAAGGCAAATTCTGCTGATAACCGGAGGAACCCGTTCGGGTAAAAGCGCGTACGCAGAGAAGTTGGCACGAAGTCTCTCCACACATCCGGTTTATCTGGCTACCGCCCGCTTGTGGGACGAGGAATTCCGCGAACGGGTTCGGCGCCACCAAGCCATACGAGGCCCGGAATGGACAACAATCGAAGAAGAAAAAATATTGAGCCGGCACGATCTGACCGGGCAGGTCGCAGTGATAGACTGCGTGACCCTGTGGTGCACCAACTTCTTTTATGATCTGGAAGGAAACACGGACAACTCCCTCCGGGCGCTGAAGGCCGAGTTCGATGCCTTCACCGCCCGGGAAGCGACGTTTATCTTCGTAAGTAATGAAATCGGGATGGGAGGGGTGCCGGGGAATGAACTCCAACGCCGGTTTGCCGACCTCCAGGGGTGGTTCAACCAATACATCGCCCAACGCGCCGACAAAGTCGTGTGCATGGTGTGCGGCATCCCGGTGGAAATTAAGCCTCAGTCCCCTTCGGAATAACCCAGGTCAAAATCCCTGTCAACCGCCCGCACACCCGTAGACATCCATTGCGGCATGGGTTTATGGCGGAGGTAATGCTCAAAGAACTGAAACATGCGTCTCTGGAAATCCATCTTATTGGCCAAACGTGTAGGCCAATGCGGTTCGCCCGTATAGTTCAGCAGCCAAGCCGGTTTGCCGAGGCGTTTGAGGCCAATGAAAAACTCAATCCCCTGATACCAGGGTACGTGTCCGTCCTTGTCGTTGGCCATAATGAGAATCGGCGTCTCGACCTTATCCAGGGTAAAGAGGGGGGAATTTTCCAGGTACCGCAGCGGAGATTCCCAAATGGAAAGACCAATGCGGCTCTGCCCCCGTTCGTACTGGAAAGAACGGTTCAGGCCGGATCCCCAGCGGATACCCCCGTAGGCGCTGAACATATTCACAACCGGGGCGCCCGATTCAATGGCGGCAAACAAACGGGTGCGGGTGGCCAGGTAAGCGTCCTGGTATCCCCCCCAGCTATGGCCCTGCACGCCGATGGCTTTCTCCTCGACATACCCCCCGGCAATCAAGGCGGCCACGCCCGGTATCACGCTGTTGAAGCAACTCTCGCCCGGATACCCCTCCTTGTAGCGGACGTCCGGGTTGAAAACAATGTAGCCGTGGCTGTTGTAAAAATGATAGTCCACCGTGGAACGGTGCACCTCCGGCATCCGGTAAGCATGGAGGGTTTCCGAGTTGCGTTCGTAGAAATTCACCAGGAGCGGGTATTTCTTCCCCGGGTCGAAGTCCTCCGGCTTATAGACAACCCCCTCAAGGAGTTCGCCCTCCAGCGACAACCAGGAGATCAACTCGGCCGTACCCCAGCGGAAGCGCTCCTGCTGCCGGAAGCCGTGCGTGAGGCGGACGGATTGCCGGAAGCCGAGGTCGGACAAATGCAGGTCGGGGTATTGGTCGTAACGTTCGGAGGTATAGACGAGGACGTCGGCCTTTTGCGCCTTGACCGGCGTAGAAAGCAGAAAAGGACCGGAGAGGAGCGTCTCCGGAAGGGAAGGATGCGTCAACTTCGTCGCATAATACCCATAGCCCTTGCTCGTCAGATGGAAGCCGGAAAGCAACTGCCTTTGCTTCGGATCAACAAACGCAGCCTCTTCGTCCAAGGGGATCAGGCGGTAGGTGATCTGTTCCTCCCGACCGTTCACGGTGAGGTTCACCGGCTCGGCCTTTGCCTCCGGATGAAACCGCCAGAGGTCGAAACGATCGTAAAGCAAAAGCGCCTGATCGTCGGTGGTCCACCCCGCCGACCCGTAGGTGGGAGGGAAACCGGGCACGTCGTGGTCGTCGTTCCAGGCCGCAAAAGTCTCCGGCCCGGTGAGCCGGTACAGCCCGGAATGTTCCGTGGCATAAGTATACCAGGAACTATCCTGCGGATTATACCAATAGGCGTATTTCCCCTGGGGCGAGAGGCGCACCCGGGCATATGTGCCGGCAAGCAGTTGGCGCGTCGCCCCGGTCGGCAAATGCACAAGGTAAACATCGGCACGGCTCGCTCCCTGCCACATCCGTTCCATATCGTAGGGCACGGTAGTCGTCACCAAGGCAAAGGGAGCTTCCGTATTTTCCGTTCGGTGCAACAAGGGGCGTTCGGGGGTCGTCAACGTCACGAAGTTTTTCGCCCCCAGGTTATAAGCCACCGTATAGGATTTCTTCAGCTCCTCCGCCTTTTCATAATCCTGCTGCGTATATTGTATGCCTTCGTTCCAATTCCAGATATGCACCTCCGGCCGGTTCTCGGCCAAAAGCGTGGTGTCTTTCTCCTTCGGCTGGGGGGCAATACCGAAGAAGAGGCGTTCGGATTTTTTGGAGAAACTTAATTTGCCCTCTCCGCTGAGGATCCATCCGGGGGGCACAACCTCCGGCGTCTTCCCCGCTATCTTTTTCGCCGGGCCTTGCCCCTCGGAGAGGTACAACTCCAGGTTCCGCTCCGCCCCTTCCTTGTCCGCCGCATAGAGGAAAGCCAGGCGCTCGCCCTCTTCGTCGGCCGTCACCTGCCGGAATACCCCCTCACCCGTCCACAGGGGTTTGCCCTCTGCTTTTTCCGGGAGATAGACATACAAACCCGGTTCGGCCTCCAGCGTATCTTTCGAGACATAAAACAACACATTCCGACGCTTCGAGAAAAAGAACTCGGTCACCCCCCGGAAAGCAAGCCGCTTCATCCCGTCCATCGTTCGGAGGTACAAGGTGGAATCCGCTTTCCGTCCCTGTTGGTAGGCCATCCACCCTCCGCTTCCGGAGCATTTATAGGTGCGGATCGAGTCGATCGTCTCCTCCTTCCGGTTCCGGAGGTCGTAAATCAACAAGCGGTCCATCGGCATCCGGTCTTCCTTTGTCTTCTTCAGCTTCAGGCGCTCGCTTTCTTCCAGCGTGAGGGTTTGGGTGACCAGCAAATAAGGCGATCCGCCCGGTGTAAACTCCGCCTTTTTTGCCGGCTTGAACGTCGCCATCTCCTCCCCCTGCCGGTTGTATACATACACGGTGGCATCCCCCCTTTGGGGTTCCATCCTGGCGGTTATCCACTGTCCGTCTTCGGAAATCGTTTTCGCAGAGATTCTCTCCCAAGCCGCCAGATCCGCTACCGTGATGGCCGCCCGGGAAGACTGTTGTGCGGCAAGAGGCAAGACCCCGCCCGTCAACAAGAGGAAAAATACAAGAGGTTTCATTCGTTGATTCGTTAAAAGTTCATGTTTATACCCCCCATGACGCCAAAGCCCTGGAGCGGGTAACCGTAGATAAATTCGTAGGAGCGAAACAGGAGGTTATTCATTTTCACATACACTCCAAAGGTCTCGCTGAAGGTGTAGGAGGCGGTAAAATCCAATTCGCAGACATCGTTCATATCCACGATACGGGTATTATTCACCAGCGCTTTCCGCCCCACGGCCAGGTAATAGTCCAAAGCCAGGGCGAGCTTCCCTGTCGGATGGATCAAGGCGCCCGCCGTCAGTTCCGCCCAGGGACGCCCGTAGGCTTTCCGCTTGACAAATTCCCCTCCCTCTTCGTCCGCTTCTTCATTCCACCGGTTGTATATCCCCCGGAAGGACAGGCCGAACAGGTCGCGGAAGGAATACTTCAACTCCACCCCCCCCCGTAGCAATCTGAAATCCTGCGACAACACCCGGCTGAGGTTTCCGAATCCCTCGGAGGAAAGGTAGGGGACAAAGAAATAATCGTCGTCCGTCACCTTGTACTGCCCAAACAGGTGGAAATGCAGGCCGGAGACAATCCCCGTCCTGACGCCCAGCACGGCATCCAAAGGGGTAGTCGAAGGCGTTGCGCTCCGGTAGGGGTCGGTATAACGGTTCTCCACGGATAGCTGGTATGCGCTATTGGAACGGATTCCCCCGTCCGCCTTCAGGTAAATAACGGTTTTCGCCCCGGCATTGACGTCAATCCCCGCATGAGGAGAGAGGAAGAACTTCGCCGGATTACGCTCGGTGGAAGTGATGAACATCAGGTTGGCCCCCAGCCGCAGATTCCAGAAATCCCCCTCTGCCCGGAAATACGGCGTCAGGGTTGTTTCCAGATAATTCTTGAATCCGGAAGTGGAATAATCGGGCAGATTGTAGAAGAAATAGTTGAACCCGGCATCCACCCCCGCCTGCTTGTCGGCGCCCAAGCGGGCATAAAGCTTCACACGGGTGCTCAGGGTTTGCTCCGTAATCCCCTTCATGCTCTCATCCCAAGCGTAGAGATACGAGAAGTGCGTATAATTCCCGTCCAACAAATACCCCAGGGGGTGGACGCCCCTGGATTCCACCCCGGCATTTGTCGTAAAGATCCGCCGAAGCTGGTTGGTTTCGGTATCCACAACCGGCGCCGGCCAGACAGAAAGGACATTGGGCGAGGGCAATCCGTAATAGTTGAAGGACGAATAAACATATTTCGCCCCAAGATGCAGGACGGAACGGTCGAAAGCATGGCGGAAATCCAAGCCGCCGAGGTTGTCGTTCACCCGGGCCTTTACGCTCTCCCCCTTTAAAAAACCCTCGGTGTATTTCCGGTCTCCTGCGGTGGAGCGATGCGAGAGGAAGACATTCAGTTGGTCTTTCCCGGTACTCAGGATATGATAACCTATGTCGCCATTGATATTCAGAGACGATCCGATTCCGGCGTTCACATATCCGCGCCGGTGGTTATAGGTCATATCCGCCAGGATAGGCTCGGCCGGCAACAAGCCTATTTCCCGCTTCGGATCGGCCGGCGTGGACAAAAGGGCATAATCAACAGACATTCGGGTTACGACCGGGTCTTTTATATCCGGCAGGGTATTCACCTTGTTGGCGTCCTGAACGGAAGGATTGTATTCGCGCTCCAGCGTCAACTCCCGGCTCAGGGCCGATTCCGTTTGCTCTTCCTGCGCGGCAAGGGGGAGGGAGGCGACCAACAATGCCAGGAGGCTCATCGCCTTTTTAAGAGAGAGGGTCTTCATCACATTCATTCATTTTTTAGTTTACCTAATCTGTTTTCTATCATACCGGCAATCTCGTCGTTTCCCTTATAGTTGTTTTTCAAACTCGTAAGGTATTGCCGCGCCTGGAAATCATCCCCCTGCCGGATATAAATATCCGCCAACAGGATAAACCCCCGCGCCAACCAGTAAGCGTGCGGCGTTCCGTTTTCTATGAAGTTCATCAGTTCTTTTTCGGCCTTGTCATTTTCGTTGGCCTCGTAATACAACTGTGCCAGCAAGTATTTGGCTTCGGCCCCGGAGGAGGTTCGCGTATCTTTGGCCAAGGCCTGCAAATCGGGCAAAGCCTTGTTTGATTGCCGCAGGCCGAGGTAAGCTTTTGCGCGAATGTACCGCGCTTCCGTAACCGTTTCGGGTGAGAGTTTGGCGCCTTTCAGTATTTCCTCCGCCGCATCGAGCGCCTCCTGCGGGTATCCGGCGCCCTGTGCGCTGCGCAGGATGCCCAACAGGGCGGCCTCCCGGTTTTGCAGGTCTTCGGCAATCAGCCGGAGTTGCTTAAAGGCGACCAGGGCCTCCCGGTAATTTTTTTCCGCGTATTCAATTTCGGCCTTACGCGCCCAGACGTCTTCCGCAAATGCGGGATCCCCGCTTTCCAGCACTACGGCGTACAGGCGTTTGGCTTCCGCATAATCTTTCCGGCTGAAACAGATGGAAGCCAGATGGTAGTTTGCCCTTGTGCCGAAAGCTCCTGCGGGGAAGGTTTGCAGGTAATGCGTCAGGCTCCGTTGCGCCCCGTCGTAGTCGCCCCTTAGAAACAAGCGTTCGGCGGCGATATACGTAAGCGAATCCTGTTCGGATATTTCCACCCGCGGACCACCTCCCAGGGCATTGGCGTAGGAAGCATAGGATTCGATGTCGTTCAGGTCGATGTATACGGATTTCAAATCCTGCAAGGCGGAACGGGCTTCTTCGCTTCCGGGATAACGGCTGATGACCTCCTTATAGGCCTCGGCAGCTTTGTCCAAACGGTTGCTGTTATAATACAACAGCCCCAACTGTACGCCGGCCTTTCGCGCCCGGCTGTTCTGCGGAAAGCGCTGCAGCAGGGTTTCAAAGGCCTCAATCGCCGCATTACTGTCGTCGAGCAACACATACGAGCGCCCCTTTTCAAACAGGGCTTCGGGAACATGGCGCGAGGCGGGATAGTCGGACAGCAAACGGTTCATGGCGGCAATTTTGCTTTTGTAGTCTTTCTGCAATCCGGCGATATAGCCTTTCTGAAACAGCGAGTAGTCTCCCGTTGAGGGCTGAAGGGCCACGGCACGGGTATAGAACTCTTCCGCCCGGGCAAATTGTCGGTTATAAAACAGACAGTCGCCTATACGGTTGCAGGCGTCGGCATAGGCTTCGGTCTTGGTGTTGCGTTCCTGTTCGATGTACCGGCGAAAACTGTTCAAGGCCTCGTCGTAGCGTTGTTGTTTGAAGAAGCAATATCCCGTATTGTAATAAGCCAAGGCATACATATCGGTATTGCGTTGGCGGGTATTGTTCAGGTAGGTACGGTAGTCGGTTATCGCCTTCTGGAAAAGCTCTTGCCGGTAGTAAGATTCGCCCCGCCAGAAGTATGCGTTGTTGCGTGCTTCCGCATGATAGGCGCCCATCTCTATCGCCTGCGTAAACAGGCGGATGGCGTCGTCCATCTTCATGTTGGCAAACGCCTGTGTGCCCAACTGAAAAAGAATGTCCTGCTTGGCTTCCAGGATCCGTGTGCCGGGCCGGTTGATTTTCTCGATGGAAGTCAGCGCTTCCTGATAGTTTTTGGTTGTGAGGTAGACTTCTACCAAATAATCGTTCACCTTATGGGTGTATTTCGAGTTGGGAAATTCGTTCAGGAACTTTTCAAAGACAGCGACCGATTCCCCGAAACCCGCAAAGGAGGTTTCGTGAATCAGCAGTGCATGATTATAGGTAGCCACTTCTTTGATTCGGTTGTCGAAGGAAGTGGCCGCCGCCGCTTCAAAGGCCATACGGGCATTGTTCCTGTCGTTCTTTTTCAGGTAGCTTTGTCCGATGTAGAGGTATGCGTTCTGCGCCAGGGCGTCGTCTTCGAGGATGGTTTGGCTCAGGTAGGCGACGGCATGGTCATAATCGCCCGTACCGTAATAGCTCACGCCCAGCACATACAAATCGTTCCGTCGCGCATGTTCGGTCAGCCGGGTATGCTTTGTCAGATAAGCAATGGCCTTATCCCGGTTGTTCAGGTGATAATAGGAATTTCCGACGATACGGTAGACTTCGCTGTTATTCCGGCTGTGGGGATAGTGCTGAAGGAGGTCTTCGCCTTCGCTTGCCACCCGGTCGTATTTGCCTTGCACGAAATAAATCTGCGCGATAAAGTACCGGGCCGATTCCCGGTATTCCGTTGTATTTTTCAGAAGGGTAAATTCCTCCAGCGCATCCGTGTAGCGTCCCGCCGTGTAGTCGATGTAAGCCACATAATAGGCTGCCGCTTCGCCATGGGTTTCTCCCACCTGTTTGATGCGCGAGAAATAAGCGCGTGCCCGGTTGGTATCGCCCGTTTGCAGCAGCGAATAGGCCAGGCGATAGCTATGCGCCTCCCGGCTGTCTGTGCCGAGGAGGTCTGCGTCGGCTTCATTCAGCCAGAAGGCCGCCTTCTCGTATTCCTTATTTCCGAAGTGAACCGAGCCGATGTAGAAACAAAGTTCGTCGGCATGGTGGCTATCGGCATAGGTATCCAAGTATTCTTTCATTTGCTCGGCGGCCTGGGGAAGCCCCTGCTCGTAGGCGGAGCGAACAAGCAGATAGTCGGCTTCCCGAAGGAGGGAGCAATCACCCGTTTGCAGCTTATAGGCCTGCAACTTGTCCATGCATCCGGGGTAGTTCTTCAACACGAACAGTTCCTTTGCCTCAGCAAACAAGCCTTCGGGCGTATTGAACCGGTACGACCGCTGCCCAACGGCGGCATAACAGCCGCATATCAGGCAAAGTGGAATAAACAGTTTTTTCATCATTCCTTTCGTTTATATAATAATATGGTACACTGTGCACACAAAGGTATACGATAAAAGTGATCTTCCATCACCCGGCCCCCCCCCGATGAGGGAGGCCGTTTTTATTCCCCGTCCGGGGCCCGAAATTCTCAGTACTGAGCGATTTTTTTTTCAGTACTGAGAATTTTTTTTTTCAGTACTGAGAAAAAAATTTTTCAGTACTGAGAAATTTCCCCCCTTTTTCAGACCGGGAAATCCCTTTCTCCGCCACGTTTTTCCGGATCGGAGATTCAGGTTTTATACCGATGCACCGCTTTGCGGATGGAGGGCAAACCAAAATCTTCCGGATTCAGATCGTTGGGGTGGAGCACAAGAATTTCTTGGGCGTCGTCGGCCGCCCGGGCGCCTTCAAAATGCGCCGCATCACATGCAAAGAACAAATCCAGGGTATGCACCTGAACGCCTTTGTAGGGATAGATATTCGGAAGGGAGAACAGGTAGCGGCAGTTGGGGAGCAAAAGTCCGGTTTCTTCTTTCACCTCACGGTAAACGGCTTCTTCCGCCGTTTCGTTGCTGTCGGCAAAACCACCCGGAAGGTCTAACGTACCCGAAGCCGGCTCCTTGGCCCTGCGCACCAGCAGGAGTTCCCCTTTCTTATTCCGGATAAAACAGGCTACCGAGGCCGACGGATTGGAATAATAGGTGAATCCGCAGGCAGCACACTGCTTTGCCTTTTCGTTCCGGACGGCAAACAGGCCGGATCCGCAGGCCGGACAATACGCAAAGGGCTGTAAAGGGTGGGGCATCTTTGGGTGGGGCATCTTTCCTAAACCTCCTTCGCTTCCCAGCCCAGTGCGCTGGCGCCCAGTATGGCCGCATCGGCCTCTTTCAGCTGCGAGAAGATCAATTTCGTCTTTCCGGCGTATACGCTCAATATGTTTTTGTCCATTGCTTCCTGTATCGGGTCGGCAATCAGTTTGCCGGCTTTGGCTAATCCGCCGAATAAAATAATCGCTTCGGGGCTTGAAAAGGCAATAAAATCGGCAAAGGCTTCGCCCAGCAAATGGCCGGTTGTTTCAAATATATCAAGCGCTATCCGGTCATTCAGCATAGCCGCTTCGTATATATCTTTCGAGGTAATGGTTGCCGGGTCTAAATCGCGCAGCAAACTGTTTTCGGAGCGTATCTCCAGGTATTCGCGTGCCGTATGCGCCACGCCCGTGGCCGAGGCGTAGGTCTCCAAACAACCCTGCCGGCCGCAACCGCACATCCGTCCGTTGTGGCGACGCACAATGACGTGTCCCAATTCGCCGGCAAACCCATCGTGCCCATACACCAGATTGCCGCCTATCACGATACCACTGCCTACGCCTGTACCCAAGGTTATCATAATAAAATCCTTCATCCCCCGCGCCGCGCCGTAGGTCATTTCCCCGATAGCGGCCGCATTCGCGTCGTTGGTTAGCGTAACGGGGATATGATTCAGTTTTTCGGAAATCTTCTGTGCCAGCGGAATCCGTCCTTTCCAGGGCAGGTTGGCGGCAGCTTCAATACAGCCGTTGAAGTAATTTCCATTGGGAGCGCCTATTCCTATTCCTTTAATTTTAGAGAGGTCCTCTACCTGGTTAACGGCAATTCGGATGGCTTGCGCCAGCTCACTCACATAATCGTTCACATCAACATGTTTATTCGTTTTAATCGAACCGCTTTGCAAGATACTTCCTCTTGCATCCACCACGCCGAACACGGTATTTGTACCGCCCATATCAATGCCTATGACATAAGGCTTTTCCATAAATTTTGTCATTTAAAAATTAATAATAAAAACTTCGTATCATTTCGAAAGAGGCAAATGTACATGATAAATATGAATTTCCAGGGATTTCCCGGTAATTCAAGACGCGATTGCATCCCAAGGGGGGATGTGTATCCGAGCTTTTTTGCATAAAAATAAAAAAACACACAAAAATGTTTGAATTGTAGAATATTTACTGTCTTTGCGTGGGAAATACTATTATCTTTGCTCGAAAATAAAATCAACCCAACAGAAAAACAGACATTATCCAATTGATAAAATACCAATATTAGGAGACACAAATAAACATAACAATCTAACGACAACTTAGTATGGAGAATTTATTCTATTTGGAACAACACCCTTCCTGTCAGAGATATAAATCCGATATTCAAACGGGATTCAAGTGCAGTGTGATTCAAGCAGGAGAAATAATGAGGGAGACGAGTATGTTTTACAACCATCTTTTGTTCGTCAACGAGGGGTTGATAAGCATTGATTGCAATGAGTTTGCTAACAGGAAGATCAAAAAAGACGAGTGCATACTCTTGCCTAAAACATCTAAAGCATCTTGCAGAGCGCTGAGAAGGTCCAATTTGCTCGTGATGACATTTGATATATTGCAGAGTATTTGCGACAAGGCTATGCTGCAATCTTATCAGCCTTTACACCGCCAGATGAAGTATACTTTTTCGCCTACTCCCATCCGGCATCCGCTGACAATTTTCATTGAGTTGTTGATGGTTTACCTGCAAGGTGATATTAATTGCGAGCACTTGCACGAAATAAAGGAAAAAGAATTTTTCCTCGTCCTGCGCAGATGTTATTCCAAAGAAGAGATCATCCATCTGCTTTACCCGATTATCGGAACATCCGATTTCAAATCCTTTATCTTCCAAAATTATAAGAATGTGCTGAGTATTACGGAACTTGCCGAGTTGTCGGGAATGGGAAGAACGGCTTTCGATGCGAAGTTTCGCGAAGAGTTTGGTCTCTCGGCGCGTCAGTGGATATTACAGGAAATGGCCAAACACATCCGCTACAAGGCCATGGAACCCGAAGCGACCATACGGAATTTGATGACTGAATTTAAGTTTAATTCCGCTACCCATTTTTACCGTTTTTGCAAACAACAATTCAACTGTACTCCGGGCGAATTATTAAGAAATTCAAGAGCACGGTAAAAGAAAATGCTTAAAAAAATCGTGTTTGTTTAATTTGTATATAAAAACGGTTAAAAAATATATTGCAGAATAAAAAAATTGATATATCTTTGCGGCAGATGTATGTGAAGAGAAAATGAATTTTAACTGAAGAACCCTTTATTTTAATAGTAGAGAGTAAGAATGTTAAATCAAACAGATAAAACTAAGTTCTTGAATTTCAAGTGATTTATTTATTCCAGACTGAGTTTTTCTGCGTATGGAGTGTTTGAAAAAAAATGAAAATGAATGGGCTAACCAGAGAATGAGAATGAAAAGGTTTTATGCATTATTTTTTGTTATGACATTTATTGTATTTTCCACAGCCAGGAGTCAAACGGTTGCGGTGAAGTCAAATTTGTTGTACGATGCTACCAGCACAGTCAATCTGGGGCTTGAGTTTGGCTTGTCCCAAAAGTGGACACTCGAGTTCCCCGTCAATTACAATCCTTGGGACTTTGGAGAAAACCGGAAGTTGAAACATTGGATGATTCAACCGGAAGTAAGGCATTGGTTCTGCCAAAAATTTAACGGACATTTCGTTGGACTGCATGGGCATATTGGGGGTTATAATCTGGGAGGAGTCGGCCTGATAGGACTGAAAGATTTTCGCTATGAAGGCAGTTTTTACGGCGCCGGCTTCTCCTACGGATACCACTGGATTTTAAACTCCCGCCTGAGCCTTGAGGCAACAATCGGTTTGGGATATGCCTTGCTCGACTACACAAAATTCAAGTGTGAAAAATGTGCTGAGAAAATCAAAGATAATACCAAAAATTATCTGGGCCCCACAAAGGCAGGTGTCAGCCTCATTTATATAATCAGATAAAAAGACATTGGTATGAAGCGGATTATATACAATACAATTCTAATGTTGGCAATAGGGGCATGGGCGCTGCCCGCCCAAACGCAAACGGCTATTTATGACGGTAAGATACCGATAAAAATACAACGCTTGCGCCAGGTGGAAGACTCTGTCCAGGTAAGTATGGAGTTTGATTTTTCCAGCCTTTCCGTAGCGACGGATCGTTACCTTTCGCTCACTCCCATACTCGTGGGGGCGCAGGGAAGAGAGTTGAAGCTGAAAAATATCCGGATAAACGGATCCCAGCAGCATAAGGCCTTTTTACGGGAAGTGGATCTGAATGGCTGGCAACGGCAGGTAGCCAACGCGCATTACGCCGTTATTGGGATGAAGGAGGCTCGGAAAGAGGTGTTCCGCTATGTGACCTCTATCGGTTACGAGGGCTGGATGCGCGAGGCGAAAATGAATGTGATAACCGATTTATGCAACTGCAGTGGGGAAGCACAGCAAATTGTCTCGGAGAAAGTGGCCGACCGTATCGTGATGGAAGGAGCCGAGCCTTACCGTGTATTGCCGAACGTGGCCTATATACGCCCCGAAGTGGAATCGGTGAAAGCGCGTAGCGAGTCGAATGACGTATTTCTTGATTTTCCCGTCTCGCAAACGGATATCAATCCGAACTTCGGCAACAATCCCCGCGAACTGGCGAAAATAGAAACCATCATCCGCGAAATACGCTCGGATGCCAATGTGCAGGTAACGGGGGTTTCTATCACCGGATACGCCTCGCCCGAAGGGGATATAAACTTCAACAATCAGCTCTCGCGCGGACGGGCGGAATCTTTGCGCAACTACCTGGCCTCGCGGAGCGGTATTCCCCCACAGCAGTATCGCCTGGGGAATGGGGGTGAAGACTGGGAGGGATTGGTGCGGATGCTGCAAGGCATAAACAATTTCGGCCCCAAAGAAACCGTACTTTCCATCATCCGCTACTACAACCCCGTAGAACGCAAGGACAGACTGAAGGCCTTAGACGGCGGACGTTTGTGGCAATGGATGCTGAACGAACTCTATCCAAGGTTGCGCCGCGTGGTGAGCCGGATAGAATATACGGTGCGCGGTTTCAATTTGGAGGAGGCTAAAGAGGTGATTAAAACACGCCCGCAGCAACTTAGCCTCAATGAAATGTTCCTGGTAGCAAATACCTACGAGGAGGGAACCCGGGAGTTTGCATCGGTGTTTGAAACGGCTGTACGTGTATTCCCTAACGACCCGGTGGCTAACCTGAATGCCGCGGCTTCGGCCTTGCTGGATAAAGATTTGGCAAAAGCGGAACGTTACCTGCAAAAGGCGCAAAAAAATACGCCGGCCTACTTTAATAACCTGGGGGTATTGATGATGATGCAGAATAATTATTCGCGTGCCGGCAATTTGTTCCAACGTGCCGCAGAAGGTAACATGGAAGTGGCTGTAAAGAATCTGGAAGAACTGAAAAGAAAGGAGGATGCGGACAGACAACTGAGAAATTGAGAAATAATTGAATAATTAATAATTGAAATATATACACATAATGTGTAAACTAACTGCAACAAACAATATATATATGCACAAACTTATTAACAAATTAACAGAGAAATCAAACAAAAACAAGAGAATGAAATTTTTACTAATGTATTATTAATTTAAATCAAATGAAAATGAAAAGATTATTTAAATTTTTCGCAGTAGCTGCAATTATTGCAGTAGGGTTCACAGGATGTACCAGTGAAGAACCCGTAGGGCCGACTGGTCCGGATGACAACGGTACAGGTGCTTCTACAAAGAGAGGTGCAGAAACCTATGCTACATTTAAGTTTGTAGCAGAAGGTGCAACAACAAAAGCTTCGGATTTGGGAGTAGACAATACAACAAATGAGGGTACAATTCCATTCTCCAAAGTACGTCTGACGTTTTTCGACGCAGACGGTTTCTTGGAATTGGACACAGTTATTACTTCTTTTGGTAATAGTGCAACCATAAAGTTGACATCCGGATACAAGCAATTGTATGTTTTGGCGAATGAAACCAGTGATCTGACTACAGCTTTAAATGCTGTAACGAGTATTAATAACTTTAATCAGACATTCAGTTTAGATG
>JAITKB010000068.1 GCA_031278605.1 Tannerellaceae bacterium
CCGACGAACTCCCAGGCGACGCTTCGCCCGATGGTATGCTTTTAAAAAAAAACGCCGGACGAAACATCGCCCGGCGGTTTTTGAAGAAAAGGAAAAAGACGCCTACCTGGAAGAAGGCTTTCCGGGATCGAATTGATAGAGGCCGCAAGCATGGGGCGGAAGCGTTACGGAAAAAGTCCCGTGAATGTCCCCCGTGGTTTCTCCCGTCCAAAGATTGGTCGCACGGGTTTCCCCGTAAATCCCCAGGTCGGAAAGATTCACAACAAGAAGCATCTCCTCGGGATGATCGGACAAATTAAACAGCGCAAGGTAAGATGCGCCGCTTTGGGCATTGCGCGAGGTGACGGACAACCGACCCTCCCCCCCGTATAGCCGGCGGACGTCAACGCCCTCGCGGTGCATCCTTAGAACCTCTGCGTTCGTCAGTAAGGAAAGGGTGAAGGCGTCGTTGCTCGGTAAATCACCCCCGAACATCAACGGGGAACGGAAAATGGCGAAAAACGTCATCAGCGAATACTGCTCCCGGGGCGTGAGCCGCGTCAAACGCTCACGGCCACGCTCGCCGCGAATGGCGATCCGCCCAAGAGGGAGCATGTCGCAGTCCGGCCACGTAGGGCCTATATAAGGATACCAGTGTTGAGCAACCTCCATCAGATGCGTCAGGTCGTCCCAGATATCCCATACATCGTTGACCATCCTCCACATATTGCCGTGACGGCTCACGTGGACGGCCTCCTCCACGGGAGTCTCCCCGGGCGACAGGCTTAAGACGATCGGACGGCCCGTGCGGTCGATGGCTTTGCGGATCATCTCTATTTCCAACCTATGGTAGGGAGACGAAAGATCGTCGACCTTGAGGAAGTCTACCCCCCAGGACGCATACAGCTCCAGGATGGAATTATAGTATTCCTGGCCGCCGGGGACGTCGGCAATCGAATAATTATCGCCCAACCATCGGCAAAGCTGTTGGGTGGAAAATACCTGGTCGGCCGTATAGGGGGTGTCCTTGATGGGAAGCTTTTGACTTACCGCCTCCTTCGGAATACCCCGCATGATATGGATGCCGAATTTCAAGCCTTTGGAGTGAATGTAATCGGCCAGGGGTTTGAAGCCCTTCCCCCCGAAAGCCGAAGGAAAGCGGTTGAGGGCAGGCAGGTAACGTCCGTATCCGTCCAGAACGTAACGGGGATCGGTTTGGTTGTATCCCCCGGCCTTGTCGTTCTCCACAAACCAGCGGATGTCGACCACGATGTATTCCCATCCATAGGCCTTGAGATGCTCCGCCATGTAATCGGCATTGGCCCTTACCTCGTGCTCCTCTACCGTGGGACCGTAGCAGTCCCAACTGTTCCAACCCATAGGAGGTACGGACGCCCATTGCCTGAAATCCACAGACTGGGCAAAAAGAAAAGGAAAACAGGCGGAAAGGAAAAGGAAAAGAATAAAAACTTGTTTCTTCATAAAAAAACCGTATAAAATGTGTGGATGAGAATCAATAACCCGGATTCTGCTCCAGGTTCGGGCACTTATCTATTTCCGACTGAGGAATAGGCAACCAGTACATTCGTTCGACGAATTTCCGTATTTCCACCACTTTCCCCGGATGGTAGGTTTTATGCCCGTCGGGCCATTTGTGCACCTCCACTCCCTGGGAAGTGTAATTCATTGCCTGAGCAGCTGTCTTCCATCGCCTCAAGTCGAAATAACGGTGCTCCTCAAAGCATAATTCAATCCGGCGTTCGTGCCGTATCCCGGCCAAAAGTTCCTCGCCGGAGGCCGTCACCGCCGGCATACGGGCACGCTGGCGGATCACGTTGAGCGCCGTTCGGGCTTCGGCCTCCTTCCCCTCCATAAAACGCGCCTCGGCCAGGTTGAGGTACTGCTCGGCCAGGCGGAACCAGATCCAATTCCTGGAGGAGAAATTCCAGGAAGCATCCACGTAGCTTTCGTCAATGAATTTGCGCATATTGTATCCCGTGATGCTTGTATTGTGGGATTCGATGCCATAGCGCGTATCCAGCCCCCCGGAAGTCAGCAACTCCCCGTTCCCGTCGACATGAAAGAATACCTCCACTTCGCGGGATTTCCATGCGTCGCCGTCGCAAAGCACCGTGGCATAGAGCCTTTGGTCCCTGTTCTCCCAAGGGGAGTCGCCGTATTTCTCCCAACTGAAAGGCGTGCCGTCGGCCATCTCAAAGGCGTCGACAAATTCACCCGTAGGGGTATTCCCTCCCCAGCCGGCGTATCCGTTGGGGCTGTTTATCTGGTCGATGCTCACAGAGGCGCCCCCGCTCGAGGAGGTGTGCTGGCGGTCGAAAAAGATTTCCGCATGGCCTCCCTGCAGGAAGAGTTGGGTGTATTTGGTCTTCACATCGTCGCCGTAGTCGTCAAAGAGGGCGTATCCATTGTCCAAAGCTTCCCCAAGGCAGGCCTCGGCAGCTTCGGCCGCCCTGTTCCAGCGGTTGGGCTCGGGCGAGGCGTATCCGGTCAGTTCGCTTTTCACATCCACGTTTACCAGGTCGCTGGCGGCGTAAAGCAAGACCCTCGATTTCAAAGCCAGGGCGGCAATTCTCGTTGCCCGTCCCTGGTCTTTGCCGGAATAAGTCGCCGGGAGTTCGGAGGCCGACCGGTCCGCTTCGTCCACTATAAAGTCGATACACTCCTTGTAGGTGGAGCGTGTGAGCCGGATAATCTCCTCCCGATCGTTCAACGTGTAATACGCCGTAATCAGAGGCATCCCTCCCCACCTGGCCACCAGGTCGTGGTACATCAGGGCGCGGATGAAACGCACCTCACCCTTGAGGCGCGTCTTCTTCGCCTCATCGGTAAACTCAACCCGGTCAATGTTCTCAAAGAACTGATTGCAGGCAGAGATATTCCCCCATACGTTGTCCCACTGACGGAGTCCCCAGTTGACGGACCCCAGGTCCGAAGGACTGATATATCCCTGCGTGATTTGCTCGCATCCCCTCGACCAGGTCATATAGGTTTCGTCCGTAAGCGAGCTGATCCACGGTTCCTCAAACCATCCCGAACGAATCCGGTTGTAGCGGGCATTCACGAAGGCTTCCACCAGGGCCGGGTCGCTCCATACGTTTGTATCGCTGATTTCCGTTAAAGGCTGTTTGTCCAACAGGTCGCTGCAAGAAAATAAACCCGCAACAGCTATGGCCCAACACAGCAAATGAAGTAATTGACTATGTATCGTTTTCATCGCATGATTTTTTTAGAAGGTTATGTTTATCCCGAAGTTGATTACTTGAGTCTGTGGGGTATCGGCCCCTTCGCTGTACTTGTCCGAACTTTTCGATTCGGGGTCCAGATCCCTGAGGTGCGTAAACGTAAGCAGGTTGTATCCGCTTACATAAACCCGGAGATTCTCCATAAAGCTGTTCCGGAGCGCCGTTGCCGGCAGGCTATAGGAGAGTTCCACGCTTTTGAGACGCACATACGAGGCGCTGTTCAGCCAGAACGTGTTTTGAAGGCCGGTTGGCGTGGTGTCCAGGTTGTAGGTCCTGGGGTATCGGGAATTGGGGGTATCGGGCGTCCAGCGGTTTTCGTAGAAATCCTTCGTGAAGTTGCCGATCGTTCCGGCTTCAAAAAACTGATAGGTCCATACGTTTCCGGCCCCCTGCCACAGGGAACTAAGACTCCATCGTCGCCAATTCAGTCCAAGATTGACGCCATAGATCCATTCGGGCGTGCCGGTCTCGCTCAAACGGACCTGATCGTTCCCGTTGATTGTCCCGTCGTTATTCACATCCACAAACCTTACATCCCCGACCCCGGCATTGGGCAGGTGGGGATAATCCTCCAACTCCTCAAGGGTGCGGAAAATCCCGTCGGAGCGGTACATCACCCAAGTGGCGTCGATGGGTTTGCCCGTTCGCCGTTGCCACTCCAATACGTTGGACGGCTCGTCGATAAACCGGATCCGATTGGTGCTATAGGAAAGGTTGCCGCCTATGCGGAACTGCAAGTCTTTGGTTATATGCCCGGTGTAATCCAGGATGGTTTCAAAGCCCCGGCTAAAACATTCCCCGAAGTTTTCGTCCGGCAGGCTCAACCCGGAAAAAGCCGGAAGGGAAGCATCCCGCGTGGCCAGAATATTCCCCCGTTCGCTCCGGAAAAAGTCAAGGGAGAATTGAAGGCTATTCCACAAATAAGCATCCAAGCCAAGGTTGTAGGTCGTGGCAATCTCCCAGGTGATGGCCGGATTGGGTGTTCGACTTTGCCATACGCCGGTTTGCTGTTGAGGAGTACTCCCTCCCAAAACAGCCGAATAGTCGAACGTATACGAAGTGATGTATTGAAATGGATCCACCTTATCGTTCCCCATTTGTCCATACGAACCGCGGAGCTTGAAATTTTCGATAAACGACAGATGCTCTTTCCAGAAATCCTCCTCGGATAACCGCCATCCAAACGATACGCCGGGGAAGAAACCAAAACGCTTTCCCTTCGGGAAATTCTGCGAACCATCGTATCGCCAGTTGAACTGAAACAGGTATTTCCCGTCGTAATCATAGTCCAGCCTTCCGAAGTAATTCATCCGGGCCGATTCGGAAGCTGTTCCCGTGTTGGAGGCCGTTGTCCTGTCGCCCGCAAACAACTGGTCGATGGAGGTGGAAATGAAATTTTCGCGATACCCATTTAAAAAATCATACCGGTAGGTATACTGCTCGTAGGCGGCAAAAGCTTTCAGGTTGTGCGCCCGGCCGAATCGCCTTTCATAATTGATGCGCCCGTTGAGGGTGACGCCCCGACTTCGACTCATCTCGTGAGTTAAGCTGGCATTATTCGGACCGTAGGCGCTTGCGGCATATCCGTCTTCATTCCGGGTATAAAAAAAGTATTGTTTGTAAAAGTTTTTATACTGATAGGAAAACAAATCCAGGTATAAACCGCCGTCAACGGAAAGACCCTGCGTGATAAAAGGCAAATCAAAATGGAGGCTGAGGTCCCCGTTATAATAGTTGCTCACAGATTTCTGGTAGCCCATCGAACCGTCGGAAGCCGAAAGGGGATTGGTCCCATCCTGCGCTATCGGGTAGTCCGTGCCGGGATAAACAATATGCTGGGTGGGGAATTTAACCCGTATGCTGCGCCAGATGCTTTCGGAGCCGCTACGTGGGGAATTTCTGTCTTCCTGCCTGGCAGAGAGGTTGACAGAGGCCGAGAAATTCTTGTGCGGAGTAATATCAACGTTTGAACGCAGGTTGTACTGATTATAATTGCTCACACTTTTCTTGTAGTAGTTGTCCTGATACTGATAACCGAACGAACTAAAGAACCGGACCGTGTTTGTGCCTCCCGATAGCGAAACGTTATGTTGCGTCTGCATGGCTGTGCCTATCACTTCATTGAAGGCATCGGTATTCGGATAATTAAGCGGATCGGTTCCGTCCTTGAATTTTTGGATTTCTTCGGAAGTATAGCGTTCCGAACGTCCGTAGATACCTGTTTCTATCTCATTGAGCAATTGTGCGTACTGCCAGGATTCTGCCATTTCGGGGATGACGGCCGGTGTTGAGAAGCCCACATTGCCTCCATAAACTACGCGAAAACGTCCTTCCTGCCCCCGCTTGGTCTGTACCAAAATAACACCATTCGCTGCACGGGAGCCATAAATGGCGGCAGAGGCGTCTTTTAAGATCGTAACGCTTTCTATATCCTGCGGGTCGATGCGGGCAAATCCACCGGCACGGTCCGCCACGCCATCTACCACAATCAGCGGAGATGCATCCCCGGTTGTACTTTTGCCGCGAATCAGGATATTCGAGTCGTCGTATCCGGGTTCTCCTTTGGGATTAACGGCTATAAGACCCGGCAGGCGTCCCACCAGCGAGTTGGTGACGTTCGTAATCGGGACGCTTGCAATTTCCTTTCCTGCGGTAGAGGCTATGGAACCGGTAACCGTTACTTTTTTCTGCGTTCCATAACCCACCACCACCACTTCTTCCAGGGCTGTGTTGTCTTCTTTGAGAACTACGTTATAAACGGTTGTTCCCGCAGTGATCGCCACTTGGGCGCCAAGAAAACCGATATAGGAGAAGTCAAGCCGGGCATCTGCCGCAACGCTCAGCTCATAAGCTCCGTTAAAGTCGGTAACTACACCGTTTGCCGTACCTCTTTCCACGACGTTCACGCCAATAAGAGGTTCTCCGTCGGTTCCTGAGGTAACCGTACCATTCACCTTTACTCTGGCTGTTTGCGCCACTGTCGGAAGAGGCATTGCCGACAAGAAAGTCACAACCAAGAGCAGATTTCGTAGAAAATTTTTGATTTCTTTCATACATACATAAATTTAAAATGTGACAATGATTAAAAATTAAAAGGCTTATACAAACAACAACCTGTTCTCCCTTCTTTGCAGAAGAAAAAAGAAGAAAGAGAAAAGGTCGCGATAGAATACTAAAAGAATAATTGCAGATTATATGCAGCGTACACGCGCGCGTATATAAATAGGTATGATGATGGTGTGTGTGTGTGTGTGTGTGTGTGT
>JAITKB010000056.1 GCA_031278605.1 Tannerellaceae bacterium
AGCGTATCGTCAGGCAAAGAAAAACAACGACGAAACAGCCGCCCTCACAGCCCGTAGCACGCTGGAGGAGAACTTTGCCTATTTCGGCTACGGATACATTAAGAATCCGACCGATCTGATTCCCCCCGTAGGACTTACCTTCTATGCCTTTCGCGTGATGGTGATTCTGGGCGCCTTCTTTATTTTGCTCTTCCTCCTTACCGCCTTCCTGTCCCTGAAAAACAAGTATGAGAACAAACGCTGGCTGCAATGGATTGCCCTCTGGTCTATTCCGCTGGTTTATCTTGCCTCGCAGGCCGGATGGGCGGTTGCCGAAGTCGGACGCCAACCCTGGGCTATCCAGGATATTCTTCCAACCTCGGCCGCCGTATCCAAACTGGCTACCTCCTCGGTACAGATTACCTTCTTCCTGTTCCTCATCCTGTTTACGGTTTTGCTTATTGCGGAATTGGGAATTATGATTAAAACAATAAAGAAAGGCCCGGCCTCGTCGGAAGAATAAATTTTAAAAAAACAACATCATCATGGACACTACATATCTATTATTGCAACACTACTGGTGGTTTCTTGTATCCCTTTTGGGCGCACTGCTGGTTTTCCTCTTATTTGTTCAGGGAGGACAGTCCCTGCTTTATACCATTGGAAAAACCGAATTACAACAAAAGATGCTCTTAAATTCCACCGGTCGCAAGTGGGAGTTTACCTTCACCACGTTGGTTACTTTCGGCGGCGCTTTCTTTGCCTCCTTCCCTTTGTTTTATTCCACCAGTTTCGGCGGCGCCTACTGGGTTTGGATATTGATTCTGCTCTGCTTCGTACTTCAGGCCGTGTCCTACGAATACCAGGCAAAAAAAGGAAATCTCTTGGGGAAGAAAACCTACCGGGTGTTTCTGATTCTTAACGGGATCCTGGGTCCTGTTTTGATAGGCACGGCCGTGGGTACCTTTTATAATGGCGCGGAATTCTACGTGAACAAAGCCAATCTTACGGATGTGGCCATGCCGGTCATTTCCACCTGGGCTACTCCCTTTCACGGACTTGAAGCCGCCCTGGTGCCCTGGAATCTGCTGCTCGGGGGGGCGGTATTCTTCCTGGCCCGCATCCTGGGGTTACTCTATTTCATCAACAACATCGGAGACGAAGTGATACAAAAACGCTCCCGAAGGCAATTGCCGATAGAGACCGTTCCTTTCCTTGTATTTTTCCTGGGCTTCTTAACCCACCTGTTGCTTCAGAAAGGATATGCCGTAAATCCGGACGTCATCGATCCGGTCTCGGGCGGGAAACAGATTTTCCTGCAACCCGGTAAATACCTTTTCAATCTGCTTGAAATGCCTGCCGTACTTGCCCTTTTGCTTATCGGGGTTGTCGGCGTACTTTTCGGGATTACGAAATCATTCTTTTCGCCTGCCTGGAATAAGGGGATTTGGTTTGCCGGAGCGGGAACGGTATGCACGGTATTGGCCTTACTGCTCTGCGCGGGATGGAACCATACGGCTTATTATCCTTCCAATGCCGATTTGCAAAGTTCCTTAACGATAGAGAACAGCAGCTCCAGCCTCTTTACCTTGAAGACGATGAGCTATGTTTCCGTTTTGATCCCCTTTGTGCTGGCCTACATTGTCTATGCTTGGAGGGCATTGGATTTGCGCAAGATCAATCGGGAGGAAATGACAGAAAATAAACATTTGTACTAGGTTAATAATACATTTTCGATTTCTTTTTCTAAAGAGAAGCTTCTTGCAAGCTTCTCTTTTTCTTTTATGAACCTTTCTCCGGGAGCGTGGGCTTATGCTGTGCCGCAATTTTTTCCATATAGGCCGTGGGCGACATGCCGAAATGCGCATTGAAACAACTGCTAAAGTAAGACGGTGTGTTGAATCCCACCTTGTATCCCACTTCGGATATGCTTAGCTTTCCCGTATTCAGGAGGTTGGCGGCTTGTTTCATGCGTATGGTCTTGATAAATTCCACCGGACTTTGCCCTGTCAGGGCTTTGAGTTTGCGGTGTAAGTGGGTGCGGCTTATTCCGAGTTCCTTGCTCATGTGTTCTACGCTCAGGTTGGAGTTTTCGATGTTGGAGCGTATGTAGGCGATGGCTTTTTGCAGTAATCGCTCGTCCATGCTGGTAAGAGGCGATAATTCCTGTACATCCATGTAAATGGATTTACTGAAACGTTCCTTCATCTTGCGGCGCAGTTCGATCAGCTTTTCGATGCGTATTTGCAGGTATTTCGTATTGAAGGGTTTGGTAATAAAACTGTCGGCCCCCGATTCCATCCCTTCCAGGCGATGCTTCATGCCGTCTAAGGCCGTAAGCATGATGACGGGGATGTGACTGGTGTCCGGCGTGGACTTCAGTATCCGGCAAAGCTCGATGCCGTTCATTTCCGGCATCATCACATCGGCGATGATCAGGTCGGGCAGCAGATGCAGCGCTTTGTGGAGACCCGTTTTGCCGTCGGCGGCCTCTTCTATATTATACAGACCGGAGAGTTCGTGCCTGATATAAAGACGCATATCTCCATTGTCTTCTATGAGCAGCAAGGTCGGTGCGCCGGGTATTTGGGGTTGGGGTGAAGGCAGGGGCGTGGGGGCTGGCGTGAGCATTTGCCGCGACAGGTAGTTGTATGCTTTCACCGAGAGATCTTCCGGCATGAAGTGGGAGTTTCCTGTGCGCAGGGTGATATAGAAGCAGGAGCCTTTGCCTTCTTCGCTTTCTACGGTAATTGTTCCTTTGTGCAGTTCCACGATGGTTTTTGTCAGGTGCATACCGATTCCCGTTCCCGTCATATTGTATTCTTTATGTCCCTGGAAGAAACGGTCGAAGAGGTGTTCCTGCATTTCCTGGTTCATGCCGATTCCCGTATCGCAAACGCTTAGGAGGATCTTGCCTTCTTCTTCCGTTGCCTTTATGTCCAGGTGTACTTTTCCCCCGTCCGGCGTGAATTTGTAGGCATTGTAGAGGATGTTGCTCAGGCATTTTTCGAGCATGTCCGGGTCGTACCATACCTCTATCCGCTTGTGGCTGTAATGATGGGTCAGGGAAATGGACCGGAGGGACATCAGTTCGTTAAACATATGTATGAAGTCGGTCACAAACGCGACCAGTTCAAGGGGTTGTACGTGCAGGGTCATCTTTCCTTCTTCGATCTTATTCAAATCCAGGATTTGGTCGATAAGTCGCTGAAGGCGTTCCGCATTCCGGAGTATCATAAAGCCTGCCTTTTTCCTTTCTTCGTTGTCGTCTTCGCTCACAATGCGTTTCATGGGGCCGATGATCAGCGTCAGGGGTGTGCGGAACTCGTGGCTGATGTTGGTGAAAAAGTTGTTTCGGATGACGTTCAGTTCTTCCTGCTGTTTTACTCGGACACGTTCGATCTTCAATTCGTTTTTTTCCTGGACGCGGATGATTGAGATGCGGAAAATGCCATAGATGATTCCCAGTCCTATCAGGATGTAGATCAATTTGGCCCACCAGGTATACCACAGGGGCGGTTCGATTTCTATGATCAGCATGGTGTCTTCGTTTCCCCATACTTTGGGGTCGCTGCTGGCTTTGATATGGAAGGTATACGTTCCGGGATTGAGGTTCGTATAGGTTACGTTTCGGTGGTTATAATCATGGATCACCCAGTCTTTGTCGAAGCCTTCCAGCTTGCGGGCAAAGACGGTGGAATAGGTCTTGAAGATGCCCAAGGCTACGAAATGGAGCGTGAAATTCTTATCGCTGTAACGCAGTTTTATCTTTTTGCTTTCCATGATATTGCGTTGAAGCACGATCCTTCCGTTTATTTCCTTGTTGATCAATACGGGTTCGTTGGAGATGCTTAATTGCGTGAGATACACCCTCGGCACGGTAATGCTGTCGTGTATTTCCGAAGGGTCGAAAACATCCAGCCCGTTTGTGCCTCCGAAAAAGATCTCTCCCGTGTGGCTTTTGTGGTACGAGCCTTGCAGGAATTCGTCGCTTCCCACGCCGCTATTGCTTCGGCTGTATCGCTTGGCGTCGCCGCTGGCGACGTTATAGCGTATCAATCCCTGGTTGGTAGACAGCCACAGGTGTTCTTCGTTTGCCACGATGCCGTTGACGGCAAGCATTTCGGTGGGCGATCCGAGGACGACGGGCGAAAAGCGGCCTGCTATGGAATCGTAGCGGTTGAGGCCGTTGGCCGTACCCACCCAGATGGTGCCGTCGGGGGATTCGCCGATGGAATAAATCGAACGGTTGTTGAGTTTGCTTTCCTTACCGAAGGCGGTGAAGGTTTCGGTGGCTATATCCATGCAGCTGACGCCGAAGTATGTCCCGATCCATATCTTGTTTCGGCTGTCTATCCACAGGATGGTGATATGATCGTTTGTCAGTCCTTTGTGGTCTGCGCTGCGATAGGTTTGGAATTGTTTGTTTTCCGGGTCGAAACGCATGAGTCCGGCATTGGTTCCCAGCCACAGGAAGCCCTGTTGGTCTTCCCGGATGCTTTGGATGCTGAGGTGTCGGGTGTTGGCGTTTTCATAGCGGGTAAAGGTCTCCGTTTCCCGGTCGAACAGGCACAAGCCGCCGACTTTGGCACTTGTCCATATCCGGTTCCGGCTATCGCAAAATACGCTGGTTACGGCGTTGTCGGGCAGGCTTCGCGCATCGTCTTTCCAGTAGGTATAATGGGTTATTTGCCGCATGGTGGCGTGGTATCGGTTCAGGCCTCCGCCATCGGTTGCGATCCATATATCCCGGTCCCGGTCGGTTGTTACGGCCGTCACGTAGTCGTAATTCAGCGAATTGGGGTTGTTGCGGATTTTCTTTATGACACGGAAGGCGCTCTTTTCGTTGCCCACAACAAAAACCCCCTTATACATCAGGCCGATCCAGACATAGTTGTGCAGTCCGACATGCAGGCAGCTCACTTTGGCGTCGTCTAATTCCCTGGAAAATTCCCTCATGATGGTCTGTTTTTGCAGTTCGCCTTTTTCGGGGTCGAACACAAACACGCCTTGTCCTTCCGTTCCGATGAAGATATTCCCCTCGGTGTCTTCGGCTGCGCAGAGGACGGTGCGTACGTTGGGGGAGTCGAAGAGGTTGGGGTAGGTGCGGAAGGTATTCTCCTGCGTATCGTACAGGGCGACGCCGGCCTTGAGGGTCGCCACGAGGATGTGTCCGTTTTTAAGCGACAGGATATCGAAAACAACGTCGTCGGGCAACCCGCTATTGGTGGTGTCCATGTTGCGGAAGGCCCCCGTGAGGGGATTGTACACGGAGATGCCCTTATCCTGGGAACCGAACCAGATCTGTCCGTTTTTATCTTCTTCTATCGTGTGGATATGCGCGCTGCAAAGCGAGGCAGAGGGGTTCTGCGGCAGGGGGGTAAACAAAACGCTTTTGCCCGTTTCGGGCGAGTAGCGCACAACGCCCCTGCCGGAGACGGCAAACCACAGGTTACCTTTCCGGTCTTCCATAATGGCTTCGCATTGCCCTTGCTTGACCAGGTTGTCCGGTTGATTCAGCGATACGTTTACAAAATTATCGTATGCCTGGTCATAATAGACAAGTCCTTCCATGGTGCCCACCCACATTCGTCCGCGGGAATCCGCACAGAGGGCGGTGATCCGGTTACTGATCAGGGAGAGGCTGTCGCCATATTGTTTCTTGAAGGTGGTAAAATTGTATCCGTCGAATCGGTTGAGACCGTCTTCCGTCCCCATCCAGAAAAGGCCCTTTGTATCTTGGGTAATGCAGGTGATTTTGGTACTCGACAGTCCTTCGTTTATGGTAAAGAGGTAGGAGATCGTATTCAACATTCCTCCGGGATACGTTTGGGAAGAAATTGCTGTATAGAAGCATAAGCAAACGACAATGAACAGGGTTTTTTTCATTTTGTTTATTTCAATTGTTCGGTAAATATATATTCTATTTTAATAATTCTTCACTTTGACGGTCTTGAGCAACTTTACAACCTTACCTTTTTGTGCTTTAACTAAATACGGTTGCCGGGGAGGTCCTCTGCCGACGCTAAATTCAGTTAATTAATATAGGGGTCAGATAAAAAATACGGGTAGACAAAGATAGCCAAAAGATTGAATCAATCAAGCCGGAAGCCTGCAATCTTCTCTTAGCTGCGGCGTATATCCGGCAGCAAGGCGTCTGGGCATGGCGATACCGGTGGGTATCTTGTGGCGATACCGGGGGGTATCTCGTCACGATAGCGGCCGGTATCATGGTGTGATACCGGCCGGTATCATGGGGTGATAGCGGCCGGTATCAGGGTGTGATT
>JAITKB010000071.1 GCA_031278605.1 Tannerellaceae bacterium
GTCGTCTGACCTACAACGAAATTGCCCTTCGCACCGGCGTATCGCCCCAAACGGTCGCCTATCGCATCTCGCAAACACTGAAAATACTCCGCAGAAATCTGCAGGATTATGTATAAAAACCCATTAGGCGCCGGCGTAGATTAACAGGCTGAGGCCTAAGAGAAAGAATAGGAACATGGCGGCGTTTAACCACAACGAAGACCTGGGGGCATCCTTGAACTCCTTCCAAATCAAAATGCCCCAAAGGGCCGATACCAACGTCGCCCCCTGGCCCAATCCGTAGGAGATGGCCGCCCCGGCCCTTTCGGAAGCTAAGATGCTGAACGATTGTCCGGCACACCAAATCATCCCCCCAACGACCCCTACCAGGTGTGTGGCGGCTCGGCCCCGAAAATAACCGGAAGGAGAAACCGCCCCGCCCTCCACCGGATACCTCATGGCCAGGGTGTTGAAGAGGAAATTGCTGGCAAACATCCCCAACGAAAACACGAAAACAGCCGTATAAGGCGTCAACTTCCCGGCAGCAGGAGCCGCAAAATTCTCCAAATCCACCGAAGCGGCCACAAAACGGAAAAAGAAGGCCATAATCACCCCGGCGGCAATGGAAAGCCCCAGGCCCTTGCCCGGCACCTTGCGCCTCTTGGCCGTTGCCCGCCGCCAGGCCAGGGCGTTCAAAAGGATGGCAACCGTTATCAAAAACACGCCGGCAAAGAGATACAAAGGGGCGCCCTTGGCCGCACCAAAGTAATTCACCAACACCCCCAATACCAAGGCCAAACCGACACCCACCGGAAAAGCCACCGACATGCCGCAAACCGCAATGGCCGCAGACAAGAGGATGTTGGCCGCATTGAATACCACACCCCCCAAAAAGGCGCTGCCCAGGGAAGCTATCCCCGCCTGGCATAAATCCGCCGCAAAACCGCGTCCCTCGCTCCCCCAAAAACTTCCCAACGTAAACGCCGACAAAAGGGAAAACAACAACACACCCAATACATAATCCCAATAGAAAAACTCATACCGCCAGGTTCTTGCGGCAAGTTTCTGTGTGTTCCCCCACGAGCCCCAACAGAGCATCGTGAGGAAACAAAACACCACGGCAACAGCATAAGTAGGTACAATGAACATGGCGCCGCGTCAATTAGAAGGGTGAGTGGGAACAGGCAACGGACTGCCGGCATACACCAAAGCCTCGCCGAAACGAATGCTACATCCCGGCTGAGGATTCAACCATCGGAAGGTCACGCGATGCGGCCCGTCGGGGAGTTGGTATTTCCAAAACAAATCGTTCCGACGCGCCGTATAGGAAACCGGAAGATTTACGGCCTCGGCCAACTCCCCGTCTATATACATCTCCGCCCGGGCCACGTAGGTCGCGTCGTCGGATCCGACGCTCCCCTTGAAAACAATCCCGTTGCCTTCAAAGGCGACGGGGGCGTCCATCTCCGTAAGGAGTTTGTCCACCCGTATCCGAGCAACCGGGTAATGCCCCTCAAACCCCTTCTCATATGCTACCGGCTGAGGCTGTTGGCAGGCAAGAACCACCTCCGCCTCGTTGACCGTCCCCCCGTGGCGAAGGATCATCTCCAGGGCCTGGTTGTAACTCATTCGGTAGGCCCGGTTCAAGGAAATCGTGGTATAGGCAAACGGCAGGTCCTCCACCTCCTTCAAATTCTCCATCCAACAGGCAGGTATTCGTTCGTATCCCAGCATGGTCCCCAGAATACCGGCAGCCGAAGACGGGTTGCAATCCGAATCCTGTCCACAACGGGTGGCAATGTCGATGGTCCGGAAAAAGTCCCCCTCGCCGTAAAGCAACCCGATAAGGATGTAGGCGCAGTTGATCAAAGCGTCGATATTCAAGGGAAGGAAAACCCCATCCGGACAACCGATCTCCCCGCTCCATCGCTTCTCACATTCCGCCCAGGTCTGCCGCCAGTCACCGGGGTATTGCCGATGCCAACGGATCACATCGTCCATGCACCGGAAGAAATCACTCTCCCGCGGGATGGTCTTCAAGGCCTCGGAAACCACAAACTCCACATCATCCGAAATAAACGCCAAGGCATACATGGCCCCCACGTAAACCCCTCCATAGTATCCGTTGCCGTAGTTCATGATGTGCCCAATCCGGTCCGATATTCCGGAGGCGGCATTGGGCATACCCGGCGACATCAGTCCGGCATAATCGGCCTCGATCTGGTAGTCGATGTCGTCGGCATGGGGATTATTCAGCCAGTGCCCGGAAGCCGGAGGCATAATCCCCTGCAAAATATTATAGCGCGCAGCCTGGTTCGCGTGCCAAAGCATATACCCCGACGTGGCAAAAGCCATAGCAAAGGAATCCGTAGGAGCATCAAGCCCCAGGCGCTCAAAAACATCCACAAAGGTCAAATCCATGTAAATGTCGTCGTAGAGACCGGGCGTATGCTCCATCCACGAGCGGATATACCCCTTGGGCCAAGGAATGGGGATGTAATCCTGCATCATGGTGCCGGGATATTTGAACTCCGTAGGGCCCCCGTAGGTGCATCCGATGGTTTGACCCGCCCAGCCGCCTTTGATCTTATCCATTAAAACGCTTCGCGACAGGGTCACCGTGGCAGGAATTGACTCTCCCGCCGGAAAAGACTGCTGCATACACGAAACCGCCCCGGTGAAGGGAAGCAGAAGCATGGCAGTCGTTAGAATCTTGTTTTTCATGTTCGTTGAAAGATTAATCAATGAATTATTCGTTGAAAGTTAGTTGAAAATATCTACCTCGTTCCGGTACGGCACAGACGTCTGCGCCCCGGCTCTCGTCACGGATACCGCCGAAGCCTTGCAAGCAAACCCTACGGCATTCCGCAACGAATGGTTCTCGGCAAGCGCCACGGCAAGCGCCCCGTTGAACACATCCCCCGCAGCCGTGGTATCCACGGCCTTAACCTTCCGGGCGGGAATCATTTCCGTTGTATCGCCGCCATGCAGCAAAGCGCCCTTGGCCCCCATGGTAATGATTACGTTCGGCACACCCTGCGCGGCAATCGCCCGGGCAGCCCGCGCCGCAGACTCCCCGTCGAAAATCTTCACCCCGGAAAGCATCTCGGCCTCCGTTTCATTGGGCGTGATGATGGAAAGATGCTTCAGCAGGTTCTCGGCAAGGGGTTGGGCAGGCGCCGGGTTCAGAATCACCTTCTTCTGCTCGCGGAAGGCAATCCCGGCCACATACTCCACCGTTTCCATTGGGATCTCCAACTGCATCAAAAGAATATCGGCCGCCCGGATCGCCCCGTCCACCGCTGATAAATCCGCCGGCAGCAAATGCGCATTGGCCCCGGAAGCCACAACAATGCAATTCTCCGCATGTTCGTCCACCGTAATCAAGGCCACTCCCGAAGGATTCTTCCGGTCCGAAAGGATATACGAGGTGTCAATCCCCTCCTCCTCAAACAACTGTTGCGACTGATGCCCGAATATATCACTCCCCGTCTTGCAAATAAACGCAACCTGTCCGCCCAGCCGCGCAACAGCCACAGCCTGGTTAGCCCCCTTCCCGCCAGGATTCATAAAGAAGGTACCCCCCAGCACCGTTTCTCCCCCGCGGGGAAGGTGTTGTGTCTTGATTACCATATCCGTATTCGTACTGCCTATGACCAGGATTTTCCTTTTCCCTGTCGTTCCTGTTTGATTCATGGTACGGGGGGGGGGCTCAATACCCTGTGTTTTGGGTAAGATTCTTATTCAAATCCAACTCCCGGAACGGAATGGGCCAAAGGTAATGCCTGTCGGGCTTAAACTCCTTTACGTAACCGGTCAGCTCCACGGTAACGAACGTCCCCGGCTGGTCCGGATTTTCGTAGGTCATGCCCTTGACCGTGCCGGGAATCACCGCCTCGGCAATACGCCACCTTCGGATGTCGTACAGCCGGTGTCCTTCCATGGCCAATTCCACCATCCTTTCCCTTCGCAGGATTTCCCGTAGCGCCGTTTGCTCCGTGCTTGTCACCTTGGGCATATCCACATCGGGCCGACTTCTTAGTGCATTCAGTGCATCCAACACGGAGGGGTCTATCTCCTGCCCTCCGAGTTCAATGGAAGCCTCCACGTAGGTCAAGAGGATTTCCGCATAACGCAAATAGATCAGATTGACCCCGCAATTCCAGGGATTCGCATAATCGGCCTCGCTTACATATTTCCTGAAGTACCAACCCGTAGGCGTTACATTCTCCGCCGAACTCCGGATGTCATCCCCCGAACCATTGCCGGGCAAAGTATTCAACACCTTGCCGTCGGCAAGCATATCCCCGCTGACGTAAATGCTATGACGCAAACGCGGATCCCTGTCCTTATACGGATTCCCGGGATCAAATCCGCTCTTGGGATCCTCTATGGGCAAGCCCGTTGTTTTCATTAAATAAGCATCCACCAAAGGCTTCGCCGGTACCACCTGGCATTGCTGGGTATATAAACTATTGGCCGTATAGAAAGCAAAGATGGAATGCGGACTCAGATTCTGCGCATATTGCCGGGCAAACATGATTTCGGTAGCCCCCTCGCCGGCATAGTCAAACAACTCGGCATAAGAATCGTGAATCCGATGTACGCCAAGCTCCATAACCGCCCGGGCCGAGGCTTTGGCCTCCTGATACCTCCCGGCATAAAGCATGGCCCGGGCCTTTAAGCCAAGGGCAACCCCTTGGGTTACACGGCCGCTTTCCTGTTGCACCACCGGCAAATCGGCCGCTGCCGAAGTCAAATCCCGAGAAATGAAATCCCAAATCTCGCTCACCGGAGTCCGCCCAAAGGTTTTCGCCTCCTCAACGCCCAGACTCGTTGTGACCAAGGGAACATCCCCGTAGAGCATGACAAGGTTGATGTAAGCAAAAGCGCGCAAGGTTTTTGCTTCCGCTTTCAGCCGGCTTCGAAGCTCCTCATTCATGTGCTCCACCCTATCCGCGTTGTCAAGAAAAGAACTTGCCGCCTGGATGATGGTGTAATAATACGTCCATTCGTCGGCCACCACATTGCTGCTGGCGTCGAAGGTATGTTTCTCTATCTGCGATTCGGCCCTCCATTGCAGGATGAAATGCCCCAAATCCGAATACGCATCCATGGACGTATACCTCCATTGGCTGCCCAGAATGGAATAAATCCCATTGGCCGCATAGATGGCGTCGTCTTCCGTTTCCCAAAACAAATCACTTGCCAACCTGTCCTTGGGCACAGGGTTCAGCAAATCGTCGTTGCACGATACAAGCATCAGGGCAAGAACGCCGAGGTGTAGTATTTTATAAGCCTTCATAATGGTCCGATTTAAAAGTTTATATTAAGTCCCAGGGTGGTGACGGAGGATTGCGGGAAACTTGATTCCTGACCCCTCTCGATCATCTCCGGGTCGATGTCGTATTTATTCAGCGCCGAGAAGGTCAACAGGTCGGTTGCCGAAACATACACATTGGCCGAAGCTATATGCAGCCATTCGCAGAGCCTTTTCGGTATATCACAGGAAAGTCGGATATTCTTCAATCGCAGGTAACTCCCATCGAGCATGGAAAAGTCGGAGATCTGAGCATTCTTCATGGTGTATTTCGTGGGTCGGGGGTATGGGGCCTCCGTATTTTCGGGCGTCCAATAATCCGCCCATACCTTATGGGTGAAACCACCCCAGATGCCGTGCTCCAATATCGCCCCGGTCATCAACTTCTCCGATCCCGCCACACCTTGCCAGAACAAATCCAACTTCCAATGCTTCCACGCCACCGACATGCTTGAAGAGAAAGTCCAATCCGGCAATTCGCTCCCAAAGATCACGTAATCCTCCGGCGTTAATTCCCCGTCCATGTTCTGGTCTACGTATTTTATATCCCCGGGGCCTACGGAAGCATCCCATTTGGCATAATGCTCTACCTCCTCCCAGGTTTGGAAAAAGCCGTCCGTTTCAAATCCGTAGAAAGAACCGATGGGATACCCCTCCGTGGTAATCGTCCGGGAATCACTGTTCCCGTAAGACGAAACATGCGGCCCGGTTCCGGCAAGATCCATCACCTTGTTTTTGTTGTAATTGGCATTCAGACTCACTTCGATGCGGTAATCACCCCAACGATGATAGGTGCCCAACATAAACTCAAAGCCCTTGTTCTCTACAATCCCGGCATTTTGATTGGTCGCCGCAAGGCCGATGATCGAAGGGATGGGTACCAAAAGCAAAATGTCTTCCGTGCGTTTATCGTAATAATCAAACGAGACGTTCCATTTGCTGTCGAACCAATAGGTGTCAACCCCCAGATTCAGTTGGGTGGTTGTTTCCCAGGAAATATCTTCACTTGCCAGGGTTGTTTGCCTGTAACCGGAGGCCAGGGTTCCGTTGAAAAGATAGTTGCTCTGGTTGTAGGTCTTCATGAAAGAAAAAAGGCCTACCTGCTGACTGCCGACCGACCCCCAGGATCCGCGCAACTTGAGTTCATTGACCGTTTCTTTCAACGGCTCCCAGAAACGTTCTCCCGACAACCGCCAGCCCATGGAGAGGGAAGGGAAAAAGCCATATTGATGCCCCCGGGCAAACCGGGACGAACCGTCGTAGCGAAGATTCGCCTCAAAAAGATACCGGCTGTCGTATTCATAATTGATGCGTCCGAAATAGGAACGCAACCCCCATTCGCTGTTCTCCCCGGTGGCCGACTGGGTTGCGTCGTCGGCTCCCATGGAAAGGGTTTGCAGGTTGTTATTGTAGAAATCCTGCCGGTAGCCTCCCAAACCATCACTCGTGTAATGGATCTCGGAATATCCTGCTATGCCGCTCAGGGTATGTTGGCCGAAAGTCCGGTTGTAGGCCCATTGAAAGTCAAGCCCGTCTTCCTGTGAGCCGGTTCTGTAATCCTCCATCCGGTTCAGGGTATTGAAGGTTCGCCTGTCGGGATGCAACTTGTCGGTAAAATCGTATTTGTTGTTGAAAGAAGTCCAACGGGTAAAGTAACGCTGCGTGGCATATTGAGCGCTCAAGCGTAAGCCCTCCCACAAACGATACTCCCCTCTGAAAATACCCGACAGGAAATGATTCTCCCACCGAGCCTTCCCCATTTCATGTATCTGAATAAGCGGACTGTAACTGTCGACCGTCAATCCGTACGACCCGTCGCTGTAACGCGGCACACCCCACTGACTGTTTTGCCACATCCGATTATACGACTCCCATTCATTATAAGGCGCCCAACGGTTGCCGAAGCGGATATTCACATTGGAGCTAAGGGTCAATCGTTCGTTGGCCTTATACTCATTTCTTGATCTTACTTCCTGAATCCCGAATCCATAGTTCGGCAATATGCCTTCCTGATTCATGTACCTGTAAGAAACCCGGTTGGTAATCCTCTCGCTCCCTCCGCTCAGGGTCAGCGTATGGCTGTGCTGGGGCGCCATGCGGAACATGAGGTTTTGCCAATCGTTCGGCACGGGATAGGCTTCCGGGTCACGGGCATGGTTGGCAGGCCATTGCTCAATTTCTTCCGCCGTATAGTATGCGTATCCGTAGGTGTTCATATAGGCGGCATTTTGCTGTTTCATATACGTTACAGCGTCCATGTGTTCCGGCCTGTTGTTCGTCCGGGCGATGCCGAAAAAGGCATTGTAAGCAACGGAAAGCCTCCCGTCTTTGGGCGCTTTGGTCGTTACCAGAATAACGCCGGTAGCCGCTCTCGAACCATAAATGGCTGCAGAGGCCGCGTCCTTTAGCACGGAAACCGATTCAATATCTACGGGATTTACATAGGATAAACTTCCGGGAACTCCGTCAATCAGCACCAGAGGATCGTTCACATTCAAGGACGTGGCGCCTCGGATGCGCATCGTTAAGCTCTCTTGGCCCGGCGCCCCGCCTCGGTCGATGACGGTCAATCCCGGCAACCGACCCTGCAAGGCTTGATTCACATTGGTGGAGTTACGTTCCGAAAGATCGCCGGAATCTATGCTGCTGACGGCATTGGTTACGCTAATCTTCCGTTGAACGCCATACCCCACCACGACAATTTCATGCAAGGCCTTTGTGTCTTCTTCCAAGGCGACAAGCAGATGGGTTTCATTCCCCACCGGAATCTCCTTTGTCGTGTATCCGATGTACGATATTTGCAGCACGGCGCCGGGCGGAAGCTGCAGGCTGAATTTGCCGTCCATGTCGGTAATGACCCCGTTGGCGGTTCCTTTTTCCACCACATTGGCGCCGATAATCGGCTCCTTGCTTCGGCTATCCGTAACGCTACCGGTAAGGCTTCTTTCCTGCGCGGTCGTTGGGATGTTGACGCCGCCCATGCCCCCCGAAACGAAGAGGAGGATAAGGGTTGTCGTGCGGATTGTTTTTCCGAAAAAGAGGGTATGCCTATACCCTGTGTCCTTGTTTTTCATATCATTCGTATTATATCTTGATGAACACAAAATTAGGGCGGCCCCATGCGGGAAAAAGCGCAAAAGAATCGCCTGGCGGATAAACCCAAACCGCATCGCCCAGGGGAGGAGGGCGGCTTTGGGTTTATTTTACGGCGGAAACTTTGGGTAAGATGTTTTGACCCGAAACTCTAACTTTGCCGCCAATGCACAGACAATACCCCATATCTTGGCTCGATACATGAACCAAACAAATGCGTTGATTATTCTCGTAAAATCGCTCACGAAAGCGGAAAAGAGATATTTCCGCCTGCAAACCAACCTCCAAAGTGGCGAGAAGGTTTACCTCGCACTCTTTGATTTGCTGGATGCCGATCGTTCGCCGGAAGATGCGTATGCGCAGTTTGAGAAAGACCAAGGAGGGCGATGCGTGGAGATGGCAACCAAGCATTTATACCGGAATCTGCTGGACTGTCTGGTGAGGCTGAGGGAGAAACAGGACATGCAAACCGAAATATGCAACCGGATAGCCAAAGCCGGTATTTTGTTTGAAAGAGGTTTGGCCGAAGACAGTCTTGAGCAGCTATCCAAGGCCAAACAACTGGCTACCGACTTTGAATACGACCTCCTGCTGCAACTTATCCGCCGTACCGAACTGAAATACCTGAGCGCCTGCAACTTTAAAGGCGTCAGCGAACGGGAGTTGGTGGGAAAGCAAATGAAAATCAATGAAATCATGCGACATTCCAGGAGTATCAACCAACATCTGCAGCTTTACGACATCCTCAAACATCGCCTCATATACAAGGGATATGCCCGTTCGGATAAACAAAAAGAAGACCTGAACGACCTCCTCTTGAGCGAACTCCACCTGATAGCCAACACCTCCTACCGTGGGTTTGAAGCCCAGAAGCTGCACCTGCTGTTTCAGGCTACGTATGATCTTAATTCGGGGAATTATAAGTTGGCCATCCGTTATTATCAGGAGCTTATCTCTCTTTTTGAAGAGAACCGCCATCTGCTTCTCAACCCTCCGGTTTATTACCTTAGCGCCATAAAGGGGATTCTCGACAGTTTGCAGAACGCGGGGCTTTACAAGGATATGTTGTTTTTCCTGTCCAAGTTGAGCGAAATTGCCCGGGGGGATTATCCCACCGAATTCACCCTGAGTGTCCGGACGCAGTTGTATTTGTACGAGTCCTCGTGCCTGATCCATACCGGTGATTTTGAAAAGGCGCAGCATCTGATGCATGAGGCCGGGGAGGGAGTGTTTAAAAAGATGCCCCTTTTGGGGCTGGAAGATCAACTGAAGTTGCATCTCAGCTCGGCCATCCTGTATATCAGCCAAGGAGAATACGTCTCGGCCCGCAAGTGGATGAGAAATATTTTCGGTTCGGGCAAATTGTTTCATGTTTTCCCTTCCTATAAAACGGCTCGTTTGGTGAACCTTATCCTGCAGGCCGAACTGGGTAATTATGATTTCTTCGAGAACGAAATCCATGCCATTAAACGAAACATTCACTACGAAAAACAGGTATACGCCACCGAGAAGCTTCTGTTTAAATTCATCCATGCCTACCCTTTGCCTTCTTACGAAAAGTCGCGGCGGAAGTTGTGGAATCAGTTTCACAAGGATTTTGCCCCTATACAACAGTCTAAATATGAAGGCCGACTGCTACGAATCTTTGATTTCCTTGCCTGGATTGAGTACAAACTGACCCGACGCCCCCTGGCGGAAATATTGCAGGAGAAAAACAGCCGATAGGCGATCTCCCCCCCCTCCGATCGCTAGGCCCCAAAGGGCCTGAAACTGGAGTGCACTCCGGCTGAATTTTCTGTGCACTCCGGCTAAATTTTCTGTGCACTCCGGCTAAATTTTCTGTGCACTCGAGCAAAATTTTCTGTGCACTCCGGCTTCAGCCGGAGTGGGACGCAGCTTCGAGGCCTGTGGTGGAAAATGACAGATGGCTTATTATCAGCGTATTAGTAATTAACCACTGAAAGCAGTTCGTCTACCAAGGCCGTTCTGTCTTTATCGGCATCAGAGCGTATATTGCTAAGTGTTTGTTTTTGACGAAATGATTATTCACACGCAAAGACACGATAAAAGACAATCTTTTCATTCCTATTTCGCATTATTTGTCGCTACTAAGCGACCTAATGCATCAAAGTGATTTAGCCAACCCTCAAAATACGGCATTTTTTCAAAGCTCCCGGACGGTTGGACGGTAAAAACCGGTTCTTCAGGGGCTAATATTTGACAATTTACCATCTTCGCTACCGGAACATGAGATGACGATCGCATATTTACGATAGAACAGAGCCTATTCGCAACTTTCTTCGACCCTGGGACATTCCTGGAACGCATCGCTTATACTCAGTGTTTTATCAGTAATTGTTTTCCTCAACAAACAGTAAAAAACCGGATGCGGTTTTTCTTTAAATAAAGCCCTATCTTTGCCTCCTCAAATAAAATGTACTGTAAATGAAACAAGTAAAAACAGCCCTGTTTGACTTTGATGGTGTGATCGTAGATACGGAGCCTATCTACGATGTTTTCTGGAATGAAGCGAATATACGTTACCATATGGGTATTGACAACTTTGCCGATGTTATCAAAGGAACGACTCTTCCCGATATTGTTGAAAAATATTTTGCAGATTATCCCGACGATGAAGTGCGTAAATTGATAAACGAATCCACTGAGTACGAATCTAATATGCCTCTTCCTGCAATGCCAGGTTCTATTGAATTTTTGCATTTGTTGAAAACGAACGGAATTCCAATGGGATTAGTGACCAGTTCGGACATGGCAAAGATCGAACGGGCTATCAGTCTGCATAAATTGGAGGGGATGTTCAACACAATCGTTACGTCCGACCGTATAACCCGTGGAAAGCCCGACCCCATGTGTTATTTGCTGGCAGCATCGGACTTGGGTCTTTCACCAGCCGATTGTCTTGTATTCGAAGATTCATTTAACGGTATTCGAGCTGCTAAGGCAGCAAATATGAGAGTGATCGGTCTGAGTACGACAAATTCGGCAGAAACACTGAAAGATATGGTACATCGGGTCATACCAGATTTCAGGCATATTACTATCCAACAATACTTGGAATGGGCGAACTAAGTTATATGAGGGCAGACGAACTTACAACAAACGTACGAAAAGCAAGAATAAAGTTTCCCATGCTGTAACATCATCTATCTTTGACACGCTGGTGGATTTCTCCAAATCAAATCAAATCAAATTAAATTATATTGAATATGTATTTCAATGTAATCACCGCTCTTTTTAGTTAGAAAACAATTTCCCGTTAATTTACTAATTCTTGTATTTGTTATATGAATAGAATATTAAATAATTATGTATTAGATATTGGCTTCTAATTATCAATAAATACAACACAATGGTATTTTAATTGAGATTGAATAAAGAGTGCATTAGTTTTGTCAAACTGTTTGCAATTTCTGCCGGGACGTTAGTATAACATAGTCTGCACTACTCCATCTGCTTTATTAAAGAGGGTAATCTATGCCATTATAAACTGCAAAATATTATCTTTGCACACATCTAAACCGCATGTCTTCATTGTAATAACGTTTTAATTAATACAGAATACAAACTTATATAATATGCGATTTTCTTGTGAAATTTACTCTGAACGAAGCAATAGTGAAGTGGAATTAATCGACGAATTATTATTTGTCTGTAGATGGCAGGAGTGTTTTATGTATATAAACCCTAAATTTCAGGATTAATGGTCAAACTAAAAACGATATATGTCTGTACACAGTGTGGAGCGGATTCTCCGAAATGGATAGGCAAATGCCCTAATTGTGGCGAATGGAATACCTACGTAGAAGAAATAGTAGCCAAAGAAGTTTCTCCCAAACATGCTATTCCGGGTATCATAGATAAAGAAAAAACACGTCCCGTATTGTTGCGAGATATTACCACAACAGAAGAATCCCGTATTGACATGAGAGATTCGGAGTTAAACCGTGTCTTGGGTGGAGGCTTGGTAAAAGGTACTCTTGTTTTGATTGGAGGGGATCCGGGGATTGGGAAATCCACTCTGGTGCTGCAATCTGTTTTAAAATTAAAAGGATTGAAAACTTTATATGTTTCCGGAGAAGAGAGTGAACGTCAGCTAAAATTGCGTGCCAATCGTTTGAAGCATGAAAATCCTGAATGCTACATCCTTAGCGAAACCAATCTGGAACATATTTTTGTGCAAGCTCGTAATATACAACCCGATTTGATGATTGTAGATTCTGTTCAAACCATTTATACCGAACTGCTTGAATCCTCTCCCGGTAGTGTTTCGCAAGTGCGGGAATGTAGCGCTGCTATTCTTAAGTATGCCAAAGAAAGCGGTGTATCCGTTTTATTGATAGGCCATATTAACAAAGAAGGAAGTATTGCCGGACCTAAGGTGCTGGAACATATCGTAGATACCGTTCTTCAATTTGAAGGTGACCGACATTATATGTACCGCATCTTGCGAAGTATCAAAAATCGCTTCGGAAGCACTTCCGAATTAGGTATATACGAAATGAGGCAGGACGGACTACGGGAAGTAAGCAACCCTTCGGAACTACTTTTGACCCAAAACCATGAAGGGCTAAGCGGAATGGCGATAGCAGCAGCAATAGAAGGTGTCCGTCCTTTTCTTATTGAAACGCAATCCTTAGTTAGTTCGGCCGTTTTCCCCACGCCGCAACGTAGTGCTACTGGTTTCGATTTGAGGCGAATAAATATGCTCCTTGCCGTATTGGAAAAACGCGCCGGTTTTAAACTGATTCAAAAAGACATTTTCTTCAATATTGCCGGCGGATTGCGGGTGAGCGACCCTGGTATTGACTTGGCTGTTATCTGTGCCATACTATCTTCCGGTTTGGATATAGGTATAGAACAAGGAGTTTGTCTGACGGGAGAAGTTGGTTTATCGGGTGAAATACGTCCGGTAAACCGTATTGAACAACGTATTTTGGAGGCTGAAAAATTAGGATTCAAATGTATCCTCATTCCTCATAATAATCTGAAGGGGTTTGATTCGTCGAAATGCAAAATACGGATTGTTCAAGTCAGGAAAGTAGAAGAAGCCTTCAAGCAACTATTCAGTTAAGTCGTGATAAAAGAATTACTACTGCGTATATTACCGGAACAAGCCGCCAACGAGCAATCACTGAAGCAGGTGATTACCATGGAAACAGGATTTGATCCATCCGAGATAAAGGCTGTCCGTGTATTGAAACGTTCCATTGACGCCCGCAACCGAACAGTATATGTCAATTTGAAACTTCGCGTATTTATTAATGAAAAACCGGAAGATCCGGAATATCAACCTATCGTCTATAAAGATGTTTCCAAGGGAAAACCCGTTATTGTAGTAGGGGCTGGACCAGGAGGACTTTTTTCTGCTTTGCGGCTGATAGAACTTGGACTTCGGCCTGTAGTGTTCGAACGAGGGAAAAATGTACACGACAGGAAAAAAGATATTGCGCTTATCAGCCGAGAACATATGCTGAATAGCGAATCTAATTACAACTTCGGGGAAGGTGGAGCCGGAGCTTATTCGGACGGGAAACTTTATACACGTAGTAAAAAACGAGGATCGGTAGAGAAGATCTTGAATGTTTTTTGTCAACATGGAGCCTCTTCTTCTATCTTATCCGATTCTCATCCACATATAGGGACAGATAAATTACCACATGTAATTGAAAATATGCGTATGCAAATAATACGTTGTGGAGGCGAAGTCCATTTTGAAACGAGAGTAGATTCTTTTTTTATTCGTGAGAATAAGTTATTCGGCATTGAAACGCAAACAGGTGAATTTTATGCGGGGCCTGTTATTCTTGCTACCGGACATTCTGCACGTGATGTATATTCTTATCTGCATAAGCAGAAAATACATCTTCAAGCGAAAGGCATTGCCGTTGGAGTACGTTTAGAACATCCTCAGATACTGATAGATAAAATTCAATATCATCATGAAAAGGGTAGGCGGGATTACTTGCCTGCAGCGGAATACAGTTTCGTGACACAGGTGAATGGACGTGGAGTTTATTCCTTCTGTATGTGTCCCGGAGGATTTGTCGTACCGACAGCAAGCGGGGAGAAACAAGTTGTAGTGAACGGAATGTCGCCTTCCCATAGAGGTTCACAATGGGCTAACGCTGGAATGGTTGTTGAAATACATCCGGAGGAT
>JAITKB010000070.1 GCA_031278605.1 Tannerellaceae bacterium
TAATTTAAAATTTTGGCATATTGTTATATCTTTTCTTTTTGTTTTGGCTATATGTTTCATGTAGTGTCTGTTTATTGTATAAAACATAAATCCGATGCAAATATACTGCGATTATTTATTCAAAATTACATGCAGTGCGCTATCTATTGTTGTTTTATTGTATTTTAACACTCTATTGTGTAAATGTTTCGGATATTGTTTGTGCATTATCGCTAAACGAAAAATTTCCGGCAAACCGGCTTCGAAATGTTCGTATAATGAAATATTTAAGGCGCATCCGGGAAATGCATGGTTTTTATCATATGTGGAATGTATACTGAGATCGAAAAATTTCCGACCCGACGGTGAACACATATATATAATATGGATAGCTGAGAGGCAAAAGCGGACTTCTTTGACTTGGCAAATAATTACTACTTTTGCAATAGGTATTAATTATAAGCATAATATGTCAACATTCAAGTGTATTGGTATTTTAACTTCCGGAGGCGATGCTCCCGGAATGAACGCCGCTATCCGGGCAGTAACCCGTTCGGCGATCTACAACGGCATGAAGGTAAAAGGAATCTACAGGGGATATAAAGGTTTAATAACCGGTGAAATTGAAGAGTTTAAAACACAAAACGTAAGCAATATCATACAACGGGGAGGAACGATATTGAAAACAGCCCGTTGCTTGGAATTTAAAACACCGGAAGGACGAAAACAGGCCTTTGAAACACTGCAAAAGGAAGAAATAGACGCCTTGGTAACAATAGGTGGCGACGGGACTTTGACGGGCGCGCGTATCTTCGCACAGGAATTTAATTATCCCATAGTGGGATTACCCGGTACTATTGACAATGATTTGTTTGGTACCGACGTCACAATCGGGTACGACACAGCCCTGAATACCATTATGGAATGTGTGGACAAAATACGCGATACGGCTTCCTCACACGACCGCCTTTTCTTTATAGAAGTCATGGGACGCGATGCCGGGTTCCTGGCATTGAACGGAGCGATTGCTTCGGGAGCCGAAGCGGCCATCATCCCCGAAATATCCAAAGAACAGGACCAACTGTCCGATATGATAGAATTTGGGCTTCGCACTTCTAAAAACAGCAGCATTGTGCTGGTAGCCGAAAGTGAAGTGACGCAAGGGGCGATAGGCGTGGCCGAACGGGTAAAAAAAGAATATCCCAACTTTGACGTCAGGGTAACTATTTTAGGCCATCTGCAACGCGGCGGATCGCCTTCGGCACAAGACCGGATTATGGCCACCCGGATGGGCGTTGCCGCCATTGATGCTCTGCTGGAAGACCAGCGCAATGTGATGATTGGCATCCAAAATGAGCAAATTGTTTATGTCCCTTTCTCGAAAGCTATCCGGAACGAGAAACCCATCAACCGCGATTTACTGAATATTCTCCATATATCATCTATCTAACCGGAAATTGAGAGTCTCGCTTTTCTTCTCCGTCTTGTCCGTGCTCCTTCTCTTTTTGTTCATGGGGAGTTTGGTTTACGGTGCTGTATCCATTCCGCCTGAGAGCGTGCTGAGGATCTTGCTGGGAAAAGAACCGGAGCGAATGTCGTGGCAACATATCATATTACAGTCGCGTTTGCCCCAGGCGGTTACAGCCTTGTTGGCAGGCGCTTCGTTGGCAGTAAGCGGCTTGTTGCTCCAGACGCTTTTTCGCAATCCGCTGGCTGGCCCTTCTATCCTGGGGATAAGCGACGGAGCCAATCTGGGTGTTGCCGTGGTGATGTTGTCTTTCGGCGGTTCGTTGGGACGGTTGGCCGATTTACCTGTCAGCGGATATCCTGCGATTATCCTGGCCGCCTTTGCCGGGGCTTGCACCATCCTGAGCATAATCCTTTATTTTTCGTCTAAAGTCCGCAACAACGTCATGTTGCTGATCATCGGGATAATGATCGGTTACCTGGCGTCGTCGGTTATCTCCATTCTGAATCTTTATGCGGCTGTTGACAAGGTACATTCTTATGTAATGTGGGGATTAGGAAGTTTCTCCGGCGTATCCTTAGCTCAGTTACCTCTTTTTGCCGTTTGCACATTGACGGGGTTGCTACCTGCCGTTTTGCTTATTAAACCGCTGAACGCTTTACTGCTGGGAGAAATATATGCAGCCAATTTAGGTGTACGCATACGGCCTACGCGCATGTTTATTTTGCTGTGTACGGGATTGCTTACCGCTATTACTACAGCTTTTTGCGGGCCTGTTGCCTTTATCGGACTGGCCGTGCCCCACATTGCCCGCTTGTTGCTCGGCTCATCCAATCACAAGATGTTGCTTCCCTTCACCCTGCTTGCCGGATCCTGTACCGCATTGTTATGCAACATACTGATGGTGATTCCGGGCACGAATATCATCTTGCCTTTGAATGCGGTGACTCCTCTGATAGGAGCGCCGGTCATTATTTACGTCATCCTGAACCGGAAAAATATCCAGTATTTTAATTAAGCATGAAGCGCCCCGTTATACAAACTTCCGGCCTCTGCATCGGTTACGCAGGAAAGGGGAGGAAACCCCAAATAGTGCATAAGGATCTGAACCTTGAACTATTTCCAGCCGAAGTAACCTGCCTGCTGGGGCTGAATGGAATGGGTAAGTCTACGCTGTTGCGCACGTTGTGCGGATTTCAGTCTCCGATAGCAGGGGAAATCCTGCTGAACGATAAACCCTTGAAGACTTATTCGCAGGCTGAGCTATCGCTCGTTGTCGGTGTGGTGCTGACCGAGAAAACCAACGTGGGCGGCATCACCGTGTACGAGTTGGTTTCATTAGGCAGACATCCTCATAGCGGCTTCTTCGGACGGCTGAAAAAACAGGACAGACGCGTAATCGAGCAATCCCTCCAGGCCGCAGGCATCCTGCACAAGGCCAATTATTATGTGTCGGAACTAAGTGACGGTGAGCGTCAGAAAGCAATGATCGCCAAAACCTTGTCCCAGGAATGTCCTATTATCCTCCTGGATGAGCCGACGGCGTTTCTTGACATTACCGGCCGTATGGAAACCATGATTCTGTTACGAAAACTTGCAAGGGAACAACAAAAGGCCATCCTGCTGTCAACCCACGATATGGACCAGGCTATCCGGATGGGTGATTGCCTGTGGCTGTTGGGCAATGACCGGCCGGTGGTATATGGTACGCCGGAAGACCTGATTCTCAACAATACCTTTGAATCCTTCTTCGGGAAGGACAACATGGTTTTCGATCCCTTCTCCGGACGGCTGAACGTAAAAACAACCCTTCCACCCATTGGTCTGGATGGCGACCCGTTTACGTCCGGCTGGGTTGGAAACGCTTTGATACGAAACGGGCGCCAACCTTCTCCGGGAATCCGTCGGCCTCACATCCACTGCATCCACAGGCATCAAATGGTTCTTACGCTGCCCGACGGCACACAAAAAACAACTGCTTCCATCAAGGAACTGCTTGGGGAGATGAATGAAAACAAGCTGATCAGCGGTGATGATAAGGCTCGTTCTGAAGAATGGTCATAGCCCGGTAGAGTTGTTCCACAAACAGGAGGCGAATCATCTGGTGGGAAAAAGTCATCTGGCTCAGCGACAAACTCTCCGAAGACGCGCCATAGACCGCTTGGCCGAATCCGTAAGGGCCTCCCGCAATAAAGACCAAGCGTTTCCGTACCCTCTGCATCTTGCTTTCCATGTAAGCGGCAAAACCTTCTGAGGTATACTCTTTTCCTTTTTCATCGAGGAGCACACAATAATCACCCGGTTGCAGATTTTTCAGGATTAGCTCTCCTTCTTTTTCCTTTTGTTGGGATTCGGATAAATTCCGCGTATTCTTCAAATCCGGGATGACCAGGAGTTCGAAGGGCAGGTAGTGCAATACCTTTTTCCTGTAATGGTCGATGGCTTGAGCATAAAAAGGATTGTCTGTTTTTCCTATTGCGAGTAATGCTGTTTTCATTGGTCGTACAAACATGGTGTCTTAACATTGCGGGGTTGCTAAAGTAGTATTTTTTATGGATATTTGCGATTATCAACTAAAAAAAAAAAGGAGGGATATATGATACGAATTGCACTATTTTTCACACTGCTGTTCTCGTCCTTATTCACGCAAGCTATCGACCTGAATTTGATAACCGCTTCATTCAAGGCGGGGAATGTTTCGCCTCTGGCCGCCTTCATGGATCAGGAAGTCGACATTGCCGTTCCCGCATCGGCCAAGAAGTGCAACCCCGGCGAGGCGGTGGGCTTGCTGAATTCTTTTTTCAGCTCCAACCGGACAACACAGTTCACCGTGGTACACAACGCCGACAAAAAGGATAGCGGCTTCCTGGTAGGCAAACTGCTTACCGCAGGGGGCGAATTCCGCGTAAATATCACCTACCGTGCCGGAAGCGACAAAGACATGATCCAATCCATACGAATCGAATAAGAAAGCATTTATGGAACATTTAATTGACGAATTGATACAACTTGCCTTTGCCGAAGACATTGGTCAGGGGGATGTAACCACCTTGTGCTGTATTCCTCCTTCCGCAACAGGAAAAAGCCGGCTACTTATCAAAGAATCCGGCGTATTGGCGGGGGTGGAAATGGCCGGGCGCATCTTTCGCCGTTTCGATCCCGAGCTGAAAATAACGGTATACCTTGCAGACGGAGCAGAGGTCCACAAGGGCGACATAGCCTTTACGGTGGAAGGGAAAATACAGTCGCTGCTGCAAACCGAACGCCTGGTGCTGAACATGATGCAACGTATGAGCGGCATAGCTACCACGACCCGCCGGTACGTCAGGGAGTTGGAAGGGACGCATACCCGCATACTGGACACCCGCAAAACTACGCCGGGAATGCGTATGGCGGAAAAGGAAGCCGTACGTATCGGAGGAGGTGTGAATCACCGCATCGGCCTGTTCGACATGATACTTCTGAAAGACAATCACGTAGACTTTGCAGGAGGGATCCAACAGGCGATCCTCTGCGCCCGCCATTACTTGAAGGAAAAAGGGAAAAGCCTGAAAGTAGAGATCGAGGTGCGCAACTTCGACGAGCTGGAAGAGGTGTTGAACACCGGCGGCGTAGATCGCATCCTGTTGGATAATTTCACGATCGACGATACGCGGGAAGCCCTGCGCCGCATTGCCGGACGCTACGAAACCGAATCCTCCGGAGGCATTACGTTTGAAACCCTGAGGGCTTATGCCCAAACCGGCGTGGATTATATCTCCGTAGGCGCCCTCACCCACTCGGTGCAAAGCCTCGACATGAGCCTTAAAGCGGTCGAATCATGAAAGTAGAAATTATAAACAAATCGCATCATCCGTTGCCGGCCTACGCCACGCCGCTCTCGGCCGGGATGGATATCCGCGCGAACCTCACCGAACCCTTGACGCTTAACCCCCTGGAGCGTAAGCTCATACCCACCGGCCTTTTTATCTCTCTACCCAAAGGCTACGAAGCCCAGATGCGCCCGCGAAGTGGCCTGGCGCTAAAACACGGCATCACTCTGCTCAACACCCCCGGCACGATTGACGCGGACTACCGGGGTGAAATCGGCATCATTTTAATCAACCTGTCTTCCGAGTCTTTCACCATAAACGACGGGGAGCGAATTTGCCAGATGATCATTACCTCGCACCGTTGTGTAGAATGGGAAGTGGTTGATATCTTAGACGAAACCGAACGGGCTTCGGGCGGTTTCGGACATAGCGGCCATTGCTGAAAAACGCTCCCGGATTTCCTGGGCCAAAGGGGTGGAGGAAGATGAAATCCCCGCCATGTACCCAGGTGGGGCCGGCGCCTTTGTACCCACTGTATTTCCCTGAAAATTACAGCCCTAAGCCAGGTCCCATACTCAGCCCGGCTAAGTATGGGACTTAGGCTACCTAAGTATAGGACTTAGGCCATCTAAGTATAGGACTTAGGCTACCTAAGTATAGGACTTAGCCCGGAGGCCTTTTCCCCCCTCTTTGGCCGCCCCTTGGGGGGAGACCAAGCGGATATACCGTAAACCTTGGAAATATCGAATCAACACAGGGTTTATGTATAGGAATTTCCATCCGTCTTGAAAAAACGCTTCTGTGTGTTTCGTATGAAATTGTTCTTCGTCGGAAGATGTGGAAGTATCGTATTTCTTAAAGATTCTACCTACATTTGTAATCAAAATTAAACGATTACAATAATGGAAGTTTCAGGAAAAATTATTATCGTCTTACCCGCACAGGGAGGCATAAGCAAAAGCGGCAGTGAATGGAAAAAACAAGAGTACATTCTGGAAACACGTGAGCAATATCCTAAAAAAATATGTTTCCAACTCTTCGGTTCCGACAGGATCGAACAAGCCGCTATCCAGGCAGGAGAAGAACTTACCGTAAGTTTCGATATAGATAGTCGTGAATACCAAGGCCGCTGGTTTACCAATATTAATGCCTGGAAAATAGAACGGAATGCCCCCCCACAGGCAAGCCCGACGCCTCCGGCAGCCGTCTCTGCGCCGGGATTGCCCCCCGAAGCCCCGCTCTCGAATGAAAAAGATGATTTGCCTTTCTAATCTGCTTCTGAATCAAGCAAGCAAGCGCAGACACGAACCACGGGAAAGAACGTCTCTTTACAGGAGCAGGAACGTTCCGGGGATATACATGGGAAGTCACAAAATAGCGAAACGATAACCAAAACTTAGCTGTATCACCAGGTCTTTGTATGTGTTTTGAGAGGTAAGGAGCGTGCCGTAATTCAAAAAGCCGTCTTTTGCCTTATTTGTAAGTCCGATATTCACATTGGCAGCAAGCACAAGTCCCACTTCAAACAAATATTCCACCCCAATTACGGCAGACATCCCGAACGTTTTACTCATATCGTCGCTTAGCAGGACGCCGGAGTATTCCGTGGCATAGGACACCTTATTGCCCACGGCTTTCAGGTCGAATTGGGGACCTCCGTAGAGGCTCAATCCTTGGTGATTGCCTTCTTTTCCCGGCTGAACGTAGTATTTGAGCAGCACGGGGAGACTCAGGTAATTATGTTCGGGGTTGACTGCGCTTTCTTTCAGGTCGCAACCCTGCATGGAGTAGAATAGTCCCGAGGCAAAGGCCAGGCGGGCATTGGGGGAGGGTAGGTATTCGCCTCCGATCCCGAAGTTCAATCCGGTTTTCATCGTGGCTTCCGCCCCTGTGATGGTCGATAAATTAAGCCCTGCGCGGGGGGTTAGTAAAACAGACTGTGCGCCAAGCGGCAAGAGATTGATTGCCGATAGGAATAAGAACCATGTAAGGTGTTTCATCAAGTTAGAATTTAGAATTATTGTAATTAGTGTATTTCAATCCATTTGCGTGCATTCACGAACGCTTCGATCCACGGGGTGACTTCGTCGTTTTTACGCTCGTGAGGATAAAAACCGCATTGCCAGGGGAAAACGGCTCGTTCGGGATGGGGCATCATTGCCAGGTGGCGACCGTCGGCCGAGCAGATTCCGGCGACGCCTTGGGGCGAGCCGTTGGGGTTGGCCGGATAACCGGCGTAGTGGTAACGAGCCGTTACGTGGTAGGCGCTTTCCTCCAGGGGGAGGGAGAAGCGTCCTTGGCCGTGCGCCACCCAGATGCCCAGTCGGGTCCCGCTCAGGGAGGAGAGCATCACGGAAGAGTTGTCGGGGATCTCCAACGTAACAAAGCCCGACTCGAATTTGTGGGATTCGTTGGGCAGCATTTTGTGTTTCAGGGGGTGTTCCGGGTAGAGCAGATCGAGTTCCGCCATCAGTTGGCAGCCGTTGCAGATGCCCAGGCTCAGGGTGTCTTTGCGTGCGTAGAAACGTTCGAGGCTTCGGCCGGCCTTTTCGTTGTAGAGGATGCCGGCGGCCCAGCCTTTGCCCGGGCCTAAGACGTCGGAGTTGGAGAAGCCGCCGCAGAATACAATGAAGTTCACCGCTTCCAGGGTCTCGCGTCCGCTGGAGAGATCGGTCAGGTGTACGTCTTTTACCTCGAAGCCGGCCAGATGAAGGGCGTAGGCCATTTCCCGTTCGCCGTTTGTGCCTTTGTCGCGGAGGATGGCCGCTTTCACTCCGCTCGGCGGGCCTTGCAAAGGGGAAAGGCCGTAGGCGGAGAGTTGACCGGTAAATGTCTTGGGGAAGGTGTAGGTTACGGGTTGGCGCTTGTAGTTTTTCAAGCGTTGGGCGGCGCAATGGGGGCCGCTTTGGAGGACGTCCAGCCGATAGGAAGACGCATACCAGACCTCGCGCAGGGCGTCGATCTCGAAGCGATGCGAAGCCCCGCCCCGGGAGACAACGAGGCAGCGTTCGTTACTCGGGCGGGCAATGAGCACAAACCTCAGGGCGGCCTCCTGCAGCCGGCGTTCAAACGCCGCGGGGTCTTTCACCTGGAGGAGGACGCCGGGGTTTTCGGCAAAGAGGATTTTCATTTCGTCCTTTTCGTCGATTCCGTCCAGATTCACGGTCAGTCCCCCGGTGGTATTGGCGAAGCACATTTCCAGCAGGGCCGTGATCAGTCCTCCGGCCGAAATATCATGTCCGGCAAGGACCAGGTCGTCGGCGATGGCCTCCTGTACGGTCCGGAAGGCGAGACGGAAGTAATCCGCCCGGCATACTCCGGGGGCTTCGTCTCCCAGGCTGTTCATCACCTGGGCCAGGGCCGATCCCCCCAGTTTCAGGCGATCGGAGGAAAAGTCTATATAGTACAGGGGCGAGGAGGCGTCCCGATGCACCACCGGGGAGACGATCCCCCGCACGTCGCGGACTTCCGCCCCGGCCGAGATGATCACCGTGCCGGGGGAGAGGATTTTCTCCTTCGGGTAGTTTTGGGTCATCGACAGGGAATCCTTGCCGGTGGGGATATTCACTCCCAGGCTGATGGCGAAATCCGAGGCTGCCCGGACGGCGGCATACAGGCGTGCGTCTTCTCCTTCGTTCCGGCAGGGCCACATCCAGTTGGCGCTGAGGGATACGCCCTCCAGGCCGTATGCGAGGGGGGCGAAGACCAGGTTGGTCAACGCCTCGGCAATGGCCAGCACGGAGCCTGCCGCGGGATCAATGAGCGCCGCTTGCGGGGCATGACCGATGGAGGTCGCCATGCCGGCGCGTCCCCGGTAGTCCAGGGCCACGGCCCCGAGATCGCTCAGGGGAAGTTGGAGTTCTCCCTGACAGGGCTGGCGAGCCACCTTGCCGCCCACGGAGCGGTCGATCTTTGCGGTCAGCCAGTCTTTGCAGGCTACGGCCTCGAGCTGCAGGACCTGTTCCAGGTAGTGGGCAAGGAGGGCGGCCTCGTAGCGCAGGGGGGGGAAGGATTCCGCCACGGCAACGTCTTCCATTACGGTGCGGGGGGTTTTCCCCAGGAGATCTTCCAGGGGGAGATCGACCGGTTTTTCGCCTCCGGGCAGGGCAAATACCAGCCGCTTATCGCGGGTTGTCTCGCCCGCCGGGTAGAGGGGCGCCCGTTCGCGTTCGGCCGTGCCAACGAGGCGTTCCAGGGCTTGGGGCCGGACCAGGAGGCCCATGCGTTCCTGGCTTTCGTTGCCGAGGATTTCCCGGGCCGAGAGGGTGGGATCGCCCACGGGGAGTTGCTCCATGTCGATGCGTCCCCCGGTGGCTTCCAGGAGTTCGGAGAGACAGTTCAGGTGACCTCCCGCCCCGTGGTCGTGCAGGGAGAGGATGGGGTTGTCTTCGGATTCGGCGATGCTGCGCAGCACGTTTGCCACGCGTTTTTGCATTTCGGGATTGGCGCGTTGCACGGCATTGAGTTCGATGTCGCCGGCGTACACGCCCGTATTCACCGACGAGACGGCGCCTCCGCCCATGCCGATGCGGTAGTTGTCGCCCCCCATGACGACCACTTTGCCGGGCGTGCCCGAACGGTCTTTGAAGGCGTCCCGGCGGTTGGCGTAACCCACGCCGCCTGCGAGCATGATCGCCTTATCGTATCCGTAGCGGTAGCGCCCTCCGGCGTATTCAAAGGTCAGAAGCGAGCCGCAAATCAGGGGTTGTCCATACTTGTTGGCGAAGTCCGAGGCGCCGTCGGAGGCTTTGATCAGGATTTGTTCCGGACTCCGGTAGAGCCAGGGGCGAGGGGCGAGGGCTTCTTCCCAGGGTCGCGCCCCGTGGGTGCGGGGATAGGCGGTCATGTACACGGCCGTGCCGGCCAGGGGGATTGCGCCCCGTCCGCCCCCCAGGCGATCGCGGATTTCTCCGCCCGTGCCCGTTGCCGCGCCGTTGAAGGGTTCCACCGTGGTGGGGAAATTATGGGTTTCGGCCTTCAGGGAGAGCGCCGTGGGGATTTCCTTTACGGCAAAGAAAGAAGGCCGGTCGCCCGCCAAAGGGGCAAACTGCTCGATTGTGGGACCCTCCACGAAGGCGACGTTGTCCGTATAGGCCGACAGGATGCGGCCCGGGTGCAGGCGGGAGGTTTTCCGGATCCAGTCAAAAAGGGAAGAGGGCATCTCCCGGCCGTCAATCACAAATACGCCGTTGAATATCTTGTGCCGGCAATGTTCCGAGTTCACCTGGGCAAAGCCGTAGACTTCGCTGTCGGTCAGCGGGCGTCGGAGCCGGCGGCTGACGTCTTTCAGGTAGGCCACCTCTTCCGGGCTCAGGGCCAGACCCTCCCGGCGGCTGTAATCCTCCGGGTCGTCAATGAGACGAATCGGCTCCGGCAGGCGGCTCGCGGCAAATACCTCCTGGTCCAGGCCCTCGTAGAGGCTTTGCAGCATCGGGTCGTAAGGCGCCGCAGCCGAAGCGACCGGGGTATAGGTCTCCACACGAAGGACGGAGTCGATGCCCATGTTTTGGATAATCTCCACGGCGTTCGTGCTCCAGGGCGTCACCATTTCCCTTCGCGGGCCAAGGTAGCGTCCGGGCAGCGTCCCCGAAGCTTCGGGGGTTGCGCCGTTAAAAAGCCATACTAACTTCTGAATTGTTTCAAAAGCCAAGGGTCGCAGTGTCTCAAGGGCAAAAACCTCCTCCGAGGAGGATCGAAAAAATAAAATCATACCACAAATAACTTGATAAGTTTAAAAGCCAACGTGATTAATCTCATAAAACAATGGCACAAAGGTAAAAGAAAATTACAAAGTAGTGCAGGAATTAGTAAAAAAAAACGGACAGACTTTCCCCCGCCTTCCAGCCCCCCCGGTGGCGGGTAGGCGGGGGGATTCCGAACCCCTTTGCCCAAACTGGGCAAGGACGTCGGCGTTTTCCGAGCCTCTTGCCCCGCGGGTGGCAAGGCCGCCGGAGTTTTCCGGGAAGCTTGCCCCAGGAGTGGCAAGGACGCCGGCGTTTTCCGGGAAGCTTGCCCCAGGGGTGGCAAGGCTGGGGGAGTTTTCCGGGAAGCTTGCCCCAGGGGTGGCAAGAGGCTCGGAAAACGCCCCCGGACCTGCCCCAAGCCGGCTTCCGAAGCGGATTTTGCCCCAACTCCCCTCCCCCCCAGGGGCAGGAAACCTTCCCCCCACGGTGCAGGAAGTTCCGTAAATGTTCCCTACCTTTGCAAAAGTTTAGAACAAATAAACAATAAGGAATTCAATACCCGCAAATACCCCCCCCGCATCCCATGAAAGATTTTATCATCCAAAAAACCTCCACCGAAAAGGCCGTCCTGGTGGGCCTGATAACCCCCGAACAAAACGAGCGGAAAGCCCTGGAATACCTCGACGAACTCGCCTTCCTGGCCGATACGGCCGGCGCACAAAGCCTCCGGCGTTTCCTTCAGCGCCTGCCCCAGCCGCATCCCGTTACTTTTACCGGGTCCGGCAAGCTGCAGGAAATAAAGTCCTATGTAGACGAAAACGAAATCGGCCTGGTCATCTTCGACGACGAACTCTCGCCCAAACAACTCCGGAATATCGAACGCGAACTGCAAGTCAAAATCCTCGACCGCACCGGACTGATCCTGGATATTTTCGCCCGCCGGGCGCAAACCGCCCACGCCAAAGTGCAAGTCGAACTCGCACAATGCCAATACATGCTGCCGCGACTCACACGCCTGTGGACGCATCTGGAAAGACAACGGGGCGGAATCGGCATGAGAGGACCCGGGGAAACACAGATAGAAACCGACCGGAGAATCCTCCTGGCACGCATCGCCAAGCTGAAACAAGACCTGGAAGACATCGCCCAACAAAAAGCTATCCAACGGAAAAACCGGGGGAAACTCGTGCGCGTGGCCCTCATAGGCTATACCAACGTGGGGAAATCCACCCTGATGAACCGGCTAAGCAAAAGCGACGTCTTCGCCGAAGACAAACTCTTCGCCACCCTGGATACCACGGTGCGGAAAGTGATCGTGGGAAACCTCCCCTTCTTGCTGTCGGATACGGTGGGGTTCATCCGCAAATTGCCCACCGAACTCATCCAATCCTTCCATTCCACCCTGGACGAAGTGCGCGAAGCCGACCTCCTTCTGCACATCGTAGACGTGGCGCACCCCGGTTTCGAAGAACAAATGGAAACCGTCCAACGCACCCTTGCCGAAATCGACCCGAGGCCGAAACCCGTTATCGTTGTCTTCAATAAGATCGACGCCTTCACCTTCGTCCCCAAAGACGAAGACGACCTGACACCCCCCGTGCGCGAAAATATCACCCTCGCCGAACTCCAGCATACCTGGATGAGCCGCATCGAGGGAGGCTGCCTCTTCGTGTCCGCCAGGGAAAACACCCACATGGACGAGCTGAAGAACCTCCTCTACGGGAAAGTGAAGGAAATACATTGCACGCGCTTCCCCTACAACGATTTCCTCTTCCCGGCATACGAAGAAAACGAGGGCTGAAAAAAAGAAAAAAGCCCGGGGGAATACCGGCTATATGATATAAAAGGTTACTTTTGTGCCTCATCAACAGTTGAAACAAATAAAATAAATGGACAAAATCAGCTACGCGCTCGGCCTGAGCATCGGCAATAATTTCCGCACCTCAGGCATCCGCAACCTCCGCATGGAAGACTTCGCAAAAGGGATCCAAGACGTCTTCTCCAACGTCCCTCCCCAACTCGGATACGACCAGGCCAAGGAACTCCTGAACACTTACTTTGCAAAACTCCAGGAAGAAAAAGGAGAAATAAACGAAAAGGCAGGAAACGAATTCCTCCGAATCAATAAACACAAACCGGGCGTGACCGAACTCCCCAGCGGCCTGCAATACCAAATACTGAAACAAGGCGATGGCCCCAAGCCCACCCTGTCCGATAAAGTGCAATGCCATTACCACGGCACACTCATAAACGGTGTGGTCTTCGACAGTTCCATCCAACGGGGAGAACCGGCCGTATTCGCCCTGACACAGGTCATAGCCGGATGGACCGAAGCCCTGCAATTGATGAACGTGGGCTCCGAATGGAGACTCTTCATCCCCCCAACCCTGGCCTACGGCCCCCACCCGCGGGGCGAACACATCGAAGCAAATAGCGTCCTGGTGTTCGACCTGAAATTACTGAGCATAGTACAATAAAATAAAATGAACAGAACAATGAAAAAAATGAATGTATTAGTTACGGCTGTCATTGCAGCCATGAGCGTATCCGCTTCCTCTTGCGATTCCATCCGAAGCGCCAAACTGCATAGCGCAGTCGACAGCGCAAGTTATTCCATCGGCCTGGTAAACGGGATCAGTTTCAAACAAAATCTAAGCACCTTCCCCGGAGAACCCCTCGACATGGACCTGCTTATAGCCGGTCTGGCCACAGGACTCAAAGGAGACACGGCAGCACAAAAGCTGACGGCAGAAAGCGCCCAAACCTATATCCAGGAGTATTTCCAGAAAGCCCAGAAGGAAGAACTCGAAAAAACAAAGCAGGAAGGTGAAACATTCTTAGAAGAAAACAAAACCAAAAACGGCATTATCGTAACCGAAAGCGGCTTGCAATACCAGGTAATTACCGAAGGCGACGGAGAGAAACCCTCCGAGAGCGATCAGGTCAAGGTACACTACACCGGAACCCTGCTTGACGGAACCGTATTCGACAGCTCCGTCGAACGGGGAGAACCGGCCGTCTTCGGCGTCAACCAAGTGATCAAAGGATGGACCGAAGGCCTGCAGATTATGCCGGTCGGCTCCAAATACACCTTCTGGATCCCCTCGGAACTGGCCTACGGAGAAAACGGAGCCGGTCGCGATATCAAACCCAACAGCGTTTTGAAATTTGAAGTAGAACTTCTCGAAATTGTAAAGCCGTAAGGGTTTTATCCGCCGCCTCTTTCCGAAAGCAAGAAAAACAGCCTGTCTGTGCCGTTTTTCTTGCTTTTGTCGTTTATGCCACGCGCTATTTCTTTCATTATGACACATATCTCAAAATAAATCCATATTTTTGGTCGGCATTAGAAACATACGTTTAAATCAACAAAATACTTTTAGCATGGATAGAATAGAAAAACTGGACAGATTAGACAAACAAATTTTAGGCATCATTTCACGCAATGCACGCGTCCCGTTCAAAGACGTGGCAGGCGCTTGCGGCGTTTCCCGCGCAGCAATTCACCAGCGGGTACAAAGAATGGTCGACGCCGGCGTGATTACCGGTTCGGGATACCAGGTTAACCCCAAATGGTTGGGCCTTAATACGTGTACCTATATCGGCGTAAAACTGGAAAAAAGCTCGATGTACAAAGATGTAGCGCCTGAATTTGAAAAAATCCCCGAAATCGTAGAATGTCATTTCACTACCGGACCCTATACAATGCTCATCAAACTGTACGCCACCGACAACGAACACCTGATGGCTTTGCTCAATACACGCATACAGGAAATACCGGGAGTCATGGCTACCGAAACACTCATATCGCTGCACCAAAGTGTGAAACGCGAAATACCCATCTTCATCAGCAGAGATTAAAGACTTGGAGCGCAAACCCTGCCTACGCTTATGCGTGTTGATCCTGTGTATGTCGCTATCCGTTGCGATGCAGAGCGGCGAAAGCTTTTACTTCCGCCTCTATCTGAAGGATAAAGGGCCTTCGGGTTATTCCATAGAGAACCCGGAGGCTTTTCTGTCTCCGGCGGCCGTCAGCCGGCGACAAAAGGACGGGATACGGATAGACGCCTCCGATTTGCCCGTAGCACGGGCTTACCTGGATACGCTCGGCGCATTGGGGGCAAGGCCTGTTGTGACCAGTAAATGGTTCTCCACCGTAGTGGTGGAATCTGCCGACAGCGCCTTGGTTCGACAACTGCAAACACTCCCCATGGTTGATTCGGTGAAATGGGTGTGGAAAGGAAACAGACAGACGCCGCCCGGCGGAACAGCCGGAACAGCCGGAACAGTCAAAGACACGGCAGATACGGCACGCCTTTTCCCGACGGATCCTCCGCAGAAGAGCCTCTACGGATATGCGGAGACCCAAATAAATATGCTGGACGGAATCCGTTTGCACCAGGCGGGATACCGGGGCAGCGGCATGAGGGTGGCGGTTATCGACGCCGGCTTCAGGGACGCGGACCGAATGGCCGTATTCGACTCCCTGCGCCTGGAAGGAACCTACAACGTGGTATCCCCCGGCGAAAGCGTTTTCTCGGACGACGAACACGGCACCAAGGTTTTATCCTGCCTGGCGGCCAACGCCCCGGGCGTCATGATAGGAACGGCCCCGGAAGCATCCTACTGGCTGATAAAAAGCGAAGACGGAGACTCGGAATATCCCGTTGAGGAAGATTACTGGACGGCAGCCGTGGAATTTGCCGACAGCGCGGGGGTGCAAGTCGTTTCTTCTTCGTTGGGATACTTTGCTTTTGACGACCAGGCATTGAGCTACCACCCGGCTATGCTCGACGGGGAGACCGCCTTTATCAGCCGGGCTGCGCGAACGGCAGCGCACAAGGGTCTTTTGGTGTTTGTCAGCGCAGGAAACGAAGGGAACGGCAACTGGAGGAAACTCACCTTCCCGGCGGATGTGCCTCAGGTTGTAACGGTAGGGGCCGTTACGGCCGGCAGGGAGAAAAGTGTTTTCAGCTCGACGGGTTTCACCGCCGACAACCGCGTGAAACCGGATGTGGTGGCCCTGGGGACCCACTGTGCCGTGATCGACGGGAGCGGCAGTGTGGGCTATTCCAGCGGGACGTCTTTCGCTACGCCCATTGTGGCGGGACTGGGGGTTTGCCTCTGGCAGGCGCTTCCGCAGCTGAGCAATCTGGAGATGATCCGTCGGATACAACGCTCGGCTTCTCATTACAATCAACCGGATGCCGAACGGGGTTACGGAATCCCCAACCTGTATAACGCCTACCGAGACGCCCATGAAAACACCCATGAAAACGCCCATGAAGACGCCGGCCGATAAGCAAAGAGCCTGTACGCTGTCCGAACTCGGCAACCGGCTCAAAGGGGTTGTCCGCCATGCGTTTGCCGATAGCTGCTGGGTGCGGGCGGAAATGAGCGACGTACGCATCCATGCCTCGGGGCATTGCTATTTGGAGTTTGTGGAGAAGCATCCCGTGTCGGGGCTTTTGACGGCAAAGATGCGCGCCTGCATCTGGGCAAAGACCTTCCGCCACCTGAAGCCTTCCTTTGAAGAGGCGACCGCGCAGCCTTTTGCTTCGGGATTAAAGGTGCTGGCCGAGGTGTCGGTGGACTACCACGAAGTTTACGGCTTCAGCCTGAACGTGCTCGACATGGACCCCTCCTATACGGTGGGGGATATGCTGCGCAAACGCATGGAAATCATCCTTCGCCTGAAAGCGGAAGGGATCTTTACGTTGAACCGGGAGTTGCCTTTCCCCGACCTTCCCAGGCGGATTGCGGTGATCACTTCGCCGACGGCTGCCGGCTACGAAGATTTCGTGCATCAGCTCCGGGAGAATCCCTCCGGCTATGTTTTCTACCTGAAGCTTTTCCCGGCCATTATGCAGGGGGAGCGGACGGAGGCTTCCGTGATTGCTGCCCTGGAGCGCATTTTTGCTTGCCTGGATTGCTTCGACCTGGTGGTCATCATCCGGGGGGGCGGGGCGAGTTCGGAGCTGAGCAGCTTTGATTCCTACCTTTTGGCGGCTCACTGTGCGCAGTTTCCCTTGCCGCTTGTGACCGGCATCGGGCATGAGCGCGACGACACGATCCTGGACCTGGTGGCCCATAGGCGCATGAAAACGCCCACGGCCGTTGCCGGATGGCTGATACAGCGCATGGATGAAGCGGCCGCAAGGCTCGGTCATTTGCAGCAAAGCCTCTCGGCGGCGGCCTCCGGAAGGCTGAACCGCCACGGCAACTTATTGCTTGCGCTTCAGACCTCCCTGGGGCGGAATACCCAAACGCTCCTTACCGCCAAAAGTCACTCCCTGACGCTTACCGAACAATTCCTTTCCATGGCGTCGCCGGAATACATCCTGAAAAGGGGCTACAGCCTCACCCTGAAAGACGGGAAAATCATCAAACGAACCACCTCCCTGGCCCCCGGCGAGGAAATCACCACCCGTTTCGCCGACGGGGAAGTGCAAAGTCGGGTCCTGTAAAGGGAAGTCCCCCCTCCTACCCCCCTCCGATCACCGCACAGCCGCCCCCCCTTCGACTTGCTGCGAAATCGCAGTCGCTCGGCTGCGAACTTGCAGCCGCTCGGCTGCGAAATCGCAGCAAACTGTCGAACGCGCCCCCAGGAGGATATTTTCGCTAATGGCATCCTTCTATCATGATACGCCCCTATATTGGATTTTAGATACGCAACGGGAAGTGACGGTCAATTCTTTCCGGAGGTTCGACTTTTTGTTCCGCCACATTATCCAAATCTGATTATCTCCGGTTTCTGGGGTGATGTTCCAAGATTTCTTTTCTCAGAAATTCACGGTCGATATGGGTATAGATCTCGGTTGTAGTTATTTTTTCATGCCCCAACATTTCCTGGATAGCTCGGAGGTTCGCTCCTCCTTCCAGCAAATGAGTTGCGAAGGAATGTCGGAAAGTATGTGGGCTGACATTTTTGTGTATTCCCGCCTTTTCGGTTTGCTGTTTAATGATATAGAAAACCATGACACGCGATAAGGCCGTTCCGCGCCGATTAAGGAAAAGGATATCCTCATAGCCTTTTTTTACCGGTATCAGGTTCCGGTCGAACAGGTAGTTTTTTATTTCGCGAATTGCCACATCCGAAATAGGCACTAAACGCTGTTTACTGCCTTTTCCTTCCACCTTTATAAAACCCTCTTCGAAGTAAACGTCGGAATAGCGCAAGGCGGTAAGTTCCGAGACACGGAGTCCACAACTATACAGCACTTCCAACATAGCCCGATTCCTTTGTCCTTCGGGATGAGATAAATCAATACTATCCAGTATGCTGTTTATTTCGTTTACACTAAGTACTTCCGGCAACTTCAGGCCTATTTTGGGTGATTCGAGCAATTCGGTAGGGTCTACAGTAATATATCCGTCAAGCATAAGAAAACGATAAAAAGAACGGACACCGGAAATAATACGCGCCTGTGAACTCGGATGGATACTCATATCATGAAGACGGGCTACAAATTGCTGCAAGTCCATATATGTTATCTCGGCGTACGTCCGCCCTTCGTCCTCCATGAAACGCAACAATTTATCCAAATCCGTCAGATAAGCATCTATCGAATGGGGTGAAAGCGACTTCTCCAAGCGAAGGTGGGCCTTATATTTATTTACGATATTTTCCTCTTTTCGCATAAAGCAAATGTAGGGACAATCCTAAGATTAATTAGATGTTCAACTGCATTTGTTATGTATATAATTCATAGTGTGGAGGAAAGATTTTTCGGGAACAACCATAGCATTAGAAATAATGAGGATTTGCCTCTTCGGATATTGGCATTTTATGTGATCCCGAAGCAGAGCCGAAAGCCGGACTCGAACCGGCGACCTATTCATTACGAATGAATTGCTCTACCAACTGAGCTATTTCGGCAGGTCTGAAAGGAGGTTTTTCAGGAAATTATCTAATTCGATATCCAAATCTTTCAACAAAGGATCATCCGCCCGGTATATATCATCGTCAATAAAGAGAAGTTCTTCCACTACTGTAAAACTTTCGTCAACCAGACTTACTGAAAAAGGTCGGAGAAAACATGAGTGATTCAATTGATTCTTCGCGGTAAGGGAAGTAAGCGCTGCTTTTACAACCAAACTTACTTTCTTGCCAAAAGTCGCTTCTTCACTATTCACCCAATCAAAGATAATAACCTTGCCCAACAAGTTTTCTTCTTCGCCGAAGATGTGAAATTCACCAGTTTCCGCATCCGCCTGGACGTACAAATCACTGATAAAGTTGTCGGATTCGTTCGCCGCCAATTTCTTAATCACCGAAGTCAATGTACTTTCTATGACCGACTGGACCTTTGCGTTATTCGCACTCATGCTGTTTTCTCTTCTCTACTTTTAAAAGACCTCGCAAAAATATAAATAATTTATAAAACAAAGGTGTTATTCTTTTCCAAATTGTAAATTTAGTTTCTTGTCGTTCAATATCCGCTGTTCCAGGGTCTTTACATATAATTCTTGCATCTGGGTATATGAATGTTCGTTTCCTTTTTTGCTTTCGAATAGGTTGTGGGCAATCTTCGCCCACTCGAGCGCTTTTTCCGGATGTCCGGTAATTTCCGAAACAAGCGCCAGGTTGGAGGCTGATTTTGCTTTGTCGCTCCATCGTGAAGAATGGTTGTAGATATATTGCCAACGCTCCGAAGCATTTTCCCATTTCCCGGAAACGGCGTAGACTGTGGCTTCTTTCCAACGTGCACCGCTACCGGCAAAATACCAACGCATTTCATTTTTCCAGTGAGGAACAAATAGAGGATACGGTTTTGAACCGATATACTTGCCGGCCACCCGCAACGCCTCGGCAGGTGTGGGGAGCCGGAGCATCAGTTCCTCCTGCGTATCAGCGTATTCCATCCAGAAAATGCTGTCGGATGTCAGGGCTGTAATAGCCGGCCCGGTTTTGCCGGGCAAGTAACTTCGGACAATACCTTTCACATCTATCCGTATACTGCCGATTACATAGCCTTCGGAAAAAGCTATGATCTCTTTTTGCATATCAAACAGCAGGCGGTCGAACGATATGATGGCGTCGGTTCCTGTTTCTTCGCAAAGAGAGCTCACCTCTTCCGGAGTAAGTTTCAGGGAATTGTCATCTTTGCTTGTCCCTTCGTGAAAAAAAAGCACATCATCGAAAAAGTCCGTTTCGGCAATAGCTGTTCCCAATGCACGACAGGCGTCGAACAAGGCGCTGTCGGTTTCAATTTTTTCGACCTGTTGAGGTACGCCAAAGAGATTGAATACATATCCCATATCAGGGGGTTGCGGAGCGGCATTATTCACAATTAGTATTTTGCGGATATGTCCAGGATACGTGATCTCCGACGGATTGAAGGTTTCTATCTCCATATAGCGGAGGGAGCTACAAGCCGTAAACAAACAAATAATGAATAAGTACAACGTTCCTTTCATACGGATAAATCTTACATAGGCCCCATTGCAGAACCGGTATTTAAATTTTTAATGCGGCGATAGCTTCTTCCAGGCTTCTTATTTTGCTTTCCGCATCGGCTTGTTTCTTACGTTCCGCGTCGATAACGTTGGCCGGAGCCTTAGTTACAAAGCTTGTGTTACCCAACTTTTTCATCACTAAATTGAGAAATCCCTGCTGATAGATGAGTTCTTCTTTCAGTTTGGTCAGTTCTTCTTCCACGTTAATTGTCTGAATCAACGGGATGGTATATTCTGTAGTGCCTACAAGGAAGGAAATTCTGGAGGCCGCTTTTTCCTTCGGAGGATTGAGCGCAACAATTCCCATTTTTTCTATCACCGGATTAAATCTTTCGTCGTGTTCGCCGGCAACGAGCAGGTTCAACGGTTCTTTGGCGGGGATATTTTTCTGAAGCCGGATGGCACGTATTCCACCGATGATTTCCTTTACCGTTTCAAAAGCTTTCAGATACGTCTCCTCTACCGGAGCAGCTTGCGGTATCCGGGCAATCATGATACTGTCACCTTCTTTGCGCATTTCCAAAGCCTGCCATAGTTCTTCGGTGATAAAAGGCATGAAAGGATGCAAGAGGCGGAGCAGCGAGTCGAAGAATCCGAGTGTAGCCCGGTACGTCGTCTTGTCTACCGGCTGTTCGTATCCCGGCTTGATGATTTCGAGATACCAAGCCGAAAATTCATCCCAGAATAATTTGTAGGCAGACATTATAGCCTCGTTCAGGCGGTATTTTCCATATAAGTCGTCCATCTCGGCTACGGTCTTGTTCATTTGGGCCTCGAACCATTTTACGGCGATGGCCGAGGCTTCGGGTTGGGGTGCCGAATCCTCCGTTCTCCATCCTTTTATCAAGCGGAAAGCGTTCCATATCTTGTTGTTAAAGTTACGTCCTTGTTCGCACAGGCTTTCGTCGAAAGGCAAGTCATTACCGGCAGGCGAAGTCAGCAGCATCCCCATGCGTACGCCGTCGGCGCCGTACCGGTTCATCAGTTCGATCGGATCCGGCGAATTACCCAGCGATTTCGACATCTTACGCCCTTTCTTGTCTCTTACGATTCCGGTGAAATATACATTCTTAAAACAGGCTTCCTTCCGGTATTCATAGCCCGATATAATCATGCGGGCAACCCAGAAAAAGATAATTTCCGGTGCTGTAACCAAGTCGTTTGTAGGATAATAATAGGTGATATCCGCATTATCGGGATTGTTGATTCCGTCGAAAACGGAGATAGGCCACAGCCAGGAAGAGAACCATGTATCCAGACAGTCTTCGTCTTGTCGCAGATCCGATGCTTGCAAGGCGGCGTTTCCTGTTTTTTCGCGGGCCTGTTGCAGGGCTTCGCCGGCTGTTTCAGCCACCACAAATCCTCCTTCCGGCAGGTAGTAAGCGGGAATACGATGTCCCCACCACAATTGGCGGCTGATGTTCCAGTCTTTTACATTTTCCATCCAGTGGCGGTACATGTTCTTGAATTTTGCCGGATAGAACCGGATGGTATCGTTTTCTACGGCTTCCAGCGCCGGTTTGGCTAAGTGTTCCATTTTCAGGAACCACTGCATGGAGAGTTTCGGTTCGATGGGGACATGGGTCCTTTCCGAATATCCGACATTGTTGGTATAGTCTTCCGTCTTTTCCATCCATCCGGATGCTTCGAGGTCTTTCTCTATCTGCTTACGCACATCAAAGCGATCCATGCCCTCGTATTGCAGCCCGTGGGCGTTGAGCGTTCCGTTGTCGTTGAAGATATCAATGCCTTCCAGGTTGTATTTTTCCCCCAGCATATAGTCGTTTGCGTCATGCGCCGGGGTTACTTTCAGGAATCCCGTGCCAAAGTCCATGTCTACGTATTCGTCTTCAATAATCGGCACGATGCGGTTTACAATCGGCACGACAACTTTTTTCCCTTTCATGTGGGCGGTTTTCGGGTCATTGGGGTTGATACATACCGCCACGTCGCCGAAGATTGTTTCCGGGCGGGTAGTGGCAATGACGATGTATTTCCCTTGTGCTTCTCCTGCGATTGTATATTTTATGTAGTACAGCTTCCCGTGTTCTTCCTTGTGGATTACCTCCTCGTCGGAGATGGCCGTCCGGGCCGAAGGGTCCCAGTTCACCATGCGGATGCCGCGGTAGATAAGTCCTTTATTGTATAAATCCACAAAGACCTTGATTACGCTTTGCGAGCGTTGTTCGTCCATGGTGAAGCAGGTACGGTTCCAGTCGCAGGAAGCGCCCAGTTTTTTCAGTTGTTCCAGGATGATTCCGCCGTGCTTATGGGTCCATTCCCAGGCGTGGGAGAGAAAATCCTCGCGTGTAAGGTCTTTTTTGCTGATGCCTTCGGCCGCTAATTTGGCTACTACTTTGGCTTCCGTAGCGATGGATGCATGGTCGGTACCCGGCACCCAGCAGGCATTTTTCCCTTGCATACGGGCGCGGCGCACCAATATGTCCTGAATCGTATTGTTGAGCATATGTCCCATGTGCAGCACGCCGGTAACATTGGGGGGAGGGATTACGATTGTAAAAGGTTCGCGTTCGTCGGGCGTTGATCCGAAGAAACCTTTCTCCAACCAATACCGGTAGCATTTCTCCTCTACTTCTGCGGGATTGTACTTGCTTGCAATTTCCATACGTATGCTTTTTTAATCTTGATTGATGAGTTGTAAAAAATATTCGTGAACACGGGTATCGTCCGTCAGTTCGGGATGGAAGGCGGTAGCCAGCAGATTGTCTTGTTTGGCAAAAAGGATCTTCCCCTGATAGCGGAGCAGCACCTCCACGCCTTCGTCCGCCTTTTCTATATAAGGAGCGCGGATAAACACCGTGTGGAAAGGTTTCTCACCCAATACGGGAACAGGCATCTCCGCCTCAAAACTCTCCAGCTGACGCCCGAAAGCATTCCGTTCCACGTACGTGTCCATCAAGCCCAGGCGGTGCTGGTTGCTGTGATTGATATGTTTGGAGAGGAGTATCAGCCCTGTGCAGGTGCCCAAGATGGGTAAACCCTGACTGCCGGCCCTGGCAATCGCCTCCAGCAAGCCATAGCGCAGCATGAGTTTGCCTGTGGTCGTACTTTCTCCTCCGGGCAGGATCAAAGCGTTTATTCCCTTCAAATCTTGCGGGTTCAGCACATCGACCGTTTCTACGCCCAGGCGATGCAATGATTTGCGGTGTTCTCTGATGGCCCCCTGCAGGGCTAAAATTCCGACTTTCATCCCACTCACCATCCGCGACCGGCTATCTTGTCTTTGTCTTCCATCCGGGCTACGCTTTGGCCGGGCATGGATTTGCCCAGGCCTTTGGAGACTTCGGCAATGAGGGCTGCGTCTTTATAGTGGGCTACTGCTTCTACGATGGCTTTGGCGCGTTTGGCCGGATTGTCCGACTTGAAGATGCCCGAACCTACGAACACGCCGTCGCAACCCAGTTCCATCATCAGCGCAGCGTCGGCAGGTGTTGCCACTCCGCCGGCTGCGAAGTTTACAACGGGAAGACGTCCCAATTCTTTTACCTGTAACACGAGTTCGTAAGGAGCGCCTATTTCTTTGGCTATACTCATAAGTTCCATGTAAGTAGCGCTTACAACGCGTCGTATATCTTCGTTAACGCGACGGATATGTCGAACGGCTTCCACAATATCGCCCGTGCCGGCTTCGCCTTTGGTGCGTATCATGACTGCTCCTTCACCAATGCGGCGAAGCGCTTCGCCCAGGTTGCGGGCGCCGCAGACAAAGGGCACTTTGAAATCGGATTTCAGGATATGATACACATCATCGGCCGGCGTCAACACTTCGCTTTCATCTATGAAGTCAATTCCCAGGGCTTCCAGCAGGCGTGCCTCAAGGATGTGTCCGATGCGGGCTTTTGCCATTACGGGAATGGATACGGCCTGTTGAATCCCGATAATCATTTCAGGGTCCGACATACGCGCCACGCCGCCTTGCGCCCGGATATCCGAAGGGACGCGTTCCAGGGCCATTACGGCGACGGCTCCCGCTTCTTCGGCTATTTTTGCTTGTTCCGGATTGACAACATCCATAATTACTCCGCCTTTCAGCATTTCGGCAAGGCCTCTTTTCACGGCAACTGTGCCGGTTTCTATTTTAATTTCCTTCATGTGTAATTGAACATTTATAATTGTGGAGTGCAAACTTACAGAGAATAATTTAGACGCCCAATTGCCCCGTGCTACGCGGACTCGAGGCAATCCTCGGATGCTTAATAATCTATTAATAATCAGCAAATTGCTGTTTCCTGTCTTCCCCCCGAATTTCTCAGTACTGAGAAGTATTTTTTTCAGTAGTGAGAATTTTTTTTTTCAGTACTGAAAAATTTATCGCTCAGTACTGAGAATTTTCCGCCCTTTTCCGGGGGGGGGAACTGTCAAAATGCTCATGCCCTGATTTCTCCACAGGGACATGAGCATTTCACACATATTATACGATCCGGAAGGGTGAAGGTTTATTTATTCGCCTCCCGACAGTTTCTCTTTCAAAGCGGCGAGTTCTTCGATATCTCCCAGGGTTGTTCTTTCTACGGGAGTAGTTATCAGCGGAGTATCTTCTTCTTTTTTGTTTCGTTTGATTTTCTTTTCGTTCGCAGCAGAAGCGGCTTCCTTCTTGGCGTTCTTTTGTTCGTCTTCGTGAATGCGACTGTGCGAAAGGATGATACGCTTGGCTTCCTTGTTAAACTCGATTACTTTGAACAGCAATCTTTCATCTACAGCAGCTTGCGAACCATCTTCTTTTACCAGATGTTTGGGAGTAGCAAACCCTTCTACGCCGTATGGCAAAGAGATAACGGCTCCTTTATCAAGCACTTCAATAACGGTTCCTTCATGGATAGAGTTTACCATAAAGATGGTTTCAAACACATCCCACGGATTTTCTTCCAACTGTTTGTGCCCTAAGCTGAGGCGTCGGTTTTCTTTGTCTATTTCCAGGACCTGCACGTCTATCGCGGCGCCAATCTGTGTAAATTCGCTGGGGTGTTTGATTTTTTTTGTCCACGAGAGGTCGGATATATGAATGAGTCCATCCACACCTTCTTCGATTTCAACAAATACGCCGAAATTGGTGAAGTTCCGCACTTTGGCTGTATGTCTCGAACCGACAGGGAAACGAGATTCAATATCTTCCCATGGGTCTGATTTGAGTTGTTTGATGCCGAGCGACATCTTGCGTTCGTCGCGGTCGAGGGTGAGGATTACAGCTTCAATTTCCTCGCCTACTTTCATAAAGTCTTGGGCGCTACGCAGGTGTTGTGTCCACGACATTTCCGACACATGAATCAGCCCTTCTACGCCCGGGGCGATTTCAATGAAGGCGCCGTAATCGGCCATCACCACCACTTTTCCTTTGATATGGTCGCCCACTTTCAAGTTTTGGTCGAGGGCATCCCATGGATGCGGTGTGAGTTGTTTCAATCCGAGGGCAATACGTCTTTTTTCATCGTCGAAATCAAGAATAACCACGTTGATTTTCTGGTCTAACTGCACAATCTCTTCGGGATGCGAAACACGTCCCCAGGAAAGGTCGGTAATATGGATAAGCCCGTCTACGCCACCCAGGTCGATGAAAACGCCATAGGAGGTGATATTCTTGACGGTACCTTCCAGCACCTGTCCTTTTTCCAGTTTGGAGATGATGTCTTTCTTTTGTTGTTCCAGCTCGGCTTCGATAAGGGCCTTGTGAGAGACGACAACGTTTTTGTATTCGTCGTTGATCTTTACAATCTTAAATTCCATCGTTTTATTTACGAACACATCGTAATCGCGGATGGGTTTCACATCAATTTGCGAACCAGGCAGGAAGGCTTCGATGCCGAATATATCGACTATCATACCGCCTTTGGTGCGACATTTGATAAAACCTTTGATGATTTCATCTTTATCTTTTGCTTCGTGCACACGATCCCAGGAACGTGTAATACGTGCTTTCTTATGAGAGAGAATGAGTTGTCCTTTTTTGTCTTCCTGACTTTCAATGTAGACTTCCACTTCATCTCCCACTTTTAAATCGGAGTTGTACCGAAATTCGGACATAGACACAACACCGTCTGATTTGAAACCGATATTTACCACCACTTCACGTTTGTTCATGGACGTAACGGTTCCGATAACTACTTCCTTATCCTTAACGGTATTTAGAGTTTCGTCGTAGGTTTTTACAAGGTTTTCCTTGTTTTCTTCGCTGCAAGAATCTCCTTGTTCGTACGATTCCCAGTTGAAATCTTCTACCGGTAGGATGTTTTTAAATCTTTCCATTTTTAAATTGTTAATACTACGTTTGTTTGAATTACTAAGTTGGACATTATATTATATCGTTGTCTCCAAAAACGCTGCAAATATACATAAAACACTTCACTTACATACAGGCAAATAAACAAAGTGGGCGATTCATATCTCCCCGGAGGCCCGGCAAGCGTATTTGTTAAGCAAACACCCTGCAAAAAACACGACAATGGTAAAATGTGTTTGGATATGTAAAAAGCATGGCATATATTTGTACAGAATTAAAATTTCAGGAATTGCACCGCTTTCTGAAAGAGAGAATCAAACAAACCCTTGCTTAATCCGATTGATTATGACACATAAGTTCTTTTTTGCATCCCCCTGTTGTATTGCGACAGCTTCGGCGCACTCACCCTCTAATCCCCATCCCGAAAAGGCGTCGGACGCAGGAAAACACCCGGATAGATCGCGCAGGAATTTACTGCAACGATGCTTCATTACCACGGCTTATAATATATCAATGATGAATACAACTAAAAGTTTTAAAAATTTGCGGGGAAGCCTCCTCACCGGAGTCACCGCTATGAGTATGCTCCTGGCCCCGAACTTCCGGGCAGACGGAGCACAGAGTGCGCCTGCTATCGGCGGAATATTGCAGCAGACGGACCTCGACCCGCTTCTGCGGGGAGAATGGTTACTGGAAGCCGTAGAGTTTAAAATCGGAAATGCTCCGGCCCAGCGTTTGCAGGTGGAGGCATTGGTGAACAACCCTGCCGTTCGAGCGCTGGTCGGTTCGTTTATTGACGACCGCTACTATTCGATTCTGTTTTATGGGAACGAAGTAGGAGTGGATCTGCGTAACCTGACCAATAATTCCAACCGTCCCCTCAAAGGGACATACAGCGTTGCAAACAGCCAACTGACCATCTCCCTGCGGGAAGAGCAGTCGCATACCTTCGACTATCGTGTCGAAGGAGAAGAGTTGTCTATAAGTTATGTTCTGGGGAGTAGCCGGCTCTCTCTGATTTTTAAACTGTTTATTAAATACTGACGTACCATGAAACGCTTTTGCTTATTTTTAATCCTGCTGGCTACCGCCTGTTTTCACCCGGTATCTTTGTTTGCGTCAGACAATGCCTACACGCTGGGCGGGGCCACGCCTCCAACCAATCAATTGCAAATTGTAATAAGCAGTGGGGGTTACTATATGGTTAACCGGAACATCAGCGGCACCAGCTGGAGTAAGCAGTTTTTTAGTACCGCCTCTTTGTTTACCATCAAAATAGGAACCAGCTCTTTTCAGTCTACTGCTCTTACAATAGAAGATATAAGCGCTGTGACTACCGGCACGCAACAACATGTAACAAAAAAATTTAGCGGGACATACAACAGCTCTGCGTTTTCCGTTACGCTTACCTTGACGTATAATACCTCCAGCCCGGAGTATTTCGTTAAACAGGCCGTCCTCGACATGAGTAATATCCCCTCCGGCACCTCCATTATTTTTGCCTATGGATGGGATACGTATGTAAATTTGAGTGATGCAGGATATGCTTATATTTTGCCGGATTTTTTGGGTTACAATAATTCTAGCTCGGTAGTAAATTACTATATGACTACAGCCCAGGTGCAGAGTTTGCGTATGGTCGGGGCCAAAAATAATACGGGAAATGGCGCCTTGATTGGTTTCTTTGCCATGGGACGGAACTTCGACAGGGCCTATTCGGCGAATCCTTATAGACCAGGTTATAGTTACAATGTAGTAAATCATACCCCCGGTTCCGGATCGACAACCGGAACCGACAGCAACTACAAATTCCAGTTTGGCCCTTTCAGCAGCGGTCTGGACAACGGTACGGGCGTAGGTTATGACAACATCACGCCGGGACAAATCACCACAATTACCACAGGTCTGACTTTTACGGAGGACTTGGAGGGTGAATTGGACTATACCTGGAATGGATCGAAAAATTACACCGCCGCCCTCGGGGCAAATATCAACCTCAACCTCACGTACAAGAGCTATAATAACGCAACGCTTTCCGGCATTGCTTTCCGGGTAAACTTCCCCGGCCTGCCGATCCGGACAACCGGAAGTTACAGCGGCATTTCCGGAACGCATACCTGGACCGTAGGCAACGAGTACTATCAGTTGGCCAACGGCTCTATTGCGGCGCTGGGAACGGGCACTATAACCGTTCCCGTCAATGTGACCCAAGCCGGCCAGTGGATAGTAAATGCTAATTCGGTCACGAATACCGTACATACACTGCCGTTGGGTTCGCAGGCTACCCTGACGGTGACCACAAACGTGAGCCTTTCCAGCAATACTGCCGTCAACACCTGTGCGGGTACTTCGCAAACCTTCACAGTGAAGTACCCCAGTTCACAAACCGCCGCCCAGGATGTGACGGTGAACCTCAGTTATTCGGGGGCTACGGGTGACTTTAGCACCCGACCGGCTACCGTGGTTATACCGGCCGGTTCAAACAGCGCAAACTTTACCGTAACGGCAGCAGCCTCTCCAACGGGCAGCAGCAACATGGTCATTACCCTGAGCAGTACAGACAAAGCCTTTGCAACCATCGGCACGCCTGCTTCGGTGAATATCAGAGCCTACGCCGCCCTCACCGCCGGCGCTATCGGCACGGCGCAGACCATCTGCTACAACAACAGCCCCACCGGCCTGACACAGACCACCGCCCCCACCGGAGGAACAGGCACCTACACCTATCAGTGGCAAAGCAGTACCGACAATTCTACCTGGTCAAACATCACCACCAATGCACCATCGCCCACCTATGCCCCCGGCGCCCTGACGACCACCACGTACTTCCGCCGCAACGTAACCAGCGGATCCTGCGGGACGGTAAGCAGTAGCTCGGTCCTGATCACCGTTCATCCGCTGGTAACGGTCACGGCCATTACCAACAGGATCGGTTGCATCAACACCGCCATAGCCGGCGTCACGTTTGCCTCGCCCACAAACGGCGTTACGTTTACGTGGACAAACAGCAACACGGCGATTGGTCTGGCGGCAAGCGGCACGGGCAACCAGCCACAGTTCACTGCCACGCAAACCGGTACGGCCACCATCACCGTTACGCCCTATTACAGCGGTTGCGCCGGCACGCCCACAACGTATACCTTAACCATATATCCCTGCTCAATTCCCGTGAATCCGCATCTGCGCTCGTCGGTTGT
>JAITKB010000085.1 GCA_031278605.1 Tannerellaceae bacterium
GAATCAGCAAGCTTTCAGGCCCCATATTGAAAAGGAGGTCGATGATGCTCAGGTTGGGAAGGAATCCGGATTTGTCGCCAAAAACCTGATAATAAGGGATGGGACGGAAGGCGACGTCTTCGTCCGGACGACGGGGACGGATGATCTCGCGAAAGTCGCAGGCACGGTGGGCGATATAACTCTCCGTATAGCTTACAAGAGGATGCATATCGAGCAACTCGCAGATTCGCTCGCGGAGATGTTCGTTAAAGTCCAGCAGGAAACGGTACTTTTTCTCATAGAAAGGACGGAAATCGTCGGCATAATAGGCAAAGAACGGGCTGGTATTGTAAGACGACGTGATGGCATTCCAATGCAAACGACGCCAATCACCGTGATTGGATATACGGATGTCGCGAGTGAGACACTTCTGAGTATTCGGTTTTTCTATCGGCACGGAGAGTGTGAGCAGACCGTTTGCCCCGGCGATAAGACAGCGGTTGCGATACGTTTGCTTCGGGTAGTTCTCGGCCGTCTCCATGCAAACGCCGGTAAAGTGGAAAAGTTTACAATAATATTGTATGGGAGCCAGATAGGCGGTAGCAAGCGAAACATTCCGCATCTCAGTTGATCTTCCGGAAAACGCGTTTCCTGTCTTTACTGAACCAGCAAAACCAGGCGTTACCAATGATATGTTCGACCGGGATAAAGCCCAGATGACGGGAATCCACCGCATCGTTTATGTTGTCCGAAAGCACCCAGCAGTAATCGCGGCTAAAGCGGAAGCGGTTTGTTTCTTTGCCGCGAAGAAACAGTTTCCTGTTCCTGAATTCCGCCTCTCCGTTTGTTTCCGCCAGGATTGCCTCCCGACAGGCGGTAACAAAGGCTTCGTCCAAACGGTACTCCACGCCTTTGCGCGGAACAACGAGGCGGTAATTCACCGTTTCTTCGCGGACGAAGCGGGTATTCATCGCCTCGGTCAGTTCCTCGCGTATGCGGTATTCTTCAAAGGAAGTAAGTCTTAATCCGGCATAGGCGTCATTTTCTTTCATGTCCCGCTGAGGAATATCGAGTTTCTTCAACACATCGAGGAAAGGGGTTTTTATCTCTTGTCCAAACATATAAAAAGACAGCGTATTGGGCGATCGGGGGTAGAGCACGCCGTTCACGCTGTAGCCCGCATCGCTCACCCGTATGGTATCGCCCGGACGGGCAATGCAACGACTTACCAGCAGAGGGGCTTCCGGGCGATCTTTTATCAGCGGACTGGTGAAAAGGATTACCTGATTTTGCTTCAAACGCCCCGCCGACAGTTTGTTTACCAACACATAGTCTCCCCTGTGCAGCGTGTTTTCCATCGAAGAAGTGGAGATGCGGTACGAACCGATACAAAAGGCCCGCACACATAAGACAACAAGCAATACAGCGGCACAACGAAGGAGGATGCGTATTTTCCCGTTCATAGGGCGTCGACCGTGCGGAACATACGATTCCAGCGGATGCCTCCGCTCAGCAAACCGTGATCTTTATCCAGGGAGAGCCACACAAGGACCGGCTTGCCCACGATATGGTCTTCGGGCACAAAGCCCCAGGAGCGGCTGTCGGCGCTGTTGTGCCGGTTATCACCCATCATGAAATAGTAATCGTAGCGAAAGGTATAGCTTGTTTCTTCCTTTCCGTTGATGTAGATTTTCCCGTCTGTTACCTCCAGGGTATTGTTCTCGTAGTTGCGGATGCAACGGTGATAGAGCGAGAGGTTTTGTTCCGTTAGCGCAACGGATTCGCCTTTGCGCGGGATCCATATCGGGCCGTAGTTGTCGCGCGTCCATCCCGTTGGATAGTCCAGCGGATAGGTAGGGCCTCCGAAGGCATCGGGTTCGATAACGATTTTTTTCACCACAGGCAATTTCTCTACTATACGTAGCGCTTTTTGCGTGAGCGGCAGGCGATACACATGCGTTGTTTGATCCGGGAAGCCCAAAAAGGGCAATACGTTGGGGTTTGCCAGCAGCCGGTCGTCCTTGCTTACTCCGAGCAGCCGGAAGTGTTCTTCGGTAAGGAGGGAGCCATCGGTTTCCACATAATAATTATACTGCATTCCCTGGGGATTTTCACCGGGAGTTCCGTTGATGTATACCTGGTTGTTGCACACTTGCAGCGAATCGCCGGGCATGCCGATACAGCGTTTCACGTAGTTCTCACGTTTATCCACCGGGCGATACATCACCTCGCCGAAGAGGTCTTTGTTCATCCGGATATATTCCTTGCCGTATTGTTGCACCAGCGTATAATAGTCGGGGTTTTGTTGTTTGAAGGCGATGGTATCTCCGGCGGGGAAGTTAAACACCACGATGTCGTTACGCTTCACCTGCCCCAGGCCTGCCACGCGTTTATACTCCCATCGGGGCCATTCCACGTAAGATCGGGTATTTATGAGCGGAAGGGTATTCTGCACCAGGGGAAAGGAAAGCGGCGTATTGGGTACGCGCGGCCCGTAGCTTAGCTTGCTTACCACCAGGTAATCGCCCACCAGCAATGATTTCTCCAGGGAGGAAGAAGGGATCTGATACATCTGGAGGACAAAAAGATTGATAAGATAGACGCCTATCAGGGCGAAGAGGATATCATCTATCCATTCCATTGTTTTCCGCACGGAAGGGTTTTTCGATTCTTTCCAGGCTCCCCAGGGGATCTGTTTTGTGAGGAATATATCGACTATCACCGGCAGTCCTACCAGCAGCCAGGCATTGCGCATCCACAGGGTAAAGAGCAGATACAGTGCGGAGGCGATCCCCAACTTAATCCATTGCCCTTGCTGATTCCAGGGTTTTTCTTCGTTCTTTTTCATATTACTTGCAGTTATTATATATAAGGATAAATTTAAAACGTCAACAGATCTTCCATTCCCAGCAAACCTTTCCGGCCGACAGTAAACTCGGCGGCGACGACGGCGCCGAGTGCAAAGCCTTCCCTGCTTTTGGCCTCGTGGCGGATGTGTATCGTGTCTTCGTGCGATACGTACGCTACTTCGTGTGTTCCGGGTATTTCTCCTTCGCGGATGGATTGTATGGGGAGGTCGGAGGGTTGTATGGCGGCTGTTGTGTCGGAGGGTTGCCATTGGGTTTTACGATCTACATGCCGAAGGATGTCTCCGGCCAGGGTGATGGCGGTTCCGCTGGGGGTGTCCATTTTGTGGTGGTGGTGTATTTCCGTGAGTTGCACGTCGTATGCGGGGAAATTGTTCATAATCTTTGCCAGGTAGGTATTCAGGGCGAAGAAGATATTTACGCCGATAGAGAAGTTGGAGGCATAGAAGAACGTGTGTTTTCCTTCAAGGCAGAGTTGTCGTACCTCGTCGAAACGCTCCAGCCATCCGGTTGTACCGGACACCACCGGCAGGCAGGCGTCAAAGCAACGCATATAATTATCGAACGCCGTGTGTGGGGTTGTGAACTCGATAGCCACATCGGCGCTCCGGAATGTTTCTGAGGAAAAATCGTTTGTATTTACTACATCTATGATGGAAACAACGTCGTGCCCCCGACTCAGGGCGATCCGTTCGATGGCTTTCCCCATCTTCCCGTAACCGACTAATGCTATATTCATACTAATTCTTTTTTAATTGATGCACAAATATAAGGAAATTTCCTTAGCGCCTAACAGCGCCTTGCCGGGGCGGGACAGGGACGGAAAGAGGCGACGGAAAGAGGCGACACGAGGGGGGTGGGTCGCCTCTTTTGTGGCAGGGAGTATCTATGTATATTGTGTACTTCAGAACAGCACTTTCATTCCAAGTAACATTCCCCAGGTGCTGCTGGTGGTGACGGTGGCTACCCATTCGGACTTTGCGCGGAAGTCTGCCGTGTTATTGGCGGCCACTTGATAGATGGGGCGTTTGTCCTGGGTAACGCCTGCGTAGCTGAGGGGGCGGATGTTGTCGTTGTTGGCCAATGCGTTCTGCTTGTATATACCCCATTCCGGATTCATCAGGTTGCCTACGTTGAGAATATCCAGGCTGACTTGCACATCGTAGCGTTGGCTGCCCAGACGGGCGAAGAAATTCTGTGTTACCTTGAAGTCGAAGCGATTGAGCCAGGGTTTGAGGTCGCCGTAACGTTCGACGTATTTGCCTTTGCGACTACTCAGGTAGGCATTGCCTTCGATGTAATTCCAGAAGTCGGCAGCCTGATCTTCCTTGGAATAGGTCACCACCTCGTTGGTCAGGATGTCGGCAAACAGGAGTTCGTCCTTAGAGGCGGGTATGTAGAGCAAATCGGAGGAATTCCCGTCGTTGTTCAGGTCGTTACCGGTTGCATAGGAGATCCGCCCCGTGTGGGATCCGGAATAGAAGAGGCCCAGGGTTGTTTTCAGGTGGTTGAGGTATTCTATTTCGTAGGACAGGTTTGCCGTCAGGCGGTGGGGGACGGAGAAGGAGGAATAGCTCAGGCCGGGATCATTCAGGCTGTTGACCGACACGTTGTTCGACCAGGCGGAGCTGGCCGTGGAGCCGGGGTTGGCCGTCAGGTCTTTGGCCACATTGTAGGTGTAGGACAACATTCCCAGGAAGCCATATTCAAACTTTTTGGTCAACACGGCGTTCAGGGCGTATTGGTAGCCTTTTTCTTTCCCGTTGGTGAGCATCATGGCGCTGCTCACGCCGGTGTTTATCCGGTTGTCCCTTGTGGGATAGAAGGAGCGGTTGTCGTTGCCGGCGAAGCGGTCGGTGGGGGCTTTTTCGTTCACATTCTCCTGGGTCACGTTGTGTACATCGCGTGTATAGAGGGCATTGACGGAGAGCATGAAGTTGAGCGGGAGTTGGATATCGGCGCCCAGGCTGCTGCGCCATACCTGCGGCATTTTAAAGTCCGGATCCACGAAGCAGATCGACCCGGGGGCTTTCACGGCCGGGCTGCTGGGGAAGGCGTCGGGATATTTGGCGATGAGGTCCCGGTAGTTGGGATAGAAGGAGAAGCCTTCGGGTATTTGCGTGAGGGGATCGAGCGTATTCTGTATCACGCCCGAATTTCCGGGTTGGTTGGTGAACCACACGAAAGGCAAGAGGCCGGTGAACAGGCCGGTTCCTCCGTTGAGGATTACCGAGCGATCGTTCTTCACATCCCAGCGGAAGCCCAGACGCGGGGAGAGGAGCACACTGGGCGAGGGCCATACGGATACGTCTATTTGGCGGTCGCCGTCGAAGTGCAGTTCGCCGATGGCGGCATTGCCCGAAAGGTCGTTCAGGTAGAAGGGGAGATCCAGGCGCAGGCCATAGGTCAGGCGGAAGGCGTCGGACACCGACCATTCGTCCTGTCCGTAGAGGCCTCCCATGGCGAAGGCCAACGCTGCGCCCGGCGCTTCCTGTCCGTTGTATCCGTAGGTAAGTCCGAAGGTGAGCGGGGCGGCGTTGTTCATAAAGTCTTCCATGGAAGCATAGCGGTAATAACCGTACGGGTAACGCAGGTACTGGTTGATGAAGTACTGCCGCTCGAAGGAGGCGCCAACGGTAATATAATGATTACGAAGCGTAACGTTCACGTTGTCCACCAGGCTAAGCACATCGTTCTGCACGTTGTTGTGGGGCGTAAACAATTCGGTACCGAAGCTCATGTATTGTTTTCCGTCCTTATAAATATCGACAAAGGGGAAGGGGCTTCCAAGTTCGTCGCGTGTGTCGCGGATATGGGTGAGTGTAGCCAGCAATTTATTGGCCACTTTGGGGCCGAAGGAGCTGTTGAGTTCGCCGGTTGCCGAGGTCACGATGTTTCTCACGCGGTAGTTGGAGTTGGAGAAGGACATGGCGTCGATGCTGAAGCGCGAGGAACTGCGGGGTTGTGGCGCCGAGTTGGCGTTCACCTGCACATCGTTGTTGGAATCCACGGCATTGAGGCGGAGGGTGAGCTTATGGTTGGGGTGAATGTTCCAGTCTATGCGTGCCATCAGTTTCCAGTTATCGCTGTGGAAGTTGCCGAAGTTATCGTATTGACCGGGGTCGTAGCCATAGTTTGTAAGGAGGAAATCCTTCATGGTTTGCATATCGGCGGCTGTTGTGCGCGAGATATTCTGCCCGGCGTTTGCTTGGGCGTCGCTACCGGTGCGCCAGGGGATGCCCGGTTGCGTTTCGGTAGAAAGTTCTGCGTTGAGGAAAAAGAAGAGTTTATCCCTGAGGATGGGTCCGCTAAAGGTAAGTCCGTAGAGGTTGGAGCTTCGCGTGCGGGCTTCGGGCACTTCGACATCGCCTACTTTGTTTCCGGTGAAGGATTTAGGGCGGATATAGGTATAGGCGGATCCTTTGAAGAGGTTGTTTCCGCTTTTGGTCACCGCATTGATGGAGGCTCCGGTGAAGTTGGAGTATTTCACATCGAAGGGCGACACGTTTACGCTGATCTCCTCGATGGCGTCCAGCGAGACGGGCTGGGCGTCGCCGCCGGGGAGGTTGTTGGTGCTGAGTCCGAAACTGTTGTTGAGCGAGGCGCCGTCTACGGTTATATTATTGTAGCGACCGTCGCGTCCGGCAAACGAATTGCTTGCCCCGGCAAAGGGGGACAACTTGGTGAAATCGGTGATGCTGCGGCTAATCGTAGGCAAACTTGTCAGTTGCCGGGCGGAGATATTCGTGGCGGTTCCTGTTTTTGCTGTTTGCCGATAGGCGGTTACCACGACTTCTTCCAGGGCTTCGGCCGATTCCGTCAGTTCGGCGTCCAGGAGGTAGGTTTCTCCGAGTTGGAGGGTTATTTCCGTAAAGACGGACTTTCGGTATCCGAGGAAGGAAACTTCCACGCGATAGGGTCCTCCCACGCGCATACCCTGGATATGGAAGCGTCCATCCGGATTGGTTACGCTTCCATAGCGGCTACCCGAGGGTTCATGAATGGCCACAACGGTAGCGCCGATCACCGTTTCATTGCCCGAAACGACCTTCCCGCTCAACCCGGAAGTTGTAATCTGTGCCTGAAGGAACCATCCGGAGCAACATAAAATAAATGCAAGAACTAAACTCTTTCTCATGATGCTGTAATTTTTAAATGAAATGATAAGTGATTAATGCGTAAGGCAAAGATAGGCCATTCCGGTTACTATCCGGTTACTTTATCGAAAGGAGCCGGAATTCCCCCCCGAAGCGTGAAAAATTCCTAACGCTCCCTCAAAAAATAAATGTTCATTTACAAAAATAAGTTTTCCTTACCGGGAAATAAACTTCTCCGTACCGAGAAGTAAACTTTTCCGTACGGAGAAATTTATTTTTCCGTACGGAGAGATAAATTTTTCCGTACGGAGAAATTTTCTTTCGAGTGAGGTAAATTTATCGCTGACAGCTAAGCGGTTACATTTTCAGCCTCGAAATGTAAAA
>JAITKB010000120.1 GCA_031278605.1 Tannerellaceae bacterium
CTGTGCACTCCGGCAAAATTTTCTGTGCACAGCAGCTTCAGCCGGAGTGCACTCCAGCTTTTGCCCCTGTTTTTAGGCTATCGCGCGCTCGGGAAACGAACCACTAAAGAGCGTGTGACGTACCATAGGTAGCCTTCCACGTGTGTGTAGCCCATTTGTTGGAGGAGGTGGATGTATTGTTGGATTTGTGTGTGGTGTTGCGGGGTTTCTCGGGCGCCGAATTTGTAGTCTACCACGACGGCTTTGTCTTGGAAGATCATGACGCGGTCGGGGCGGCGGATGCGTTCTTTGCCTTGGAGGATCTCCACTTCGTTGAGCACGCGCGCCGAATCCCCGAACCAGCTTTGCACCTCCGGATGAGAGAGCGCCGCTTCCAGGGAGGCGATAAGCTCCCGGGCCTCGGCCTTGCCTATCACCCCCTCGCTCAGAAACGAATCCACCGCAAAAGGCAGGTCCGAACGGGTGCGGATGCGACTCAGGATGTTGTGCATCAGGATACCATGCTTTCGCTCAAGGTCGTTGAAGCCATAATTCCGCCCACGCAAACTGAGGCGAAGACGCTCCCCGGACGATACCGAAGGAAGGCGTCCCAGGAGAATCTCCTCCTCCCCTCCCCCCTCCTCCGCCTTCGCTTCGTCCAAGGGCGGGGAGAAAGACGGCAAGCCCGTATCCAACACCCCCGCAGAAGCGTCGAAATCCGGATGTCCCTCCAAGACAGCCCAAAGCAGGTGGGCGGTGGAGGCCGGCTGCGGCGTCTTGCCCCCGCCCTTGGACGAAGCAACGGCGGGCCGGGGAGCAAAAACAATCAACTCCTGCCGGGCCCGGGTAAAGGCCACGTAAAGCGTATTCAGGCTGTCGATGCAGGCATGGAGGCGTTCGCGGAAATAATCCTCGGCAAAGTGCGTCCGAGCCAAAGCCTGACCGTAACGCACCGGCAAAAGGTGCAGACGCTTGAACGGCGCCACCCGGGGACGACACCAAAGCACCACCGTTTGCGTGGGACGATGGTCCATCTCCCAATCGCCAAAAGGAAGAATCACGGCTTTGAAGCCCAAGCCTTTGGATTTATGGATCGTCAGGATGCGGATGGCGTCCTGCCCCTCCGGGGTGGCAAGGGTTCGCTTCACCCCCGCATCGTCCCACCACTTCAGAAACCGCTCCAGGTCGGAGGCGCCACGAAGCGAAAACTCCAGCGACAGGTCCAAGAAAGCCTGCACGAAAACCTGCTCGCCCGCAGGAAACACCGGCTCGAAAAGACGGAAAAGCCCCTCGATCATCTCATACAAGGCCTGGTGCGAAAGCTCCCCAAGAGCCGCAGCCATGTCCCGGGGGAACCCCCCGGCAATCAGAGAGAAATCGCCCGTGAGGGCGGCAAAAGACAACAAAGCCCTGCGACGCATCGTCTCCGAGGCCGGGTTCTTCAGGTACCTCAACACGGCCACCAGCAAACGCACCGCAGCCGAACGGTTCACATACAAGGCGTCGTCCGAAAGCATATCGTAGCGGTAAGGCCCCCCCTTGTGCTCCTCGCCGTAGGCCAGGAGGGCATTGGCCACCAAAGCCCCCTCGCGGTTGGTACGCACCAGGATGGCGATGTCCTTCAGACCATACCCCCGATCCTGCAAAGCCTCCAGGGTGGCAAAAAGGCGACCAAGCGCCTCGCCCTTGCCGTCGGCCTCGTCCGAATCGCCCTCGGGGATAAACTCCACATGCACATGCCCCTCGCTCTCCCGAAACATCGGGGCCGGAATCTGCTCGCAGTCCTTATAGGCCGAGAGAATCGCCGTGCGGAAAGGAAGACGCAACTCCTCCAAAAGCGAAGAAGCCGACAGGGTCTCGTTGTAGTGCGACTGAAGCAGAGCCGGGGCAAACCGAAAGACATGGTTGTTGAAACGGACAATCCCGGGGAAACTCCGCCAGTTCTCCACCAGCGTCTCCTCCCCCACCTGATCGGCGGGGAACTCCCTGCGCACCTGTTCCTCCAGCAGCTTCCAGTTGGAGTTGCGAAAACGGTAGATGCTCTGCTTCACATCCCCCACGATGAGGTTGTCGCACCGGTGCGCCAGGCTCTCGGCAATGAGCGGACGGAAGTTACGCCACTGCATATCGCTGGTGTCCTGAAATTCGTCCATCAGGTAATGCTCGATGCGTGTGCCCGTCTTCTCGTACAAGAAAGGGGTGTCGCTCCCGTCGATGATTTTATGAAGCAGCTCGGTGGTGTCGGCAATCATCAGGACATTCTTCTGCCGGCAGTAGTCGGCTATCCGAAGAGCGACGTCCCCCAGTATGCCCAACGTATAATAGTAACGCACGGCCTCCCTGGCGGTATGCCAGGCGGGGTCGCGGAACAGGGCGAGAATCTCCCGAACGCAAGCATTCAAGCCGTCGTGATAGGCGGATTCGATGCGCCGTATCTTCTCCGGCGGGGCGCTCCGGGTGTAATACGCCTCCAGGGTATCCTCCAAAGCCACAAACGTAGCCGGGGGATCCGTCCGCTCCCCCGCCGCGTATTTCCCCAGGTACAGCAAAGGGGAACGCCCCGCGTTCTTAAAATCGGTAGGCGCCAGGGCGTATCGGTCCAGGATCGCCAGCCCCTTTTCCCCCAGGGCCTTCAGCCGCGCCTCAAAGGAGCGAATCAGGGCGTAGAGTTCGTTCTTATAGTCTTCCAGGGCGGATTTGTCGCGGATATCCTCACCGATTTGTTCGCTCTCGGCCTTGTAGCTTTCCTTGAACACTTCGCGGGCAAGTGAGAGGATTTCGCCTCGCAAATCCCATTCGCCCCCGCCCTCTACCCGCTCTTCGGCAAAGCGCAGGAGCCAACCCAGGAGGTTCCGGTTCTCCGGCTTGTCCAGTCCGACCAGCAGATGGTCCACGGCCTCGGCAAGAATCATCTCCTGATCCATCTCAATGCCGTATCCCCCCTGCAAGCCGATCTCGCGGGTAAAAGCGCGGAGGGTCTGCTGGAAAAAACGGTCGATGGTGCTGATATGAAAGGATGCATAGTCGTGAAGGATGTCCGTGAGGATCGCCCTCGCCTGCTGACGGACCTGCTCCTCGGAAAGCCGGTACTCCCCGGACAACATCCGAAGATAAGCCGAAGGATGCCGGGCGGCCAGGACGTAAAGCTCCCGGATGATGCGGCTTTTCATCTCCCCCGTAGCCTTATTGGTGAAAGTAACGGCCAGGATATGCCGGTGGGCCGACGCCCCGGCAAAAAGCATCCGGAGGTATTCACCCGTAAGTTTATGGGTCTTTCCTGTTCCTGCGGAAGCGCGGTAGAGTGTGAGCATGAGGCAGGGGAGCGGTTCAGATGAGACGACTTTGGACGTAACCGTCCCGGTGAAGTATCTCCAGGGCCTGGGAGCGACAGTCGCCCTGAAGGATGATTTCACCCTCCTTGGCCGTCCCTCCCACGCCGCATTTGGCTTTCAGCATCTTTCCCAAGGACTCCAGGTCGTCGGCCTTGCCCCGGAAGCCGGTAACAAGCGTCACGGTTTTCCCTGCCCGACGGCGTTTGTCCACCGCGATACGCAAGGGCTGCTTATCCTTGGGGAGCGTATCCGTTTCGGGGGTTTCTTCCGTTTCGTAGCGGAAGTCGGGGTCGGTGGAATACATCACCCCCCGTCGTTCTTTCCATTCGTTCTTTTTCATTTGTTCATCTTCAGTTTATTTTTCAGGAAACGCCCCGTGTAGGATGCGGGGCATTGCGCAATGTCTTCGGGGGTGCCGGCGCACAAGAGTTCACCCCCCAGGTCCCCACCTTCCGGCCCCAGGTCTATCACATGGTCGGCACAGCGGATCACCTCCAGGTTGTGTTCGATGACCAAAACGGAATGTCCCCTTGCGATGAGGGCGTTGAAGGCCTTCAGCAGTGTTTTTATGTCGTGGAAGTGCAGTCCCGTGGTGGGTTCGTCGAAGACAAAGAAGGTGGACCGCTGTTTCTCCTTCGCCAGGTAATAGGCCAGCTTCACACGCTGGTTCTCCCCGCCGGAGAGGGTCGAGGAGGATTGCCCCAAGCGGATGTATCCCAAGCCAACCTCCCGGAGCGGCAGGAGCTTTTTGACGATTCGCTTCTCCATGCTGCCGGCAGGGTCTGCGGCAAAGAAGGCTATGGCCTGGTCGACGGTCATCTCCAGCAGGCCGTAAATCGAAACCCCACGGTATTCCACCTCCAGCACATCCGTGCGGAAGCGTTTGCCGTGGCATACGTCGCATGTGATGGACAGATCCGCCATGAACTGCATCTCCACGGTGAGGTGGCCTTCGCCCTTACATTCCTCGCATCGTCCGCCTTCCACATTAAAGGAGAAAAACGAGGGGGTGAATCCCATCCGCCGGGCTAAGGGTTGTTCGGAAAACAGTTTGCGTATCTCGTCGTATGCGCCGATATAGGTCACGGGATTGGAACGGGTGCTTCGCCCGATGGAGTGTTGGTCTACAAACTCAATCCCATGGATGAGGGCAAGATCCCCTTCGGGCGTCGCCCCGTCGGCAACCTGTTCCAGGGCGCGACGGACGCCTTCGTAGAACACCTCGCGTACCAGCGTACTTTTCCCCGATCCGCTCACGCCGCTCACCACGGTCATTACGTTCAGCGGGAAGCGTACGTTGATGCCCTTGAGGTTGTTCTTGCGGGCTTCCTTCACTTCGATGTAATTGTTCCACTTCCGGCGGACGGGGGGGGGGGATATCCGGTCTTCGCCGGTGAGGAAACGCACGGTATAGCTCCCGGTATGTTTTTGCAGATCCGCCATGTCGCCCTGATAAACCACTTCGCCGCCGAGACGTCCGGCTTGCGGGCCGATGTCGATGATGTAATCGGCGGCACGGATGATATCCTCGTCGTGCTCTACCACGATCACCGTATTGCCCAGGTCGCGGAGTTGGTACAAGACGCGGATCAGCCGGTGCGTATCGCGCGAGTGAAGCCCTATGCTGGGTTCGTCCAGAATATACAGGGAACCAACCAGGCTACTCCCCAGCGAAGTGGCCAGGTTGATGCGCTGGCTCTCCCCGCCCGAAAGCGTACAGGAGAGGCGATCCAGGGTAAGGTAACCCAGTCCGACATCCAAAAGGAACTGAAGGCGGCTACTGATCTCAAGGCGTATCCGCCGGGCGATCTCCGTGTCGGTATCGTCCAGGGTCAGGTGATCCAAAAAGGTTTTCAGTTGCGCAACCGGAAGGGCTACCAACGCTGCGATAGTTTTTCCTCCCACCTGCACATAAAGCGCCTGCGGTTTCAGCCGACTGCCATGGCAGGCGGGGCAAAGGCTCTTGCCCCGGTAGCGTGCCTGCAACACCCGGTATTGTACCTTGTACAGGTTTTCGGAGATGAAGCGGAAGAAATCGCGGATGCCGGGCAGTCCCCGCGCCCCGTCCCACAGCAGTTGTTTTTCCTTCTCCGTAAGCGCCTGATAGGGGCGATGGATGGGGAAATCATACCGGTTGCTTTTGTGGATAAATTCCGTGAGCCATTCGCCCATTACTTCGCCGTTCCAGCAGGCCACGGCGCCCTGGTAAACGGAGAGCGTCTTATTGGGCACAACCAAATCTTCGTCTATGCCTGTGATTTTGCCGAATCCTTCGCAGACGGGGCAGGCCCCGATGGGGTTATTGAAACTGAACATCAGGTCTGTGGGTTCTTCAAAGACGATCCCGTCGGCTTCCAGTTTCTTTGAGAAGGTTTTCATGCGGACGCCTTCCGGCATATAGACGCGGATACGGCAGACGCCCCGGCCTTCGTAAAAGGCGGTCTCTGCCGAATCGGCCAAACGGCTTTGCAGCAAATGGTCGTGGGAAATTTCCAGGCGATCTATCAGCAGTTCCACATCGGAGGAGGAAGGCGGAAGGCGGTTCTCCTGCAACACCTGCCGTATCCTTTGAACTTCGTTGCAGACCAACAGGCGGGTATAACCTTCCTTATGAAACAGGTCCAACTGCTCCCGCATTTCGCGTCCCGGGGGCAGTTCGATCGGGGCGGAAACATCGAAACGCATTCCCGACGGACAGGCAAACAACCATCGGGTCAGGTCGCTCATGCGGTGTTGCTTTACTTCCTGTCCCGAAACCGGGGAAATGATTTTCCCGATATGGGCAAACAACAGCCGGAGGTATTCGTAAATTTCCGTCGAGGTGCCTACGGTGGAGCGGGGGTTGCGCGTATTGACTTTCTGTTCGACGGCGATGGCCGGGGGGAGGCCGGTGATGTAGTCGCAGTCCGGTTTCCCGATGCGACCCATGAATTGCCGGGCGTAGGCGGAAAGACTTTCCACGTAACGTCGTTGTCCTTCGGCATAGAGGGTATCGAAGGCCAGCGAGGACTTGCCGCTGCCCGACAAACCGGTGAGGACCACCAGCCTGTTGCGGGGTATCTCCACGTCTATGCCTTTGAGGTTGTTTACCCGTATGCCTTTGGCGCAGATGAAGCCCTTGTGGGGTGTATGGATATCGTCCATGCTTATTCCTTGTAGTAGATCCGTTTCACCCTGGGGGAGATTGAGGTGAGGATTTCGTAGGGTATGGTATTTAGTTTGTGTGCCAGGCGGGTGATGGGGTATGCTTCTCCGAAGACGATCACCGCATCGCCTTCGCAGGCATCCGTAGCGGTGACGTCCACCAGGGTGGTATCCATGCAAATATTTCCGATGATGGGGCAGAGTCGGTTTTTGATCCACACGGCTCCCACGCCGTTGCCCAACTGCCGGTTCAATCCGTCGGCATACCCGATGGGGATTACGGCGATGCGGGAATTTTCCGTGGCATAGCTTTGCCGGCTGTAGCCTACGGAATCGCCGGCCGGTACGTCCTGTATTTGCAGGATGAGGCTGCGGAGTGTGGCCACGTTTTGCAGTTCTTTATTTCCGTTGACACTCACGCCGTAGAGGCCGATACCGAGGCGTACCATTTCCATTTGTTCTTCGGGGAAGCGTTCGATGCCTGCGGAGTTCAGGATGTGTCGCGCAAGGGGGTATCCGAGTTCGTCTTCCAGGGACCGGGCTGCCTGGCGGAAGGTTTCTATCTGGCCGCGTGTAAAGGCGTCGAAGGCGGGCGAGTCGGAGGCTACCAGATGGGAGAATACCGAGCGCACGGAAATGCCGGTTTGTTTGCGCACGAGGGCTGCTATTTGCGGAACGTCCGAGGGACGGAATCCCAAGCGGTGCATACCCGTATCTATTTTAATATGGACAGGATAAGCGATGATGCCTCTTCGTTGCGTTTCCCGTATCATGGCTTCCAGGAGGCGAAAGCTATAAACTTCCGGTTCCAGGAGGTTTTCTTCGAGGTGGTGGAAGTTGCTCATTTCCGGGTTCATCACCAGGATGGGGATGGAGATGCCTTCCCTTCGCAATTCCACGCCTTCGTCCGTGAGCGCCACGGCCAGGTAATCGCAGCGGTATTCTTGCAGGGTTTTGGCCAGTTCGCCGGAGCCGACGCCGTATCCGAAGGCTTTCAGCATGGCGATGATTTTGGTTTCGGGCCTTAGGAGTGCGCGGTAGGAGTTGAAGTTGTGCGCCACGGCGTCGAGGTTTACTTCCAGGATGGTTTCGTGTACTTTTTTCTCCAGACGTTCCGCAATTTCCTCAAAGCGGAAGCGGCGCGAACCCTTGAGCAGGACGATTTCGTTCTCCAGGGTGCGGAGGGAGGGGGAGTTGAGGAAATCGGCGGTTGTGCGGTAAAATTCCTTGCGGGGTATGTCAAACAATGCCCCGTGTTCGGTTATATCCCTGCCGATGCCTATGAGTCGCTGGACTTTGCGTCGTCGCACGAGGTCGGCCACTTTCTTGTAGAGGGATTTGGGGAGGAAGCCCGATTGGAGAATATCGGAAAGGATCAGCGTGGAGGTGAGATCCTTGCCGGCCCGTCGGCTTTGCATGAAATCCAGGGCGATACCGAGGGAGTGTATATCGGAATTGTAGGCGTCGTTTATCAGCAGGCAGTTGCGGACTCCCTGCAAGACTTCCAGTCGCATCTCTACGGCTTCCAGGCGTTCAAAGCGCGTACGGTCTCTCACCACGGTGGGTTTCAGGTAGAGCATTACGCCCAGGCAGTGGATCACGTTTTCTATCGAGGCTTCGTCGGTGAAGGGGATGGTGTAGGTTTGCCTCATGCCCATGATGCGACAGGCCAGATGGGTTTCCGTATCTGTTTTGCGAACCTCTTCAATGAACAGGGGGGCTTCCGAATTGACGCGGCTCCAGCCCACGGCGCGATGGGCCAGGAGCGAGGCTTCGATGCAGTTCCCGACAAAGGCATTGTCGGCGTTGTAGACCACCGCCTCGCTGTGTGCAAACAGCATCAGTTTCTCCATGCATTTGCGGTACATGGAAACGAAATTTTCCTGATGCGCCTCGCCGATGCCCGTAAAGACGCCGATGGTGGGAGCAATGATCGGTTCCAAAACCTCCATCTCATCCGGTTTGGATATGCCGGCTTCAAAGATGCCCAGGGTGTGTTGCGGGTTCATTTCCCATACCGAGAGGGGGACGCCGAGTTGGGAATTAAAGCTGCGGGGCGAGCGTACGATGTGAAATTCCTTGCGCAGGAGTTGGTAGAGAAATTCTTTCACGATGGTTTTCCCGTTGCTTCCGGCGATGCCCACCACGGGAATTTCGAAACGTCTGCGGTGATGTACGGCCAGTTTCTGCAGGGCTTTCAGGGTATCTTTCACTTTCAGGAAATTGGCTCCCGGCATTTCGGGCATATTCGGAGGAAGGTCGCAGACCACGAAGTTGCGCACGCCGAGGCGATAGAGTTCGTCGAGGTATTTGTGTCCGTCGTTGGTTCGTGTTTTCAGGGCGAAGAACAGGCTTGCTTCCGGCGAGGAGACCCTGCGGCTGTCGGTCAGGAGTATTCCGATACGGGTTTCGTGTACGGGGGGAATGGTGGAGCCGATGATTCCGGCCACTTCGTTGATCGTATATTCCATAATGATTCCTTTTTACTTGAGCTTTGATTGTAACAGGTTTGTTTCCCTTGAGAGGTCAAAGTAAGGGAATTTCCCGGAAAAAGTTTTCACCTTTAACAAAGTTTGAACCACGAACTTCCGGTAGGCTTCCGTTGCGGGATGCAGGGGGAGATGAGACAAATCCTTTTGTATACCTCGCCACTCGGCCAGGGTTTTATGGGATTCCGCATCGAGGAAAGCCCGGTAGAATTGCCCCGTGATATAATCCGCCGCCTGGGGCGAAGGGTGGAGCATATCGGCGGCATAAAAACGGTAGTCGCGCAGTTCGTCCATCAGGATTTCGTAGGCAGGGAAGTAGGCGATTTGTTCCGGATAGCGCTTTTGCAGACGGTCCGCGGCCAGCAAAAGGACGGCTTTGCTCAGCTGATTGCCCTGGGCGGTTTCCTTCCAGTGCCTCACGGGGCTGACCGTAAGGACCACGCGGGTATCGGGCCTTGCCTTCCACAGGGTTTGGAGTACGGCGTCCCACAGGCCCGTCACTTCTTCCACGTCCAGGCGTTCCCGAAGGAAAAACCTTTCGGGCAACTTGTGGCAATTGGCCACCGCTTCGCCCGTATCCCGAAGGCGGTACACCCAGGCGGTTCCGAAGGTCAGGATCAGCCGGGAAATTCGCCCCATACATTCGGCGGCAACGGCCAACTCCCGGTTCATCCCGGAAAGGGCCTCCCGGGGCGAAGGCGAAGAGAAACTGCCGTGGTGGGCAAAGCTATGATACAAGCCCTCATACGGGTGCAGATCGTCGAGGGTGAAAGGCTCCGGGTGCAACATCCGCTGCAAACTCCGGGCCATGGAAAGCGGATTGTAGAGAAGGCCGAAAGGATTGGACGTCACCCGAAAACGATCCTCGCCGAGTCGTCGGCCCATTTCCCCGGCAAAGCACGAACCCAGCAAAAGGATTTCGTCGGCATAGGAAAACAAAAAACCCGCCGAGGGGATTGAAACCTGTGTATAAAATTCCATAATGCCACAAAGTTATACCGGCAACGCGAAAAAAACAAGCCCTCCACTCCGGGTTTCCCCCCATCCCAAGGTTCGTCGGAGAGTATTCCGAAAAATTTCCTGCGGTCCTCATCCCACTTCCATAGTTCCGCATTTGTCAAGGTATTGTCCGGGATTTCCGACGATACTTCTGCAATAGTTAACCCCTTGTCCGGGATTTCCGACAGGGGTTTGACGGTTGTTAAACTATTGTCCGAAATTCCCGACGATACTTCTGCAATAGTTAACCCCTCGTCCGTGATTTCCGACAGGGGTTTGACGGTTGTTAAACTATTATCCGGGATTTCCGACAATACTTCTGCAATAGTTAATCCCTCGTCCGGGATTTCCGACAAGGGTTTGACGGTTGTTAAACTATTGTCCGGAATTTCCGACGATACTTCTGCAATAGTTAACCCCTCGTCCGGGATTTCCGACAAGGGTTTTTCATTTGTCAATCTATCGTCCGAAATTTCCGACAGGGGTTTATTTTTTGTAAACCCTCCGTCCGTTAAGTCAAATAAGGGTAAAACTTTTGGAAAAGTATAATTTGCAAATACAAATAGAGAGATAACTTTTAGAAAAGTATAATTTGTAAATGCAAATTAAGAGATAACGTTTGGAAAACCCCGATTTGTGAATACGGATTAAGAGATAACATTTGGAAAAGTATAATTTGTAAACGCAAATTAAGAGATAACATTTGGAAAACCCCAATTTGCAAATGCGGATGAAGGGATAACATTTGGAAAACCCTAATTTGTACATTCGGAGGATGAAAAAACTTTTGCCGACATACCCTCCGAAAATCCGGACCCGTGGAATCGGGCTATTTTCTTTCGCCTCCCTTGCGCAACTAAAATATTCCTGTAAATTTGCCCCGATTCAGTAACCAATTGAAAGTATATATCGAGAATAATAATAAAATCATACCCATGGGAACAAACAAAATCATCGGATCGAAAATTAAAAATATAAGGGAAACACAACAACTGAGCGTGGAAGAAGTAGCCGAACGCTCCGGATTAAGCGTCGAACAAATCGAACGCATAGAAAATAATACCAACTTCCCCTCCCTGGCGCCACTCATCAAAATCGCACGCACGCTGGGCGTTCGCCTGGGGACATTCCTCGATGACCATTCCGAACTCGGTCCGGTCATCTGCCGGAAAAACGCAAGCCGCACGGAATCCGGAATCAACTTCTCCCATCATGCCGCCTCCACCCACAAACACATGGAATACCACTCCCTCTCACAAGACAAAGCCGGACGACACATGGAACCCTTCCTCATTGATATCGCCCCCTCCAAAAACGCAGACTTTATCCTCTCTACACACGAAGGCGAGGAATTTATCTATGTGCTGGCCGGAATCGTAGAAATAAATTACGGCAAACAAACCTATGTGCTGGAAGAAGGAGACAGTATCTACTACGATTCCATCGTGGCGCACCACGTACATGCCTACAACGGAAGCCCCTCCCGCATACTGGGCATCGTCTATACCCCCTACTAAACCCCAAAAGCATGGAACTCCAAGAACGAACCCTCGGACAATGGCTCGAACACTGGGCCAAGGCCACCCCCAATAAAGAATACCTCGTATACTCCGATCGCAACCTCCGCCTTAGCTGGAAAACTTTCAACGAACGGGTAGACCGCATGGCCAAAGGTATGCTCGCCATCGGCATCAGCAAAGGAACACACGTGGGACTATGGGCCACCAACGTACCCGACTGGCTCACCTTCCTCTTTGCCGGAGCCAAAATCGGGGCCGTACTGGTCACCGTAAATACCAACTACAAACAAAGCGAACTGGAATACTTAGTCAAAGACGCCGACCTCCATACCCTCTGCATCACCGAAGGCGTCTTCGACGGGAACTACCTCGATATGGTCTACACCATGCTGCCCGAACTGAAAAACTCCCAACGCGGATTCCTGAAAAGTAAACGCTTCCCCTCTATGCGGAACATCGTCTTCATCGGACAGGAAAAATACCGGGGAATGTACAATACCGCCGAACTTCTCCTGCTGGGCGAAAATATCAGCGACCATCGCTTGCAAACCGCCAAAGAAGGACTTAGCTGCTACGATGTGGTGAATATGCAATATACCTCCGGTACAACCGGATTCCCCAAAGGCGTGATGCTCACCCATCACAACATCACCAACAACGGATATTTCACCGGCGAAGGCATGGGGTTTACCCCCAACGACAAACTCTGCTGCTGCGTCCCCCTCTTCCATTGCTTCGGCGTGGTACTGGCCAGCATGAATGTCCTGACACACGGCTGTACGCAAGTGATGGTGGAACGCTTCGATCCCTTGCTCGTACTTGCTTCCGTACACAAGGAACGCTGTACCGCCCTGTATGGCGTTCCGACAATGTTTATCTCGGAATTGAATCATCCCATGTTCAACCTCTTTGATCTCACCTCACTCCGTACCGGCATCATGGCCGGTTCGCTTTGTCCCGAAGAAGTCATGCGAGCCGTTACCGAGAAAATGCACATCACACACATCACCAGCGTATACGGCCTGACGGAAAGTTCCCCCGGAATGACTCACTCCACCCTGAAGGAAAGCTTTGAAGAACGTTGCACCACCGTAGGCAAAGCATATCCTTTCACCGAAGTAGCCGTGATCCACCCGGAAACCGGCAGGATATGCGACGTAAACGAACAAGGCGAACTCTGCTGCCGCGGTTACTTAGTAATGAAAGGTTACTACAAAAAACCCGAAGCTACCGCCGAAGTTATTGACGCCCAAGGCTGGCTGCACAGCGGAGACTTGGGAACCAAAGACGCCCAAGGCAATTACCGGATCACCGGACGGATAAAAGACATGATCATCCGCGGCGGCGAAAACATCTACCCCCGCGAAATAGAAGATTTCCTCTATGGAATGAAAGGTATCAAAGACATTCAGGTCGTAGGAGTCGCCTCGGAAAAATACGGTGAAGAAGTTGGCGCCTTCATCCTCCTGCACCAAGGCGTGACCCTGACGGAAGAAGAAGTCAAAGACTTTTGCCGCGGACAAATCGCCCGCCACAAAATCCCCCGGTACGTATTCTTTGTCGAAGGTTTCCCGCTGACCGGAAGCGGGAAAATTCAGAAATTCAAACTCCGCGAACAAAGTTTGGAACTCCTGGCCCAAAGACGCAAGGAAAACCTCCCGTAGAAAGATCTAAAAAAAAAAGAGGCGACCCTTTTCGGGGTCAACCTCTTTTTTCTTCATTCTCCTGTCGGTCGTTTCCTATTTCCTGAGACCAAGTTCCTTGATGATGCTACGGTATCTTCCAATATCGTTTTTAATCAAATAATCCAGCAAACGCCGCCGTTTACCCACCAACATCTTGAGCGATCTTTCCGTGTTATAATCCTTATGATTGGCCTTCAGATGTTCCGTCAAATGAGCAATACGGAATGAAAACAATGCAATCTGGCTCTCCGGAGAACCGGTATCCGTACCGGATTTTCCATACTTCTCAAAGATTTCCTTCTTTTTCGTTGAATCTAAATACATAAACTTAATTACTTTAATAAATTGAATACTATATTATCTAAGCGGACACAAAGATAGGGATTCTTTTAGTTAATCTGCCCTTGCGAGGCATCATTCCTCATTACAGCCCGTCAGACTTCCCCTCGTCGGCCAGCAGGATGGTGATCCAGTAAAGCCATTGCGTGGCCGAGCGGAGTGTTTCGGGGTTGATGGAATCGGGGTTATCCAAGGGGTGATGATAGTATCCCCCTCCGGCAGCGCGCAAATCCAGCACGGGATATCCGGCTTTAGCAAAAACAGCTCCGTCGGTGCGCGGACGGGTGAGGTAGGGGCTAACCTGAGTATGCAGCCGGCGATGTATGTACTTGTTGTTTGCCTCCAGCATATAGGCCTCCAGGTGGGGGGAATGGTCGGCATAAATACCCGCCAGGGCTTCCCCGGCTCCCATCTGTTCGAGGTTCACAACAGCTTTGATCCTTTCCTTCGGGATAAGCGGATGCTGCGTATACCAGAGGCTTCCCGTTAGCCCGGCTTCTTCACCGTCGAGGCTGAGGAAGAGAATGCTGCGTTTGGGTTTGACTTCGCATTTGGACAGGGCTTCGGCCACGCCCAGGAGGGCAGCCGAGGAGGCATTGTTGTCGTTTGCCCCGGCTATGTGGTAGGGTATCATGCCCAGGTGGTCGAGGTGTGCCGAGACAATCACGTATTCGTTGCTCAGTTGCGGGTCGCTGCCTTTCACCACGCCCAGGATGTTTTTCCCGGTGGCGTCGGGTTTGTAGGTGGAAACCATTTTGATGCGGGCTTTCTTGCCGGTTTGGAAAGAGGCCGGTTTGAAGGTTTCGTATATTTTATTTACGGTTTCCTTGTAGTTTCTCCCTGTGCCCAGGAAAATATCTTCCACCACGGCTTCGGTTACGTTGCAATAGATAAAGTGGGGATGATACAGGGCATTGGGACCAGGCACCCAGTAGTATAACATTCCTGCGGCTCCGTGTGCAACGGCGTTGGCCAACTTGGTTTGGTGCAGGGTATGTTTGTACCACAGGGCGATGGAATCGGCCGAGCGGCTGCGATTGGGGGTTTCCCCTTCGATGAGCACGATCTTTCCTTTCACGTCTATTCCCTGATAATCGTCGTATCCCAATTCCGGAGCCGAGACGCCGAATCCGGCATAAACCACCTCGGCTGTGATGTCTCCGGAACCGGAATAGTTGCCGGCAAACCATCCGTCGGCCCAGGGGTAGGATTTATGCAGCCAGACGGTTTCCTTGCTTTTCCCGGTTTGGAGCGGGAAGAGGATTTCCATGGTGCTTCCTTGACCGATTTCCACCGTTGGGTGCGGGTATTCCTGAATGTATTCACCCTTGGGGCCGGCGGGTTGCAAGCCCCATTGTGTGTAGTAGCCTTTCAGGATTTCCACGGCCTGCGCCATACCTTCGGATCCGGCCAAACGTCCGCGCAGGGTGGTGTCCGAGAATTGGCATACGTAGCCGAAGAGTTTCTCGGAGGTGATGTAACGGTGCATGGCTTCCAGGTATTTGCCGTCGTGGGCAGAAGGTTGTTGCTGGGCGAACAGGACGGATGTGCATGCAAAGGTGCAGATCAAACTTACAATAAGGCATATTTCCTTTTTCATAATCTATGTTTTTAAATTGTTTTCCCTGCAAAAATAGAGTTTTCCTGCGGAAACTTACCGCACTGGGCGCATTTCGGGGGATTTGCAACTTAAGGGGGGAAGACTTACTTTTGCAGTCTGTTCCTGTGAATTATTAATCAATTTATACACTTATATTATATGGCGACAACTGCTGATTTTAGAAATGGAATGTGCCTCAACATCGACGGCGTTTATTATTTTATTGTTGAATTCCTGCATGTAAAGCCCGGCAAAGGCCCTGCTTTTGTGCGCACCAAGCTGAAGAATGTAACGACCGGGCGGGTGATCGACAAAACCTGGAATTCGGGTGTGAAGGTGGAAGAGGTACGCATTGAGCGCCGTCCGTACCAGTTCCTTTATAAGGACGATATGGGCTACAACTTCATGCATACCGAGACCTGCGAACAGATAAACATACCGGGTGAAAGCGTGGGCGGCGTGCAGTTCCTCAAGGAGGGCGATGGGGTGGAAGCCATGGTGCATGTGGCAACCGAAACCATCCTGACCTGCGAACTTCCGCCTCATGTGACGCTGGAGGTGACCTATACCGAACCCGGATTGAAAGGCGATACGGCCACCAATACCCTGAAACCGGCTACGCTGGAAACCGGCGCCGAAGTGCGTGTGCCGCTGTTTATCAACGTGGGTGAAAAGATCGAAGTGGATACGCGCGACGGATCCTATGTCGGACGTGTACGCGAATAAGCCGATGGACAACGAATTCCTCCGGACGGAAGAGGCGATCGTTACGGCGCTGAAAACGGTTTACGACCCGGAAATACCGGTCAATGTGTACGACCTGGGGTTAATCTACGACGTAGAGGTGGACGAAGAGAAAAACGTACGCATCCGCATGACGCTCACCGCCCCGCACTGCCCTGCCGCCGATTATATCATGGAAGATATCCGCATGAAGGTCGAGGGGGTGGAGGAGGTTCGGAGCGTAGCTTTGGAACTCGTCTTTGAGCCGGAATGGAACAAAGCGATGATGTCGGAAGAGGCTCAACTGGAACTGGGTCTTCTTTGAAAAAACCGCCGCCCTATGCACCCGTCATCTCCCCGTAAGATATACTTTGTGGCCGACGCTCACCTGGGCGCCCGCTTCCACGACGACCCCAGGGGTGTGGAGCGGAAGCTGGTGCGTTGGCTCGAAAGCATCGGCGACGAGGCTTCGGCGGTTTATTTCCTGGGGGATATGTTCGACTATTGGTTTGAATACAAATACGTGGTGCCGAAAGGCTTCGTGCGTTTCCTCGGTAAGTTGGCCGAGCTTTCCGACCGGGGCATAGCGATCCACTTCTTCACCGGCAACCACGATGTGTGGATGTTCCACTACCTGAGGGATGAGATCGGCGCCGTGATCCACCACGAGGCGGAGACCCTGGATTTGCTGGGCAAACGCTTCTTCCTGGGGCATGGCGACGAGGCCGACTGCCGCAACCGCCTTTTCCGCCTCCTTCGCGCCTTGTTTCGGAATAAATTCTGCCAACGCCTCTACGCGGGGATACATCCCCGGTGGACTTTCGGCCTGGCCCTCGGCTGGTCGCTGAGCAGTCGGGAGAGCGGACTGGGCGGGGAGGTTCCACCGGAGGAAGAATACCTGGTTGCCTTTGCCCGGGACTACCTTTTAAGACATCCGGATATCCGTTTCTTTCTTTTCGGGCACCGGCACATCCTCCTGGATAAGGCCCTTAGCCCTGCCTCCCGTCTTCTTATCGTGGGCGATTGGATGAAGCTCTTTTCCTATGCCGAATGGGACGGTGAAACGCTTGTTCTCCGGCGCTTCACCGAGGACTAACCCGCTCGGCTTGCGGCCTCCCGTCGCCTCCGGATTTGCCGGAATGAGTTTTATCCCTACCTTTGCCGCCCTAAATCAGTCTCTATGCAAAAGATTAGAAATATTGCAATTATCGCACACGTGGATCACGGTAAAACAACACTTGTAGACAAAATGCTCCTGGCAGGCAAACTCTTCAGGGAGGGGCATGAGGAACTCGATCAGTTCCTGGACAGCAACGACCTGGAGCGTGAACGGGGCATCACCATTCTTTCCAAGAACGTCTCCATACAATACAAAGGATATAAGATCAACATCATTGATACGCCGGGTCATGCCGATTTCGGAGGCGAGGTGGAGCGTGTGCTGAACATGGCCGATGGATGCCTGCTGCTTGTGGACGCTTTCGAGGGTCCCATGCCGCAAACGCGCTTCGTGCTTGAGAAGGCTATCCGTCTGGGCTTGAAACCCATCGTGGTGGTGAACAAGGTCGACAAACCCAACTGCCGTCCTTCGGAAGTCCAGGAGATGGTGTTCGATTTGATGTTCAGCCTCGAGGCCACGGAGGAGCAGTTGGACTTCCCCACCATTTACGGCTCGGCCAAACAGGGGTGGATGTCGGACGACTGGCGCACGCCCACCGATACGATCTTCCCTTTGCTCGAGGCCATCCTTTGCCACATCCCTGCCCCGGAATCTCTTCCGGGCAATTCGCAGATGCTCATCACCTCCCTGGACTATTCCCGCTACGTGGGGCGCATTGCCGTGGGTCGCATACACCGTGGCGAGCTTCGGGACGGACAGGACGTCGCCCTTTGCAAGCGGGACGGCTCCGTGGTGCGATCCAGAATCAAAGAAGTCAACGTGTTTGAAGGCCTGGGACGCACCCGGGTCGCTTCCGTTGCTTCGGGAGACATCTGTGCTGTGGTGGGCGTTGAGGGGTTTGAGATCGGCGAGACGCTGTGCGATGTGAACGAGCCGGACCCCCTGCCGACCATTGCCGTGGATGAACCGACCATGTCCATGCTTTTTACCATCAACAACTCGCCCTTTTTCGGCAAAGACGGCCGTTACGTCACCTCGCGCCACCTCTGGGAGCGTTTGCAAAGGGAGTTGGATCGCAACCTGGCCTTGCGTGTGGAGCCTTCCGGATCGGCCGACGCCTGGTTGGTGTACGGACGCGGCGTGCTTCACCTCTCGGTATTGATCGAGACCATGCGACGCGAAGGATACGAGCTTCAGGTGGGTCAGCCGCAGGTGATTATTAAGGAAAAAGACGGCCGGCGATGCGAGCCGGTGGAGCAACTCTCGATCAATCTCCCGGAGGAATCGGCCAGCCGCGTGATCGACCTGGTCAGCCGGCGCAAGGGGGAGATGACGGGCATGGAGGGCAGGAACGGACGTATGCACTTGGAGTTTAGCATCCCTTCGCGCGGGATCATCGGTTTGAACAACGCGCTTTTGACGGCTTCGGCGGGAGAGGCCGTCATTGCCCACCGTTTTTTGGCCTTCCAACCCTATAAGGGCGAGATGGAGCGTCGCGCGAACGGCTCGATCATTGCCATGGAAACGGGCACGGCCTTTGCCTACGCCCTGGGCAACCTGCAATCGCGCGGCCGCTTCTTTATTTCGCCGCAGGATGAGGTCTACGCCGGGCAGATCGTGGGGGAACACGCCAAGGAGGGCGACCTGGTGGTGAATGTCACCAAATCGAAGAAGCTCACCAATATGCGCGCCTCCGGCTCCGACGAAAAGATAGTCCTTTCGCCTCCGGTTTCCTTCAGCCTGGAGGACGCCCTGGAGTACATTAAGATAGACGAATACGTTGAAATCACGCCCTCGCACATGCGTATGCGAAAGATCCTGCTCGAGGAGAACGAGCGCAAGAGGCAAAACAGAAAATAACACCCCCAAAAGGCTCCGGATCTCCGGGGCCTTTTTTGTTTTCGGTTCACACCCGGCGCCGTTTGCCTCCAAGGCCTGCGTCATCGTCCGCCAAAAATCTCAAGACAAACCCTCCGATTCGCTCCAAAGCAATGCCCCCTTAGTCGGTGAAGTCTTCGCATCGAGTGATCTCCAATGAAAAAAAAAAAATTGGGGCTTTCTCACTGTGTGATCTCCTCTGAAAAAAAAGTTTTGGAGCTTTCTCACTGTGTGAGCTGCCTTGAAAAAAAAGTTTTGGGGCTTTCTCACCCTGTGAGCTGCCTTGGGGAAAAAGTTTTGGGGCTTTCTCACACTGTGATCTCCAATGAAAAAAAAAAATTGGGCCTTTCCGTCGTAGTTATGGAGGGCCAACGCCTGACGATGCAGAACGATAGGGAACGGTCCGACGTCTTTCATTTCACCGGCGAAGAAACAGCCCTCGACGCCCTTGTGCAGGCTTTGCCCGGTGCTTCGATCCCCCCCCCCGAAAGGAGCAATACCCGCATCGCATATTTTGCCTCAGGATGCTTCTGGGGTACCGAATATTATTTTATGAAGGCCCGCGGGGTAACGTCCACCGCCGCAGGTTTTATGGGAGGACATCTCCCAAACCCAACCTACCAACAGGTTCGCGGCGGGGAAACAGGCCACCTGGAATGTGTGGAAGTAACCTACGATGCCACAAAAACAAGTTACGAAGATCTGGTAAAGCTCTTTTTTGAAACACACGACTTCACGCAAACCAACGGACAAGGGCCGGACATCGGATCCCAATATTTGTCCTCGATCTTCTACCTCGACCCCAACGAAAAGAAGATAGCGGAAACCTGTATTGCTTTTTTGCAGAAACAAGGTTACCGGGTGGCCACCCGCCTGACACCCGCATCTTCCTTCTGGAAGGCCGAAAACTACCATCAGCAATACTATGAGCACAAAGGCGAACAGCCTTATTGCCACAGTTACAAGAAGCTGTTTCGGTAAAAACCCTGACACCCTGAGTATTTATTCTTCCGGCAAATAAAAAAACTAGATATATTTGTGAGTACTAAAATTTAATGAACATGAAAAGACGAGATTTTTTGACTAACTCCGCACTGATAAGTGCAAGTATTCCCTTAGGTGTAGCTCCTGTTGCCCTTGGTTCCTGTAACCAACCAAGTGAAGTTGCTGCCAGATCCTATTCGCCGGACGCATTGGGCATGTATTCCTTTGTGGATATTGCCCCCGACGGCAAACCCTTAAAAGCCGCCCTGATAGGCTGCGGTGACCGTGGCACAGGCGCTGCAACCCAGTTCCTTTCGGCAGGCCCCAATGTATCTATTGTCGCACTGGGCGATTTATTCCCCGACAGGCTGAAAACCTGCAAGGAAGTCTTAAAGGAAAAGTTCAAGAACGAAGTGGCCGACGCCGATTGCTACTTTGGCTTCGACGCCTACCAAAAGATATTGGATAGAGGCGATATCGAAGTGGTGCTGCTCTGTACGCCCACTCATTTCAGACCGGAACATTTTGAAGCTGCCGTAAATGCAGGAAAGCATATCTTTATGGAAAAACCCTGCGCCGTAGACCCCACCGGCATACGTAAAGTGATAGCTGCTGCCAAAATAGCGACAAGCAAAGGACTTACCGTTGTAACAGGCAACCAGCGCAGGCATCGCCGGGATTACTGGGAAGCGTTCGTTCAGGTAAAAAACGGGTTAATAGGCGAGGTGATTTCAGCTACCGCCCATTGGGACCAGGGCGCCTGGTGGAATAAACGCAAACGTCCGGAATGGAGCGATATGGAATATTGTATCCGCAACTGGTTTAATATTAAATGGCTCAGTGGAGACCATCTGCTCGACCAGGCGATCCATAACATCGACATCGTTACCTGGTTTATGGAACAACGCCCCATCAAAGCCGTAGGTTTCGGCGGACGTGCCCAACGGCTGACCGGGGATATTTACGACTTCTTCAGCGTAGACTACTATTACGAACAGAACAAACGTATGCTGGCAACAGCACGGCAAATAGATGGCTGCGACGGGAATGTATCTGAACAAGTCTATGGAGCCAAAGGTGTGGCCCTGCTCAATGATCGGAACGATATTAAAATTGTAGACTTCAACGGGAATGAACTCTGGAAATATGATTACGAAAGCAAACCGGTAAAGAACCCCTACAACCAGGAACACATTCATTTGGTGGAATCCATTCGCTTGGACAAGAAAATCAATCAGGCGGAAGACCTGGCCTACTCTACACAAATTGCAATTCTGGGACGTGAAGCCGCCTACACGGGAAAACCCATCACGTGGGACGAAATCATGGCATCCCCCTTACGTTACGGTCCCGAAACCTACGCTATAGGCCCGCTTCCCGACTACAAGGAAGGCGTAGCGCCAGTCCCGGGAAAAGCTCCGGACGCCCCGGTTATGTAAGCATCAACAACGAATGTGCAATTGCTGCAGTACATTACGAATCTTCTCAAATGTAGTGATACGGGTGGCGACCAGCGGGAGCCGGAGTTTGTTTTCAATGTAACCCATGGCATTGAGCATACTCTTGACTCCTGCCGGATTCCCATCAACACAAAGAAGGTCGAAGAGTTCGGTAAAACTGTGGTGGATGGTGCGGGCGCCGGCATAATCGCCGGCTAATGCGAGACGTACCATGCGGCTGAATTCGCGCGGGAAGGCATTCCCAATGACCGAAATAACCCCAACGGCTCCCAAGGTAATCAGCGGGAAAGTAATCGCATCGTCTCCCGAAATCACATGGAAATTTGCGGGTTTGTTTTTGATAATATCATCTATCTGGGAAAAGTTCCCGGAGGCTTCCTTCACGGCAATGACGTTTTTAAATTCGCGGGCAATGCGCAACGTGGTCTCAGCGGTCATGTTCACTCCCGTACGTCCCGGTACATTATAAAGTACCACTGGGAGCGAGGTGGCTTGAGCAATTGCTTCGTAGTGCCGGAAAATTCCTTCCTGGGATGGTTTGTTATAATAGGGAACAACCGAGAGGATGGCGTTGGCTCCTTCCAAAGAGTTTTGTTTCAGTTTTTCGATTACGGCGCGTGTACAATTGCCTCCTACTCCTACTACAACGGGGATACGTCCCCGCACTTTGCTCACAACACAGTGGATAACTTTACTTTTTTCCTCTTCGGTAAGCGTGGGTGTTTCGGCCGTAGTGCCTAAGACCACTAAATAATCGGTGCCGTTCTGTAATTGGTAATCGACAAGTTTGCCCAAGGTGTCGAAGTCAATGCTTTCATTTTCATTAAAGGGGGTGATGAGTGCTACACCCATCCCTTTCAAATCAATATCTATCATACTATATGGAGTAATTTTTATGTGGAGCAAATGTAAAGAAATAATGTCATTTGGAACGGATTGTTTGTAGATAATACAAAATATGTTGAAGCGATTGAGGAATCTTATCGTCTTCCCTCATGGGAATGGTCAGGTCGAACAAATCGCGCAGGGAGGATTTGTTTCCTATTTTGAACGAAACCGGGTGCAGCAATTCCAGATAATGCATGGCGTGATCATTCTCGCGGGTCAGATCTATTAAAATATCGGTAGGGATGGTGTTGAACTGTTCGCATAAAGGAGACAGAGGCAAGCCGTTTGGGCCTAATTCTTCTTCTTTAATTTGAAACCATGCAGGATCTGCTTCTATTGCTACCTTCATCTTTTTAGGGATGAATACACTTATGTTTATATCCTTTTTGAGTTCTTTTAGTTGCTCCACACAAGGCAGAATGTCTTCCTTGTCCCTTATATTAAATGTCATTAAGAAAGTCTTTGCCTCGTAAAAGGAACAGTAGCGGGATTTCCTGGCCGAAGACTTCTTTGCGAGAGCCTGTATTTTCTTCCTGATAAAATAACCTTGAAAAATCATTCTTCCAATATGTTTAAAAATTCATCTTCATTTATAATTTTCACACCTAATTTTGTCGCTTTTTCCAACTTCGCCGGCCCTATATGATCGCCAGCAAGGATATAGTTGGTCTTACCGGAAACGGAGCTGCTGCATTTTCCCCCATGTTGTTCTATCATGGCTTTATACTCATCGCGCGAATGTTTGGTAAACGTTCCGCTTACCACAATGGAAAGCCCATTCAGCGTATCTGAACGATCGGAAAGAATCGTTTGGTCAACCCTCATTTGCAGCCCATATCTTGCCAGACGCTTCACGATGGTGGTGTTGTCTTCGTGGGCAAAATAATCCAATACACTCCGGGCAATGCGTTCTCCTATTTCGTTGACCTGCATGAGCGATTCCAAAGAGGCCTGTTGTAATTGCTCGATATTTAAGAAAGCATAAGCCAAACGTTTGGCTACGGTTTCCCCCACATAACGGATTCCCAGGGCGAACAACACCCGTTCGAAAGGAACGGTTTTCGATTCTTCCAAGCTATCCATCAGATTCCTGGCGCTTTTATCCGCCCAACGTTCCAGGCGAAGCAGATCGGGTAGGTTCAGCGTGTATAAGTCGGCTATATTTTTTATGTAACCGGCATTATACAGGTCTTCCACCGTTTCGGGGCCGATGTGGATATCCATTGCCTTGCGGGACACGAAATGTTCGATCCGTCCTTTTATCTGTGGAGGACAACCCGACTCATTCGGACAATAATGAGCGGATTCTCCGGCGGGCCGCACCAAAAAAGCCCCACATTCCGGACATTGTGTAATAAAACGCACTTTATCGCCCATCAGCATAGTGCGCACCTCGGTATCTACTCCCGTAATCTTGGGAATAATCTCGCCCCCTTTCTCTACATACACGTAATCGCCGATATGCAGATCCAATCCTTCTATGATGTCGGCGTTATGCAGGGAAGCGCGTTTTATCGTTGTTCCGGACAGGACAACCGGGTCGAGATTGGCCACAGGCGTTACCGCACCGGTACGTCCCACCTGGAACGTGACGAAATCCAGGCGCGTAACAGCCTTTTCTGCCTGGAATTTATACGCGATCGCCCAGCGGGGGCTTTTGGCCGTAAAACCCAGATTCCTTTGTTGGAGTAAAGAGTTTACTTTCAATACAACGCCGTCTGTTGCCACGGGAAGGTTTTTCCGTTCCACATCCCAATAGGCGAGGTAACTGAATACATCGTCTAACGTACAACATCTACGAATAACGTCCGGTATCTTGAATCCCCAGGTTCGGGCTATCTGTAAATTGTCATAATGCGTATCTGCCGGCAAATTATCCCCCAGTAGATAATACAGGTAAGCGTCTAATTTACGAGAGGATACAATGGCCGCGTTTTGCTGTTTCAATGTGCCGGCAGCCGCATTGCGAGGATTGGCAAAGAGGGGTTCTTCCTGTTCTTCTCTTTCTTTATTCAGGCGGTCGAACTCAGCCCAGGGGAGTAATATTTCACCCCGTATTTCAAATGCATCGGGATAATGCTCGCCCATTAGTATCAACGGGATAGAACGGATGGTCTTTACATTGGATGTTACATCGTCGCCACGGGTACCGTCTCCGCGGGTGATGGCGTGCGTCAGCCTTCCGTGTTCATAGATCAGGGAAATGGAAGTACCGTCGTATTTCAACTCGGCAACCAATTCAAAAGGCTCATTGAGCAGGCGCATAGTCCGGTTATAAAATTCACGAACTTCATCCTCCGAATAGGTATTACCGAGGGAAAGCATCGGGTAGGTATGCGTTACCTGTTCAAACTCTTTCGAGAGATCGCTACCCACACGTTGGGTGGGAGAATAAGGATCGGCATATTCAGGATGCGCATTTTCCAATATTTGCAACTCTTTTAAGCGTTCATCAAATACATAGTCGGAAATTGTAGGAGCAGAGAGTACATAATAATTGTAATTATGCTGTTCCACTTCCTTGCGGAGTGTTTTTATTTTTGCTTCAATTTCGTTCATTGGCAGTCACGGCTAAGTTGAGGATATACTTCATATACCATTTTCGGTCGCAAAGATACGCTAATTCCCTTTACGTCATTATTAATTTTCTACCGGCTGGTAGAGGTAACGTTTGATGCTGCGTTTGGGTGTTTTTTCAAATTCCTCCGAATAAAGTTTAAAGCTGTTTACCTTACTATATAAGGGTAACTTTTTATTCAACTGTTCTATGTTTTCCTGCATCAAGCGTTCTATTTCCCGGTCTTCTATCTTATCGTGTTCTATGTTGTCCAGGTCGGGATGGATTAAAGCCACTAGTTTACCTTCCTGGTAAATAATCAACGATTCGGATATATAAGGCATATTATTCAGGAGATCTTCTATTTCTTCCGGGTATATATTTTGTCCGTTTGAACTTAGTATCATGGTTTTGCTACGGCCACGGATATACAGAACGCCGTCTTTGTCTATCAGTCCCAAATCTCCGGTATTCATCCATCCGTCGGGAGTTAAAATCGTATCGGTTGCTTTTTTATTCTTGTAATAGCCAAGCATGATATTCATTCCTTTTACAAAGATTTCGCCTACTCCATCGGAGTCGGGATTGCTGATGCGTACCTCCATGCGATCAACAATGCGTCCAACGGAACCTGTCTTGAAAGAATCCCACTGGGAGTAAGCCACCAATGGCCCACATTCGGTAAGTCCGTAGCCTACCGTATAGCGAAATTTTATGGAGTGAAGGAAATTTTCCACCTCCTTGTTCAGTGCAGCTCCGCCGATCACTATTTCGGACAAATTACCTCCAAAAGCGTTATTCAACTTGCCGGCTATTGTATTTAATACCATATTCTTTACCCCGGGCAACTTCAGTAAAAACTTGATAAGCGGTTTTTCCATTTCGGGGAATACGCGGCTTTTCACCATTTTTTCAATAATCAAGGGAACCGAAAGAATCAGAGTAGGACGAAGCGTTGCAAACGATTCGAGCAGGAGTTTAGGACTTGGTATCCGGGTAAGAAAATGAATATGACAGCCTTTGCCTACGGCATTCAATATCTCGAAAGCCAAACCGTACATATGCGCCATGGGCAGCATACATACCAAATTATCGCCGGGATGTATAAATGGAAGCGCCTCATTGGCATACTTTGTATTACTCCACAAACTGCGATAGGGGAGCATCACACCTTTGGAGAAAGAGGTCGTTCCCGAGGTATAATTCAGCACGGCCAATTGGTCGGGTTCTTCCGGATGATAGGCCACATGATGGGGCGTGAAGCCCTCCGGGTATTTATTTTTGAAATATTCATCCCAGCGGTTGCGTACCTCGTATGTAGTTATTTCTTCGGCCAGAATAATAGAAAAATCATCGAGCACGACAACTAATTTCAGATTGGGCATCGCATGGACGTCCATGTGTTCCCAATTTGAGGAACCGGCCAATATAGCTTTCGCTTCCGAATGGTTCACAATATGATGAATATTGTCCGGTGTAAAATCGTGGAGAATAGGCACTACCACTGCCCCGTAGGTCAGTATTCCAAAGAAACTGATTGCCCAGTGAGATGAATTGCGTCCTACCAAGGCAACCTTATCTCCTTTTTGGATACCGGCTTGCTCCAGCAAGATGTGCAAACAAGCTATTTGCCTGGCTATATCCTTGTAATAATAGGTTTTACCTTTATAGTCCGAGAAGCCCGGTAATTCCCAATACGCTTTTATGCTATTTTCTATAATTCCTAAAAAACGATTCTCCATAATAATATGAATAATATATGAATAATATGATTTTGTCTATTTTCTATTTGTCGCAAAAATAGTAAAAATATCCAAACCCCTCCCTGAATATCAGAATTTTCATCATCTCATGCTTCGACAGTGCAGATAGTAAATTGTCGGAAATAGCACATAGTCGTACGGTTCAATTTGTATACCGTATCGGATGATTGGGAGACGCTTCGCAAGGAAGAGGCCCGACCCCATTTACCCCTCCAATGGCTATGCCCAAAACAGTGCCTCTCACTTGTGCCCACAAGCGTGCCTCACTTGAGCCCACAAGCGTGTCTCACTTGTGCCCACAAGCGTGTCTCACTTGTGCCCACAAGTGAGGCACGCTTGAAAAAACAAACCAGGAATCAAGATGAGAGGGTTTCATGCCTGCAACACGCTTTGCGCTTCTCTGCAAAAGGTTAACAGCGGTTATCGTGCTCATAGTTAATCCCTGCCTTCTCCAGACACTTGATAAACCATTCGCGTACAGATACCGTACATTCACTGAATAAAGGCGATGAAAGGAACGTTGTCTTGAACCTTAATTCATCACAAGCTTTGAATAAAGCGTTCATTTCCTGTTTGTGTTTTCTTGAAGCATCCCGGCAACCGCGCCCCCAGGAGGAACCAGCTTTTTACGGGTAAAATCACGAAGCATCTCATGCAATTCTTCAATTAATCCGTTCCTTTTCCATTGGCGATAATAGGTTCGACGACGGGCCTGTTCATCCACTACTGATAAACTTAAATGTTAAATCAAAACAGTTTTCTAAATCCCCAGCGTGCGCTTTAATTCTTCCACCTGCGTATCCCAGAGCTCAATGGCGTCCTGTTTCTCGCCGGGTTCGGCAAAGTCGGTAATTTCGAGAGCGATACCGCCTGTCAGTTCGATGGTATGGATAAGAAATTCAAAATACACCGTATCGTCTTCATCCAGCCAGCGGTAACGGATCCGAACTTCGGGTTTCATCAGCACGACTTCGGCTTCCTGCTGTTCCTTATTCCACTGGAAGCGATACGTGTTGTCCTTTATTTCTACTCGTTCGGCAAACCACGAAGACAATCCGGGAGGTGTGGTAAGATGGTTCCACAGACTTCTTCGCGAAACGGTATCAAAAACATATTCAATGTGAAATTTTTCTTTCATTCGTAAAAAAAATGATTGCGCAATGTACATAAAAGAATCGAACGAGCATCATAGTGGCCTACTTTTTTTCGGAAAGGGTTGCACAGGATAAAAATAACGTCTACTTTTGCACCACTCATAAAAAAATGATGATGGCGAGATAGCTCAGTTGGTTAGAGCGCATGATTCATAATCATGAGGTCCGGGGATCATAGCCCCGTCTCGCTACTTGAAACAGAGAGGATTACGATAGAAAGTAAGACTCTCTGTTTT
>JAITKB010000034.1 GCA_031278605.1 Tannerellaceae bacterium
GGGATCTTTCACCCCGTCGCGCATGAAGCTGATGTCGGAGATGATACCCAGCATATTGTCTTTGTAGGTTTCAAAGACTTCGATGGCTTCCTCGTAGGTACGGGCCAGGAGGATTTTGGGTCGTCCCCGCATACGCAGGGTGCGTTGGTGGTCGTTCAGGGCTTCCTTGGAGAAGGACTGGCTTTGCTCCAGCACGAAGCGGTAGAGGTGGGGCAGGGCCGAGGAGTAGAAACGGATGGAATCCTCCACCAGGAGGATGATCTGCACGCCGGTGCCGACCGTATCGTACGGGGCGTTCATCTTGTCTTCTATCAACTTGATGATGGCCAGAAGGAGTTCGGCATTGCCCAGCCAGCTGAACAGGTAGTCAATGGCGCCGAGGTCTTCTCCCTGCACGCGCCGGGCCACTTCCCGGGAAAAGGGCGTGAGCACCACGATGGGGATTGCAGGGTATTGCTTTTTGATTTCCCTGGCGGCGGCAAAGATGTCGCGGTTGTCCATATTGGGCATACAGATGATGAGTTCAAAGTTCCGGTGGGCAAGTTCCCCCAGGGCTTCTTCCTCGCTGGATACCTGGGTAAAGCGCGGAGGGTAACGAAGGCTTAGGGAGGTGTATTCGTTGAAGATCTGCTCGTCCACCCGTCCGTCGTCTTCGAGCATGAAGGCGTCGTATTTGGTGGCGATCAGCAGCACGTTGTAGATGCGCTTGTTCATCAGGTTGGCGAAGGAAACGTCCTTCAGGACCAGATTTTTGAAGGAAGGAATGGCCGTCATAAGTTGTTCGTATAGCTATTATTATGTCTGCAAATGAACTCTTTTTTTTCTTACCGGCGGCTATTCTCCGAGGTAAATCGCTAACTGATTGAAACGAAGTCGTGTGACTTTCCCCGCCAAAGCAATATGAACCACGAATCACGAACCACGAACCGCTAAAAAATATACCTTTGCAATCATACTCATCAAATAATAACATACGACATTTATGGAAACAACAGTGAAAGTGAAAGAAGCCGCCGGCAAACTCGGCGTGCTTGTAGTGGGAGTGGGAGGCGCTGTGGCCTCTACGTTTATTGCCGGCACCTTGTCTGTGCGTAAGGGGACCGGCCTGCCCGTGGGATCCTTAACGCAATTGGCCACCATCCGCCTGGGTAAACGTAACGAGAATCGTTTCCCTAAGATTAAGGACGTCGTACCCCTGGCCGCACTCGACGACCTGGTGTTCGGCGGATGGGACATCTTTGAAGAAAACGTATACGAAGCAGCCCTGCACGCCGAAGTGCTCAAACCCGAAGACCTGAACGTCGTGAAAGACGAACTGGAAACCATCCGGCCCATGCCCGCCGTCTTCGATCGCAACTTTGTGAAACGCCTGAACGGAACACACGTCAAGCCCACCGCCTCCCGACGGGCCTATGTCGACCGGCTGAGGGAAGACATCCGAAACTTCAAAGCACAACACCACTGCGAACGGATCGTGGTGATGTGGGCGGCCAGCACCGAAATCTACATCCCCCAAACCGCCCCGCACGAGAGCCTGGCGGCTTTTGAAAAAGCCCTGGAAGACAACGACACGGAAGCCATCTCCCCCAGCATGTGCTACGCCTGGGCCGCCGTGAGCGAAGGAGCCCCCTTTATCATGGGAGCGCCCAACCTCTGCGTGGACATCCCCGCCCTGTGGGAACTCGCCGAAAGGGAAAAGGCGCCCCTGTGCGGAAAAGACTACAAAACAGGACAAACCCTGCTCAAAACCGTCCTCGCCCCCATGCTCAAAACCCGGATGCTGGGACTCGAAGGCTGGTTCTCCACCAACATACTCGGCAACCGCGACGGGGAAGTGCTGGACGACCCCGGATCTTTCAAAACCAAGGAAGTAAGCAAACTCTCGGTCATCGACACCATCCTGCAAACCGAAGTCTACCCCGAACTCTACGGCCATATCTACCACAAGGTGCGCATCAACTACTACCCTCCGCGCAAAGACAACAAAGAGGGATGGGACAACATCGACATCGTAGGCTGGCTGGGATACCCCATGCAGCTGAAGGTCGACTTCCTGTGCCGCGACTCGATTCTGGCCGCCCCGCTGTGCTTGGATCTGGTCCTGTTTGCCGACCTGGCCCTGCGTTGCGGTTTCCACGGCATCCAGTCGTGGCTGTCCTTCTACTTCAAAAGCCCCATGCATGCCCCCGGTCGCGTCCCGGAACACGACCTGTTCATCCAGCACACGATCCTGAAAAACACGCTCCGGAAAATCATCGGCGAACCCACCCTGGACTACCTGGACTGATGGATTTCGCAATCATAGCCGCCGGGGAAGGCTCCCGTCTGGCCGAAGAAGGCGTCCGGGAACCCAAACCCCTGGTCCCACTACACGGCATCCCCCTGATAGACCGCCTGGTTGATATTTTCCTTCGCCACGGCGCCACCGCCCTCCACGTGATCGTCAACGAAGAAATGACCGAGGTGCAAAAGCATCTGCAACAGATGAAACTCCCCATCCCGCTACACCTTACGGTGAAATCCACCCCCGGCCCCGTGCAGAGTTTCTTCTTCCTCAGCCTCCGTTTGCGGGGGGAACGCTTCTGCCTCACGACCGTTGATAGCGTCTTCCGGGAAGAGGACTTCAGCCGTTACCTCGACGCCTTCCGGGAGGAAGAGGCCGACGCACTGATGGCCGTTACCGAATACGTCGACGACGAAAAACCCCTCTACGTCCATACCGACGAACAAGGCTTTATCCGTCGCTTCGCCGACCAAACCCAAAGTCGCTACGTATCGGGCGGAATCTACGGCCTGAAACGCTCCGCACTCCGGGTGTTGCAAAACTCCATCCGAAACAACGAACTCCGTATGCGTCATTACCAACGCCGCCTGTTGGCCGAAGGCCTTAGCCTCAAGGCCTACCCCTTTGGGCAAATCCTGGACATCGACCACGCCTCCGACATTGAAAAAGCCGAACACTTCCTAAATCCACCCTCCTTTACCCCTTCAGCCCATGCACCTTATGAACGAACCCACCCTGGCCGGCATCCGGCGTGGAAGACAATTCTCCCCCAACCATGTGGAAAATGACGCGGCCATCTTTGACCTCACCGCCGAAGAACTCCGCAAACGGGGATGCCTCGTGAAGGAATACCCGGAATCGGCCCTGGAGGAAAACGCCGTGGAAGAAAGCCTCATCTTCCACATGGCACGCGACAGCCGCTCGGTGCGGAAACTCCAAACCTACGAAAACGAAGGGCGTCTCGTGGTGAACTCGCCCCGGGGAATCCAAAACTGCACCCGCGAAAGCATGACCCGTCTGCTGCTGGCCAACCACGTCCCGCACCCCAAAAGCCTGATCGTGCCTACCGACATCAACCCCCTGCCCCTGCTTCGCGAGGCAGGAATGCAACGCTGCTGGATCAAGCGGGGAGACTTCCACGCCGTTTGCCGCGAAGACGTCGCTTACGTCCGGGACCGGGAAGAAGCCCCCGACATCCTGCGAGGCTACGCCCTTCGGGGAATCAAGCAGGCCGTGATCAACGAACACCTTCGCGGCGACCTGGTGAAGTTCTACGGCGTGCTGGGCACCCGCTTCTTCCATTGGTTTTACCCTTTGCCGGCCCACCACAGCAAATTCGGTCTGGAGCAAATCAACGGGACGGCCAAAGGCTTCCCTTTCGCCCCCGAAAAACTCCGCAGCCTGTGCAACCGTACAGCCCGCATCCTGAACACCCAGGTCTACGGGGGAGACTGCATCGTCTCCCCGGAAGGCCTCGTGGACATCATCGACTTCAACGACTGGCCCAGCTTCGCCCCCTGCCGCAAGGAAGCCGCCCGGTACATTGCCAAACGTATTTATACCCTGATAAGCACCTCATGCGAAACCCAACACCCGATAGTCCGTTAGTTGCCAGCTTCAAGTCCATGGACACGGAAGAGTTCCTCGACATCCACTTCTACCGCCCCCTGGGCTATGCCTGGGCGATCGCCTTTAGGAAATGGGGCGTCCACCCCAACAGCGTTACCCTGGCGGCGATCCTTTTGGGCATCGCCGCGGGGATTTGCTTTTATTTCCGCGACCTCCGGGTGAACATCCCCGGCATGTTGCTCTTAGTGTGGGCCAATACCTACGACAGCGCCGACGGACAGTTGGCCCGCATGACCCGCCGGACCTCCCCGCTGGGACGTATGCTGGACGGCTTCTGCGGACAAGCCTGGTTCGTCACCATCTACGCCGCCATCTGCCTCCGCCTGACACCCGAATGGGGCCTGTGGATCTGGCTGCTGGGAGCCATAACCGGATACGGCCACAGCCGGCAGGCAGCCCTGGCCGACTATTACAGGAACCTGCATCTGCTCTTTCTGAAAGGAAAAGCGGGCAGCGAACTCTCCGATAGCGCTACCCTAAGGATCGAGGCCCGGGGTTTGTCCCGGAAGGAAAACCCTCTCCTTTGGCTCGGCAACCTCCTCTACCTGAATTACACCAGGGGGCAGGAAAAACACACCCCCCGCCTGCAAGCCCTGATGGAGGTTCTCCACTCCAAGTACAACGGCCAAGCCCCGGCCTGGTTCCGGGAATCCTTCTGCCGGGAAAGCCTCCCGCTGATGAAGTACGCCAACATCCTGTCGTTCAATACGCGCTCCATCGTCCTTTTCCTGGCCCTTCTGGTCGACCTTCCCTGGCTCTACTTCGTGTTTGAGCTTACCCTTATGAACCTCCTGCTGGTGTACATGGTCGCAAAACACGAACACTTTTGCACCACCTTCACCGAACAATTAAACAACCAACCGAAAGAAACATGTTCCACTTAAGCAACCTGAAAGGCATCCTCTTCGATTACGGCGGCACGATAGACACCAACGGCACGCACTGGGCAGAGGTGCTGTGGGAATCCTATCAAACCCTGGGAATCCCCGTGACAAAGGAATCCTTCCGCAAAGCCTACGTCCACGCCGAGCAAACGCTGGGGCACGACGGCGCAGTATCCCCTTCCCTCGGCTTCCGCCTCCTGCTGGAAAGCAAAGCGCAGCTCCAGCTCCAGTGGCTAAAGGATCAAAACCTCCTGGCAAAGAAGGAACACACCCTATCCCTGGCCGCAGCCATCTCCGCCCGGGGCTTCTCCTATGCCCAAACAACCGTCAACGCCCTTGGCCAAAAACTCCTGCAACCCCTGGCCGCACGGTATCCCCTCGTGTTGGTGTCGAATTTCTACGGCAACCTCCACGCCGTCCTGGCGGATTTCCGCCTGGAAGAAGTGTTTGCCTGTGTGATTGAATCCGCCGCGGTGGGCGTTCGCAAACCCGACCCGGCGATTTACCGGCTGGGGCTGGAGCAATTGAGACTTCTCCCCGAAGAGGTCCTCGTCGTTGGCGACTCCTACACGAACGACATCCTCCCGGCCGCAAGCCTCGGATGCCACACCGTCTGGCTGAAAAAGTCCGGATGGGAAGGAGATGAACAAGGGAAGGGGAAGGAAACGCCCGGCATCGTCATCCGGGACCTGATGGAGTTAAGGGAAATCGTTCGTTTATGAGCGCTGCCGCTTCTTCCACAACTGATAACTGTTGATGATGTTTTGCCACAAAACATAGGCGGCAGGAGCCACCGAAGAAACCGGATGAAGATAAGCCTGGGCAATCCAGATAGCCAGGATGGTGTTCTTCTGCCCCAAACCCTGCCCGCAGGAAACCGGGTCGCCGTAATGCCGCCCGATGCGGCGGCCCAGCAGAAACTGACCCGCACAGATCCCCAGCGACACAAGAGCCAGCGCTATCTCCGTGCGGTAATCGGGATTCTCTTCGTCGGCCAGGAATCCCACCGTTTTGGCCGTCACCACCGTGAGGGCTATCGCCCAGAGGTAGAACGAGAGGTTCCCCAGGCGCTGCATCCGGGCATTCACCCCGGGCAGGGCGTAGCGGATAAACCAAGCCGACAGCAAGGGACAAAGCAGCACAGGAGCTACCCGACAAAAGATGTGGAACAGGGAATCCGTAAACAACAAATCCGCATGGGAGCCTGCCAGGGGCAAAAACAACGGGGCAAGCATCGCCACGCCCAGGTTGCACAACAGCAAATAACTCGTGAGAAACCCCACGTTGCCTCCCAATAATCCCGTAACAACGGCCGCCGAAGTAGCCGTGGGCGCCAGTACACAGATAAAGGCGCCCTGCGCCACCACGGGATTGTACCACATCAGCAGAGCATATACCGCCATGCTGCCGATCAATTGGATCAGCAGCAGCCAGCCGTGGGCAGGGCGAACTGCCACGGCGCGGGGCGACAGTTTGCAGAAGGTCAGCAGCAACATGGCAAATATCAGATAGGGCGTAAGGAAAGCAAGGCAGCTTATCCACCGATAAGCCGCCACTCCCAGGAGCATGGCCACAGCCAGCGCCTGGTTCTTTAGGATTCCCAGGATCTTTGCCACTTTTTATGGAAGGGGTATGTATTGCACGAAAGCCTCGATGGCTTCGTAGGCGGCGAGGCCCAACTGCCGGTAGAGGTCGGCCGTAGCGCGGTTGCGGTCTTCGGCGCGTTGCCAGAACAGGCGTTCGTCGTTCCCCAGGAACGGGGCGCTTTCGGCCTGCGACTGATGGCGCAGGATGGCATTCCGCTTGCTGCGCAGTTCTTCGGGGCTGATGGGCACGGCCATTTCGATGTGATCCATTTCCCATTCCGCCCAGGCCCCGCGATACATCCAGATGCGGCATTGCTTCATCCAGGCTTCATCCTTCAACTCGTCGATGGCGGCCAAGGCTGCGTCGAGGCATACCTTGTGCGTCCCGTGCGGGTCGGCCAGGTCGCCGGCTACGAAGACCTGGTCGGGCCGTATCTCCTGCAGAAAGTTGCGAACGATTTTCACATCCTCCTCGCCCAGGTCTTTCTTCTTCACCGTGCCGGTTTCGTAGAAGGGAAGGTCAAGGAAGCGGATGCGTGACTCGTTCGTGATTCCCGAATAACGTGCCGCCGCGCGGGCTTCTTCCCGTCGGATGGTGCCTTTCATGAAGAGCACATCGTCTTTTTCCCTTTCGCCTTCCTTCTTTTCGTGGCGCAGGTAGCGGATGATTTCTTCGGCTTTCTGTCGCAGGGTTTGTTCGCCGGGCGAGTAGCGGCGGCATACGTCGCAGAGGTATTCGCAATAGCGGAGCACTTCCTCGTCGCCCACGGCAATATTGCCGGAGGTCTGATAGGCCACATACACCTCGTGTCCCTGCCGGCAAAGGCGATGGAAGGTGCCGCCCATGGAGATCACATCGTCGTCGGGATGGGGGCTGAAGATGATCACCTTTTTGGGATAAGGCAGCGCTCGTTCGGGGCGATTCGAGTCCTCCGCATGGGGCTTCCCGCCCGGCCATCCGGTGATGGTGTGCTGTATGTCGTTAAATATCTTAATGTTCACGTTGTAGGCCGAGCCGTACAGGGCCAGGAGTTCTCCCAATCCGTTTTCGCTGTAATCCTTATTGGTCAGTTTCAGGATCGGCTTGCCGGTCAGCCGGCAGAGCCGGACGATGGCCCGACGTATCAGCTTATTGTCCCATTCGCAGCTTGTTACCAGCCAGGGACGGTCGATGCGCGTGAGTTGTCCGGCGGCCGTGAGGTCTATAACGGCCCGGACGTTGCGGGCGCTTTGCAGACAGGATGCCGGCAGGCTGTCGGAGGCATTGCCTTCCACGGCTTCCCGGATGATCCCGGCTTTGCTTTCTCCCCAGGCCATCAGGCGGATTTGCCGGGCGTTCAGCAACGTGGACATGCCCATGGTGATAACCCCGGCCGGCACATTCTCTACCGATCCGAAGATGCGGGCCGCCTCCTTGCGCGAATCGTTATCGAGCAGGATCAAACGCGTGGCGGTATTGGCGCCGGAGCCGGGACCGTTGAAACTGATATTGCCTGCATGTCCGATGCCCAGCAGGACGGCGTCTATGCCGCCGACCCGTTTGATTTCCTGTTCGTAGTGGAGGCAAAAATCCAGAAGGTGTTCCTTGGGCATAAACCCGTCGGGGGAATAAATGTTTTCGGGCAACACATCCACATGATCCAGGAAATAATCCTTCAGGTAAGCCAAGTTGCTGTAAGCCTCCGAGCTAAGCGGGTAAAACTCATAGAGGTTAAACACGATTACGTTCCGGAAGCTGAGTTGTTCTTCCCTGTGCAGGCGGATCCATTCCCTGAAAACGCTTTGCGGGGTCCGTCCTCCCGGCAGGGCCAGGACGAAGGCTTGGTGGTTGGTTTGTTTTTCGCGGATTTGCGCCGCGATTTCTCCGGCAATAAGCCGTGAGCCTTCGTCGGTGGATTCGCACACCAGGGTAGGGATCTTTTCAAAGCGGGTGACTACCGACTGTTCGTAGTCATTGGCCGGACGATAATACCGCGCAGGTATTCGTGTGAGTGAAATCCGGGAACTTAAATTTGTTTTCATTATGCGTTGCTTTTTTATTATTTATCGGGAAGCAAAAGTAATAAAAAAAAGACGAGGCCTCCCCCGCGTTGGGGGGATGGGGGCTATTCCTTCCAAATGCAGTGAATGGGGTAGTGCTTAATCAAATGGGCTGGTTCAACAGGAAGGATCTCAAAACCAGATATACGCTTGTGTGTCTATCAGCAATCTCATTCGATGTAATCTTTCAAGTCATCCGGTGTGTCATTGAAATCGTCGCTCATCCAGGTAACCGTACCTTTCATGCAGCCGAAAAAAGGTTTGCCGGGTTTATCCGTTTGGTACTTTTGCGACAAAAATTCGATGTAATCCGATAGCTCATGCTGCACTCTCGGCGGGAGTTGATGTATCCTTTTATACAGTGTATCCGTCACGGGGTTTTCCGATATCATATCCGTATTCTTTAAATGTATTTGATACAAAGATAAGTCTTGCCTGGGGTTGCTGCAAATTCGCAGCCGAGCGACTGCGATTTCGCAGCCGGGCGGCTGCGATTTCGCAGCCGAGCGACTGCGATTTCGCAGCCGAGCGGCTGCAAGTTCGCAGCCGAGCGGCTGCGAATTCGCAGCAAACCGAAGCCGCGGGACGCAGGCGGGGAAAAGCCGGCTTTTCCCACGAAAGACGTTGGCAGGAAAACGAAAAAGATCTAATTTTACCACCCGTAATTAATCCTCAGATATCGAATGACACGCACAATTTACCCGGTATACTTCTGGGTGTTTTTCTTACCCGTTTTTTTGGTTCTTACCCTGCTTACGGCCCTGGTTACCCTCGCAGGCTGTTTGCTGGGAGGCAAACGCATCTTTTCCTATTACCCGGGGATGCTCTGGTCGCGAACGGTTTGCGCCCTGGCGCTCTGCCCCGTCAAGGTGAGCGGACGCGAACATATCCGAAGGAATCAATCCTATGTCTTTGTGTCGAATCACCAGGGGGCTTTCGACATTTTCCTTATCTATGGCTTCCTGGGCGTTCCCGTTAAATGGATGATGAAGGCAGGACTTCGCAAAATACCCCTGGTGGGCGCCGCCTGCCGGGCTGCCGGGTTTATTTTTGTGGAACATTCCACGCCCCAGGCGGCGGCCCGCAGCGTGAAAGAAGCCGAAGTCTCACTCCAAAAAGGCGCTTCCATAGCCATATTCCCGGAAGGCTCGCGCACGCCCAACGGACGAATGCAACGCTTCAAGAAAGGAGCCTTCCAAATCGCTGCCGACCTGCATCTGCCCATCCTGCCCATCACCCTGAACGGCCCTTACCGCGTCTTGCCCATCGGGGCCCTGAGGGTGAAACCGCACCGCATGGAAATGATTATCCACCCTCCCCTTGCCACCCAGGACCGCACCCGGCAAGGAGCCAGGGAATTGCAGGAATTAGCCGAACAAACCCAGGCCGTCATTGCCTCGGCCCTGTGGCCGGAGTTCCTCCCTTAGAAGTTTCCCCTGGCAACCCCGAAGCCGAAGCCGAGGGTTTGACCCGTAAACTCCCCCGCGTCGGCAGCCAGGCTGCCCGTAAAGCGCCACCCCGGAAGACGGGAGGGGCGGAAGCCGATCTCCACCAGGGCCGAAAGACCCTTGCGGTTGTTCAGGAACGGACGATAGGGCGTCCCCCAGGAATCCATCCCGGTGAACAGCACCCGATAGGCCAGGGGAGAGGAAAGCCGGCCGGAGAATCCGAGATGCCAGGCGTACACCCGGATGTTCCGGAAGCCCGGCGAACCGTCGGTATTGTACTCCGGCGAAGGAAGAAGCGGGCTGCCGAGGCTGCGGTTGAAGTAAGACAGGCCCGTGGTGTACTCCTGGTTGTTATAATAGCGGTCGGCCCCGCCGCCTATGCCCGGATAGGCCTCGTGGTCGAAGGCAATGAAGTGCAATGAACCGCTTTGGTTGCGCGTGTCCAAACATTCCACAAGGAGTTTCTGCAACAAAGGCCGGCCTTCAAGCTCCAAACCAATACCCCACAGGCCGTCCCTCCCGTTGAGGAAGATCATCCCCGATTTGTCTTCAAAGTAATGCTGGTGGTAGGCTTGCAGGGCCCAATGCTCCCGTTTGTAGGTCAGCCGGATGTCGTAGGAGCCGTATTGATTGCCCAGGGCATTGCTCCGGTCCATTTCCGAGGCCTCTTCGCTGCCCGCCATCCCGGCTACAACCCGGAGGAAATCGGCGGGCGACTGAGGTTGCCGTCCCACAGCCGGGTCGGTGGACGTCCCCCCCCACTGCACGCCGTGCTGCATCCCCAACTCCAAAAACAACGCAAGGCGACCCGGCGACCCGATCCGGAAGAAAATCGCCTTGTGATGCCACAGGATATCCTTTATATAGACCTGTTGGTCGCCGACAAACCAAGCCAGGTAATCCCTGTCGAAGGATCGACCGAGGGAGAAATCCCCTTTCACCGCCAGCCTTCCGCCGGTTTTCGGCACCGGGGCATAATCCGGCAAACGGAGCTCGACCTTGGGAATGGGACGGGCATTGGAGGAGAAAACCATATCGCCCGAACTGAGGCTTTTCTCCCATAAGCCTCCGCCCTCTTCCCTGCTCCCCAGGGTGAATGAAAGGGAACGATACCTCAGCTCGGCGTAAAGCTGCCGGACAAATACCTTCCGGTAACGAGGCGCCGCCAGGGCCAAATCCACGCCTGCCTCCCAACGGAATCCCCCACCCGGCAAACCCCCGTAGCTCAATCCGGCGCTCATATACCCGTTGCCGGCCGGCAAAGGCACCAGCCCGTAGCGGTTGCTCACCAACCAGAAAGGCGTGTATCGCCCCGAAGCCGCCGAGGTGAACATCTCGGTCTTATAAAGAAGTCTTCCCGGAGGATTCTCCGTCTGGGCAAAACCCGGAAGGGTTGCCCCCAAGGCCAGGGCCAGGGCCAGGGCTAATGCTGTAAAATGCTTGCTGTTCATGCCGTTTCTTCTAGTGTTTCCAATAGTGTTTCCAAGCAAAGGTAAACAAATCGCCCGGGAGGGATACAGGGCTGGAAATTAAAATGATTCCCAGGCTGATGATATCCCTTTTTTTTATAGTTTTGCCTCAGATAGCCCTGTGGCGATTACTAACTTTTAAATCTATATCTCATGAATCGAAGGAAATTTATCCGAAATGGAGCATTTACTATGGCCGCATTTACCATCCTCCCCCGCCGGGTTTTGGGCGGCGGTCGCTTTCTCGCTCCGAGCGACCAACTGAATCTGGGTATTATCGGTTGCGGCTCACAAGGCCGCTGGACGTTAGCCCCCGAATTTGCCAAACGCGCCAACCTGATTGCCGCCGCCGACTGCGAATCGCGCCGCTTGCAATCCATGCAGGAAATCGTGGAAAAAGAAACGGAAAAGGCCAAGGGAAAAGCCTACAAAGGCTTCAAACAATACGCCGATTACAAGGAGATTCTCGCCCGCCGGGATATTGACGCCGTGATCATTTGCACGCCCGATTTCTGGCACGCGATACAAACCATTGAAGCCTGCCGCGCAGGAAAAGATGTGTACGTGGAAAAACCCATGTCGCACAGCATCGAAGAAGGTCGAGCCATGGTCCATGCCGTAAAGAAATACAACCGGGTGTTGCAGGTTGGGAATATGCAGCGCTCCTGGCGCAACTTCCGCCATGCCTGTGAGCTGGTCCGCAACGGATACATCGGCGAGGTAAAAGCAATCCGGGTCTCCGTGGGTCCTCCTCCCGTGAAATACGATTTGCCCGCCCAACCCGTTCCGCCCACGCTGAATTGGGAACAGTGGATTGGCCCTGCGCCCATGAATCCCTACAACGAGGAACTCGCCCCCGCCATGGAACTACGGGTGTATCCCAACTGGAGAAACTACAAGGAATACGGCGGAGGCATGGTGGCCGACTGGGGCGCTCACATGTTCGACATCGCACAATGGGCCATGGGAATGGACGATTCGGGGCCGATAGAATTTATCCCTGCCGAGCCGGAACGCCGCATCCCCCTCACCATGCGCTATGCCAACGGGACCGTGATGAGCCACGAACGCTTCCGGGAATCGGAAGGAAATGCGGTTCGCTTTATCGGGAGCGACGGGGTGATAGACATCAGCCGGAGCTTCCTGGATACGATCCCGGCCAAACTTCAGGAACAGGTAATTGGAGAGAACGAAATCAAACTTTACCGGAGCGACGACCATTACAACGACTTCCTGAATGCCATCAAAACACGCCGACAACCCCTCAGCACCGTAGAGATCGGACACCGTACGGCATCGTTGTGTCAGGTGGTGAACATTTGCTATGAGTTGAACCGTAAATTGACGTGGAATCCGGAGAAGGAAGAGTTCTTCCTGGACAGCGAGGCGAACAAACTCCGTAGCGCCCCCTTGCGTGCCCCTTATTCCCTGGAAATATAAAAAAACGAAAACCCGGTTTCCTGAAAAAGGAACCGGGCCGAAATGAAAACAAGAGCAATTGAATCCGATTCAATCGCTCTTGTTTTTCGCACATAATTAATCTTCGCTATTGAACGTGCGACCCGGCCCAAGGGTGAAGCCGTCGACAGGTAGGAGATTGTTTGTCGACGAACCTGAGTTAACAGGTAAGCTCATATCCGTTTCCGTATCGGCATCATTCAGGAGCATGTTACATGTTCCGGAGAACTTGGCGCTTGGTTCAACTACCAGATCCCGTGTTGTAATGATACCTTTTATAATCGCAGTAGGTTTAAGTACCAGCACCTCGCTGGTGGTGATGCTTCCAACTACCTGGCCCAGTATTTCGGCATTTACGGAGATGATATCCCCTTCAACCTGCGCCGTTGGTCCGATGACAATTTTTCCACCACAACTGATCGTGCCTTCAATTCTTCCGTCCAGACGAAAATCACCGTCGGTCGTAACATCTCCCTTTACCGTGGTGCCATAAGCCAAAGCGTTATGCAATACACCCATAGGAGCCTCATCCGTAATAATATTTTGTACCATAAAATAAAGATTTTATTGTTATTTAGTGATTCAGCAAATATAAGAATATTTTTAAACAACATGGCTTTTCCAATCTTTTTCATTAAAAATTTACAACAATCTGTTTCCAAATATCTTTTCATTTTATACAAAACCGGCAACCTCCGGGACGGGAAAGGGCGATGCGGGGCAAAGGTGGTCTGTTTCAGCGGAAACAGGACCTGTTCCAGGTATATACCTTGGGGTTTTCTTTCAGGAAAGGGAGGGTTTTTTGCCTTTCTTCTTCGTTCAGATACAGGGGTGTGGCGTAGATAGCCGTCAGGGTAAGGTCTTCGGGGCTTAACCTATATTTTATTAAATGCATATCCAGACGGGCGATGGCGTCCCGGAAGGCGTCGCTGTCGGCTTCGCCCGGATCGTTGAGGAACCATTCGGGGGGCACGGGGGTAAAGAGGGCGGAGGGATCGAGCCTTTGCCATTCGGTGGTATAGAAGGACACCCGGCTGTCGGGCGCCGGTCCTTCGATAGTCGTAACCATGCATATAATATAGGTATGGTTGATCAGAGGGAGCATTTTCAACTCCACGACGCTTCGTTCCGTCACCCGGAGCATCAGGTAGTTGTCGGTCAGTTGTTGTAGTTGGGAGTATCCTCCCATGGTATTTTGCAGGCGTGCGTCTTTTCCTGCGAGGAACAGTTCCGCCAGGTCTTTCCGCCAGGCTATTTCCAGTTGGGGAAGGTAAGCGTCGGGGATTTGCGTGAAAAGTGTTTTCATATCCTGCGCCCCTGTGCACAGGGAGCAGAGGCCGAGGAACAAGAGAAGGCTATATCGTTTCATTTGAGCGTTGATTATTATTTCGTGTCCAAATATAGCGTATCATTTCTGAAACACGCTTTCGGGGTAGGTAATATTTTCCAGGAACAAGGCGTGAGCCGGTGCGGAGCATCCGGCCTTTGCCCGGTTTTCGGCTTCGATCACGGCGCGAAAGTCTTCGCTTGTCAGTTTGCCTCGCCCCACATCGAGCAAAGTCCCAACGATGGCGCGTACCATGTTGCGCAGGAAGCGGTTGGCAGTAATGGTAAACCGCCATACGTCCCCCTGGTTTTCCCAGGCGGCGTGTGTTATGTGGCAAAGGTTGGTCTTTGCCCCGCTGTGGAGTTTGCTGAAGCTGCTAAAGTCGGTATAAGGGTATAACTCCGCGCAGGCTTTGTTCATGGCTTCAAAATCCGGGTCTCCGGCCAGGCGGCACACCTGGTCTTGGTTGAAGGGGTTTTTGTGGGAGGTTATATAATAATGATACGTTCGCGAGAGGGCGTCGAAGCGGGCGTGGGCGTCGCTTCGGACGGGCAGGATTTGCGCTATTGCAATGTCTTTCGGCAGCAAACGGTTGAGTTTTCCGGTCAGCAGGGGCAGGTTTCCGGTTTTTTCCTCTCCTTCTTCCCCGTCAAAATGGGCAACCATTCCTCGGGCGTGCACTCCGGCGTCTGTGCGTCCGGCTCCCACCACGGGCGTTGGTCTTTGCAGGTATATACCCAGCGCTTTTTCCAGGGTTTGCTGTACGCTGGGGGCGTTGGGTTGTATTTGCCATCCGCAGTAATTTTTGCCGTTGTAGGCAAGGTAGATAAAATAACGGTTCATAGCTTTCTGTCTATCTGTTGGGTGTAAGGGCAAAATTAAGCCATAGGGCCGACTTGTCCAACGGGGATTCTTTTATACCTTTGCGCACATTGAAATTTAAGAACCAGGAAAATCAAATTCAGGATGAAAAAGAAAAGTTTTATTTCCAAAGCGCTATGGGCGACCATCGCCTGCGCAGCCTGTACGGGGCTGAACGCCCAACAGAAAGAATACCCGAAACCCGAACAGATGAGGCCGGGCATGTCGGAATATTGGACGCCTCAGCCGGAGGTTGTGACGCCGGGTGTTGCCCAGGCCGCTCCTTCCGATGCGATTGTGCTGTTCGACGGCAAGGATCTCTCGGCCTGGGAAACGCCCAAGGGGGAACCTGCGCAATGGACCGTGCACGAGGGTGTATTTACGGTGGATAAGAAGACCGGGGATATTCAAACCCGGCAGAAGTTTGAGAACTTCCAACTGCACATCGAGTGGCAAATCCCCGAACAGATCACCGGTCGCGGCCAGGCACGCGGCAACAGCGGCGTCTATCTGCAGGGGCTGTATGAGATTCAGATACTGGACTGCTACAACAACGAGACCTACGTGAACGGCCAAACCGGAAGCGTCTACAAGCAAACGCCTCCCCTGGTAAACGTCATGCGCAAACCGGGCGAATGGAACGTCTACGACATCATCTACTCCGCCCCGATATTCAAGGAGGACGGCGCCTACCGCATCCCCCCCTATGTCACGGTGCTGCAAAATGGCGTCTTGCTTCAGAACCACACGGCGATATTGGGCACGACCGAATACATCGGTTTCCCCAGGGTGGTCAAGCACGGTCCGGGTCCCATTATTCTCCAGAGTCATGGCGATCCCAGCCCGCCGATTAGTTTCCGCAACATCTGGATTCGGGAGTTGTAAGGAGAACGACGGCGTCCTTTCGGCAAAAAGAGAGATGGAGCTGCCTTTTGAGGCGGCCCCATCTTTTTTTTGCCGTTTTTCCTCTTCGGGACGGATCTTCAAAGGCCGAAGGCTTCGGCCACGGCGGGGTAGACAATCTTTCCTTCCACGATATTGAGTCCTTTGGCCAGGCCCGGGTCTTTTCGGCAGGCGTTTTGCCAACCTTCCCCGGCTATTTTCAGGGCGTAGGGCAGGGTGGCATTGGTGAGGGCGAGTGTGGAGGTTTGGGGGACGGCGCCGGGGATATTGGCCACGCAATAGTGAATCACCCCGTCGACCGTGTATACCGGGTCGGCATGGGTGGTTGGGCGAGAGGTTTCGAAGCATCCTCCCTGGTCGATGGCCACATCCACGAGCACGCTACCGGGTTTCAGCAGCTGGAGCATGGGGCGTGTGAGGAGGTGTGGCGCTTTGGCTCCGGCCACGAGTACGGCGCCGATTACCAGGTCCGTAGCGGGCAGTTCTTGTTCCAGGTTGTGGGTGGAGGAGTAGAGTGTTTTCACGTTCGGGGGCATGACCTCGCTCAGGTAGCGCAGACGCGCCGGGGAGAGGTCGGCAAGGGTCACATCGGCGCCCAGTCCGGCGGCCATCCGTGCGGCATGATACCCCACGACGCCTCCTCCGATGATGAGTGTTCTGGCGGGTTTGACCCCCGGCACGCCGCCCAGGAGGATGCCTTTTCCGCCTTGGGGTTTTTCCAGGAAACGTGCTCCTTCCTGCACCGACATTCTCCCGGCCACTTCGCTCATGGGGATCAGCAGCGGGAGTGCATGGTCGTTGTTTTCCACGGTTTCGTAGGCCAGGCAGACGGCTTTGCGTTCCATCATGGCGAGCGTTAGCTTCCGGTCCGAGGCGAAATGGAAATAGGTAAACAGGAGTTGTCCGGGCCTTATCAGCGGATATTCTGCGGGCACGGGTTCTTTTACTTTCAGAATCATTTCGGCCGTGTGGTATACGTCTTCGGCCGTGGGGAGCAGACGTGCTCCGGCGTCTTGGTATGCGGCGTCGGCGAAGCTGCTTCCCAGGCCTGCTCCTTGTTGGAGGTAGACGGTATGTCCTCTTTGTGTGAATTCTTTGGCGCCGGCGGGCGTCAGAGCGACGCGATTTTCATTGTTTTTGATTTCTTTGGGAATCCCTACGATCATTGGATTTGCATTTAAAGTTTATAATACCCCAAAAGTAGACATTCGTTGCGGAAAAACGCAAGGGATGTTTCCTCGGGTTTTTGCCGGGGATCGTTCAGAATTCGCTAATCGTCTAATTATAAAGCGTCTAACCCTCACTCCCCGGCTCCCTTTCCTTTTCTCTGAAAGGGGGCTTCGGCTCCTGTGCACAGGAGCCGAAGCCGGAGTGCACAGGAAGTTTTGCCGGAGTGCACAGAAAATTTTGCCGGAGTGCACAGGAAGTTTTGCCGGAGTGCACAGGAAGTTTTGCTCCTGTGCACTGCAGCTAAACGCCGCTGAAGGCGGAGAATCCTCCGTCGACGGGGAGTAGGGCTCCGGTGATGAACGAGGCGGCTTCGCTGCACAGGAATTGTACGGCTCCGTTTAGTTCGGTGATGTCTCCGAAGCGTTTCATGGGGGTTTTGGCTAATACTTTTTGGCTCCGTTCGGTGAGGCTTCCGTCGGGGTTGAGCAGGACGGCTCGGTTTTGGTCTCCGATGAAGAAGCCCGGTGCAATGGCGTTTACCCGTATGCCGTCGCCGTATTTGAGCGCCATTTCCGTGGCCAGCCATTGCGTGAAATTGCTGATGCCGGCCTTGGCCACCGAATAGCCGGGCACGCGCGTGATGGCCGAGTAGGCCGTCATGGAGGATACGTTGACGATGCATCCGCTTTTTTGTTTTGCCATGATCTTGCCGAAGACCAGGCAGGGGTAAACGGTTCCGTTGAGGTTCAGGGCGGTGACCTTTTCCCAGTCGGTTATTTGCAAGTCGAAGAAGCTCTGGTCCGGGGCCAGGGTTGCTCCGGGGAGGTTGCCTCCGGCGATATTGAGCAGGACGTCTATGGTTCCCCATTGGGTCACCGCCTCGGCGGCCGCTTTTTCCAGGCTTTCGACCTCCAGCACATCGGCTGTAATGCCGAGGACTTCCCCGCCCGAGGCTCGGAGTTCTTCCACCCGCTTCTCAAGCGGCTCCCGGCGGACGTCCAGGGCAACGACCCGGGCTCCGGCCTGTACAAAACTCTTGGCGATGCTTCCGCCAAGCACTCCGCCGGCGCCGCTGATCACGGCTACTTTTCCGGCAATACTGAAATTCGTCATGGGTTTCATTGTTTTTCTTTTAAAAGAGGTTGATGGGATTCAAGGGAATGGATGGCCGCCAGCACGCCGTCCATCTGCGCCAGGGCGTACATGCGTCCGAAGAAGGAGTATCCGGGGTTGTAGCCCCGGGTGGCGTCGTCGAACATCAGGCGTCCGTGGTCGATGCGCATGGGGAGGCCGGGATGGATTTCTTCAAAGATTCGCGCCACTTCCACCAGGCGTCCGCCTCCTTGCAGGTGGGAGGCTTCCCGGAAGTCGCCCCCGGGCAAAAGCTCCGTGCTGCGAAGGTGCACATAGTGGGTGCGTCCGGCAAACCGTCGCGCCAGGTCCGGGAGGTCGTTCCCCGCTCCGGCGCTGAGGGAACCGGCGCAGAAAGTCAGTCCGTTGCGGGGATTGTCCACGCAACGGAGGATCCGGGCGATGTCCTCGCCTCCGGTCACAATCCGCGGCAAACCCAACACGGGCCAGGGCGGATCGTCGGGGTGGATGCAGAGGTTGATCCCCCAGGTCTCGCACACGGGTATCACCTCCCGGAGGAAGTAACGCAGGTTGTCGCGCAAATCCTCGGCCTTCATGCCTTCGTACGGGGCCAACAGGCGGCGGAAAAGGGCCACGGGATGGCGTTCGCCCGTGCGGATATTGCCGTGGATAAACCCCTGGGTCTTTACAATGATGGTATCCACCAGGGCCTCTTCCTCTGCGGGGGTGATGGTATGGGCCAAGGCCTCGACCCGTGCCATTTCCTGCGGGGTATAATCCCTTGCTGCGTCCTTGCGCCCAAGGATATGGCAGTCGAAATAGGCAAAGCGCGTCTTGCTGAAGAAAAGCGAAGTCGTGCCGTCCGGGCAGGGACAGGCCAGGTCGGTGCGTATCCAGTCGATAACGGGCATGAAGTTGTAACAAACGGTGCGTATGCCGGCGCGGCCCAGGTTGGCGAGGCTTTGCTTATAGTGCTCGATGCAGGTGTCGCGGTCTTTCCCTCCGTATTTGATCGTCTCGGCTACGGGGAGGCTCTCCACCACGGCCCAGTGGAATCCTGCGTTTTCGATGGTGTGTTTCACTTCCCGGATCGCTTCCGTTTCCCAGACCTCGCCGTTTGGCGTATCGTACAGGGCGGTTACGATGCCCTCCACGCCGATTTGTCGGAGCATATCGAAGGTTATCCGGTCCTTCTTCCCGAACCATCTCCAGGTTTTCTTCATCACAAACGCCCTCCGTGCACGGCGCTTATCTGCCGCTTCAGGTCCTCCAGGTCGTGCACCGGGCGTTCCAGCTCGTAGGGGATGGGCCGACGGGAGAAGGTTTGGAAATACAACAAGCAGGCGTCTTTCCATACCAGGGCGTCGCGGGCCTGGGTTCGCAGCCGGGATTGCACCTGAAGGAAACGTTCCGGGTCGACAAACCCCTCCAGGCGGTCCCACACCTTCTGGTAGGCGCGCACGGTTTGCACTCCTTCGTCGTAACGGTAGCAGAGGTTCTCCCAGAGGCTGAGGCCGTTGGCCAGCGGATGCGTCCAGGGGACACGGTGGAACCACAAAAGGAGGTTTTCGGGGCAACGCGCCGGGTCGGCATAGATCCCCGCCAACGGCTCGTGGTATTGGGCTACGGCGTTGCTTCCCGTTGGCGTTCGGTCGAAGCCTATCCCCCCGGTATCGGCCTTGTGGTAATACCACGGCATCCAGTCGGCTCGCCCCCCGGGTATATCGCCCCAGGGTTCCGGCCCGTAATGCTGGCGGAAAGCAAAGATGTGATGCAGGCCGTAGGGCATCATGTAGTTCACGCAGGTTTCGCGCGAGGTCAGCATCAGGTCCTTTACCGGGTCAAGGAAAGCCTCGTTGTGGGTGAAGGTCTGGCGTATCCATTCGTCGGCGATTTGCTCCGAGGTCAAGTCGTGCTTCCAGGCCAGGCGTCCGAAGGCATACCAGTTGGCCTGTGCGAAGGGATGTCCGCACCAGTTTGCATCGCTGCCCGTATTGGCTACGCCGGCGATGGCCGAGAGGCGCCGGGAGCCGAAGGTTGCGTCGGTCAATCGCGCCACCGTGGAGCCTTCCCCCCACGCCCGGGTATCGCTTCGGAGGGTTTCTTCAAAAAGCGGCGCCAGGAAGACCAACTGCTTGGAATGTCCGAGATACTCCTGGGTGATTTGAAACTCCACCATCGTCGGCGTCTGCCGTAACGCTCCGAAAAGCGGGCTGAAAGGCTCCCTCGGCTGGAAGTCAATAGGTCCGTTCTTGATCTGTATCATCACATTGTCGCGGAACTGCCCGTCCAGCGGGACAAACTCCCCATAGGCCTGCTTCGCCCGGTCTTCCTGGGTCGGACTGTAAACAAAGGCCCGCCAAATCACAATCCCCCGGTAGGGTTTGAGGGCGTCGGCCAGCATATTCGCCCCGTCGGCATGGGTGCGGGCGTAGTCCTGCGGACCCGATTGCCCCTCCGAATTGGCCTTGACCAGCACACCCCCGAAATCGGGTATCAGCGCGTAGATTTCCTTCATTTTCTTTTGCCACCATTGCCTGACGTCCTTATTCAGCGGGTCGGCCTCGGGCAATCCCCCGATGGTTTGGGGGGCGGAGAAGTTGACCGAGAGGTATACCTGCAATCCATACGGGCGGAAGACCTCGGCCAGGGCCTTTACCTTTTCCAGGTAGGGGCGGGTGAGTATCTGCGGATTGGCGTTCACGTTGTTCAACACCGTTCCGTTGATGCCGACCGAGGCATTGGCGCGGGCATAGGCTTCGTAGCGCGGCGAGAGGGTGTCGGGCAGTTGGCTCCACTGCCAGAGGGACCCCCCGGCATATCCCCGTTCGATGCTTCCGTCGAGGTTGTCCCAGTGATTCAGCAAACGCCGTTCATAGGCCGGTGTTTCCCGGATCGTTTCCCCCGTCCATAGCCCGGAGGCTATCAGGCGGAGGAAGTGGAACACGCCGTAAAGCACCCCCTGGTCGCCCTCGGAGGCAATCACAAGGTGGGAGCCGACGCTTGTAATCAAAAAGCCGTCGCGCCCAAGCCCGTTGAGGGCTTTTCGGGGGAGCAAGGCGTTTACCGCCTTGCTTTTGCCGGTTCCTACGACCAGCGCTGTGTTTGCATCGGTCACGCCGGAGAAGGATATTTCCCCTCCGGTGAAAGACTTCCAGGCCGTATGCAACTCCCGGAGCGCGACGCCAAGCGTAGGCGAGGTTTCGTCGGCCACCACCCGCTCGAAGCGGTATCCCACCCTCTCAAGGGGTGCATAGCGCAACCAAAGCCGGCTGCCGTCTTCGGCTATCAGGGTCGAAGCGCAAAGGAAACAGAAGAAAAAGGACAAAAAGGCTTTCCTAGTTTTAGTCCGCATAATAAGCCTCTCCCGTGATTTCTATCTCTTGCTGTGCGACCTGTCCGGAGGCAATGGCTTCCGGAGCCGGCTGGCGTCCGCCGACCGACAGAAGCAGTTTGCCCGGCAGGACCTGCGCCCGGTTGTCCGTATCCCTGGCGGCGATCTGCAACGGCTCCAGGGTGAAGTTCACGGTTTTCGCTTCTCCGGCTTTGAGGTGGATGCGTTTGAATCCCTGGAGGGAACGGATGGGGGTTTTCAGCGGACTGCCGGGCAGGGAGACGTACAACTGTACGACCTCGTCGCCGTCGACCTGTCCGGTATTTCGGACCTCCACCGATACCTCAAGGGCGTCTCCGGCCTGGACGGAAGCAGGCACAGGGTCTATCCGGTAGGCAAAGGTTGTATAGCTTAACCCGTAGCCGAATTCATAGAGCGGGGTGTCGTGGAAGTAGCGGTAGGTTTTCCCTTGCATATCGTAATTATCGAAGGCGGGTATTTGCTTTATATCCTTATAAAAGGTTACCGGCAGCCGTCCGGCGGGGTTGTAATCGCCGAAGATCACGTCGGCCAAGGCCGCGCCTCCCTGCTGTCCGGGATACCAGGCTTCGATGATAGCCGGCAGGTGTTCGGCTTCCCAATTGAAGGCCAAAGCGCTCCCGTTGAGCAATACGAGCACGGTAGGTTTCCCCAGCTTATGAATTTCGCGGATCAACTCCGTTTGTGTTTCGGGCAGACGTATGTCTAGGCGATCGCCTCCGGCAAACCCTTCCACCTTAACCGGCATCTCTTCGCCTTCCAGCAAAGGGCTTAACCCCATACAAAGGATCACCAGGTCCGAGGATGCTGCCAGTTCCACCGCTTCCTGTTTCAGATGGGGCTTCGGCGTATCCCACAGCAAACGCATGATGGCATAGTCGGTATGGTCCTGCAGGTATTCCACGCGCAGATTGTAGGCCTTACCGCCTTCCAGGTGCATGAGTTCGTAAACCTTGCGCGGATGATGCTCATTTTTCCATCGCGTAACCAGGGAATCGTTCAGGTAGAGGTTGAAGCCTGAAAATCCTTCGCCTCCCAGGGCGTATTCGCCGGTTACGGGGGGGATCAGCCAACCGGTCCAGCGAACGGAGAAATCATCGTAAGCCATATCCTCAAAGGGCGGGGTGGTCCACCACACAAAGTCTATGTTCGGGTCTGTTTGGGTATGGGCGGGGGTTCCTTCCCAGGTTTTATTTGCGAAATATTCGGCCTTCAGCCCTTTCTGCGAAGCCGTTTCGTCGGTAAACAGGAAATCGGCGGGGATCGCTTCAAAATAAGGAAGCTTCTCGGCCAGGGGGCAACCCTGTGCAAAGATCACCTGGGCCTGCGGCAACTTCTCGCGCAAACCCGTCAACGGGGTTTTGGGCTGCGAGGGGTATCCGTTGTAGTTCCCCAACAGGACTTCTTGGTCGTCGGCGTTCGGGCCGATTACGGCTACCTTCTTCACCTCCTTGCTAAAGGGCAAAAGATTGCCTTCGTTTTTCAGCAGCACCATGGATTTGCGTGCGGCGTCCAAGGAAAGCGCCTGATGTTCCTTGCTGTCCACCACGTCGTAGGGGATTTGTGTGTATTTCACGTCCTTTTCCGGGTCGAACATCCCCAGTTTCATCATGGCCGTGAGTATCCTTGTCACGGGCAGGTTGAGTTCTTCCTCCGTGATCAATCCCTGTTCCACGGCTGCTCCAAGGTGGAGGTAGGTATTCCCGCAATTTTGGTCGGTTCCTGCCTTGACGGCCATGGCTGCGGCTTCTTCGGGGGTAGCGGTCACGTGATGCGCCCGTTCCATGAAGAAATCGGCAATGGCCCAGCAATCGGAAACGATGTAGCCTTCAAAACCCCATTCCGTGCGCAACAGGTTTTCAAGGAAAAGGCTTCCGCAGCAGGGCGCTCCCCGCAGACTCTGGTAAGCGCACATCACGGAGTAGACCTTGGCCTCCTGCACGGCGCGTTTGAAGTGGGGCAGATAGGTTTCCGCCATATCGTAATCGCTCGGCCATACGTCAAAAGAGTGGCGTGTGGATTCGGGGCCGCTGTGTACGGCGAAATGCTTGGCCGTAGCCACTAGCTTGAGGTATTGGGGATCGTCCCCCTGCAATCCCCGGATAAAGGGGACGGCAAGTCCTGCCGTGAGATAGGGGTCTTCGCCATAGGTTTCCATTCCCCTTCCCCAGCGTGGGTCCCGGAAGATGTTGATATTGGGCGTCCAGTAGGTCAGTCCCTGGTAGATGCCCCTTTTGTTCCTCGACGCATATTCGTGGTGTTTGGCGCGCGCCTCGTCCGAGATGGCCTCGGCGATGGCTCCCATTTCCTCGTCGTCCCACATGGCCGCCATGCCGATGGCCTGGGAGAAAACCGTGGCCCGTCCCGAACGACCTACGCCATGCAGACATTCGTTCCAAAAATTATGGGCAGGGATACCCAGGCGTTCCACCCCCGGGGAATCATACCTTAGCATATCTATTTTTTCCTGCAGGGTCATTTCGGACACCAAACCTTCGGCTCGTTCCAGGAACGGGAGCGAGGTGTCTTTGTACGTGCCTGCATTGGGGTTTGTACATCCTGCGAGGGTTGCCAGCAAGGCGACGGGCAGGAATAATTTCAAGAGTAAGCGATTTCTGTTCATCATGGTCTATTTGTTTTTTTTGTCCTGCGTTCTTTTCAGGGCGCAGGTGGTTATATAATATTTTGCTATCATGGCTGGCGTTTCCCATGCCGGGAGACCGTGTTCCACGTATTGGAGGAAATTTTCCGTTACCTGCCCGAAATGGGCTTCGTGTCCGTTGCGGTAGTTATCCGGGATGTGAACCTCCCAGGTATCTTCGGCTGTTTTCCGGAGGCTAATGCCCGGATATTTCCCGGCCACAAAGGAGACGGCTTCCTGCAGGTCTTTTTCGTAGGCTGTCCGCTCAACGCTTTCTGTGGCCCGGATGAAAAGGACGGGTTGGTATCCCTGTTCTTTTCCCTGCCGGATAATTAAATGCGCTTTGCTTCCTTTCAGGATGGAGTAATGCGTATCGCCTCCTCCTTCGGGGTGACTGTAATTCCAGGAAACGGCCACCCGGGCATGTATGTTTTTTATTTTGTAGGCGATCACGCCGTTGGCTTCCACGTAAAGGGTGTCGGCGGAAACGTTTTTCTGCAAAAAAGCAGGATAGGCATCCAGCCCCGTTACTTCCCTGAACTGTTCCGGGCTAAGGGGTGTGCTCCGGGAATGGGCCTCCAGCAGAGTGACGTCTTTTTGGTAATCGAGGATTTGTTCGGGGAAGAGTTCCCATTGAACCAGATCCACCAGATGCGTGGTTACGTCCACCAGGCCGGCGCCCTGCTGTTCCGCATCGAAAAACCAGGCGGGTCGCCGGAGCGGATTTCCGGAGACGGTTTTGAGGAAGTGGTGCACACTTTCCTTTACAACGGCGGGATGCTCGATCGTACCTGTTTGCTGTTCGCCATAGACGGCAGGCAGGAGGGAAAATTCTTTTTGCAGCATTGTAGCAATTTCAAAGCGCTCGGTCATGATATCGTAGAGCAGGAGGCCGTTTTGTTCGGCTATGCGGAAACAGGCTTTCAGCTTTTCAAAGTCTTCGGGGCGGATTGCCATGGGCTTATCTGCCAAGACATGCATTCCGGCGGCTAAGGCTTGTCGGATGTATTCGATTTTCTTTCCGTTGTTACCGGCGATTACCAGGACGTTGCCTTTCTTTTCCGACAACATTTTTTCCATGTAATCCTCTCCCGTGTAGACCACTTCGGTCCATTGCGTGGGATTATCCCTGCGGGTGTTATAGCCCTGAATTATCTTCAGGTGTTCCCGGAGTTCATCTCCTTCGGGGGCATAGACATACACCTTTTGGTCCACTTGGGGATAGGATATTTTCTGCACCAGGGCCGCATGGAAATGTCCCGGGTCGAGGGTTATGAGTTTCACGGCCAGCAGTCCGGCCAGCAGGGGTAGGGAAGGTTCCATGTTTTTGTCTTTGTTCTTTTATTTTTGGGCGATGACCTTTGGCGAATGGGCAAAGTCCTGCCAGAGCCGGTCGGCTTGTTCGGGCGTCATTTCGCCTTCGTAGGCCAGGATTCTGTATTTGAGGATGTAGTGTCCGCCGGGTTGAAGTTCCCAGTCCTTGTTTTTGGTGGGGGCGAAGTTGATAAAGGCGTCTCCTCGTCCTCCGTTGGCATTTTCGTCCCAGATACGTAGCGGTTCGGGGGCGTTGTAGTTGTTGGGATGTCCCATAAAGAGCAGGCCGGAGCGACCGCCGGGCGTATCGCCTGTGATATAGATCCACCGGGCGGTTGTACCGTCGATATGGGGGCGTGTTTTTCCTTCGGAGGTATACATTTCGCAGTTGTCTTTTGTCCATTCGGCCCTTGCCCTGTATCCGAATCCGGCGTAGCGATAAGCCTGCAACAAGACGGGTTGGGGGGTAGAGGGAAACAAATGCGACTCGAAATCCCAGAGGAATCCCTCTGGAACGTTCCAGGCCTTGACCTTCCAGGATTCGTTCAGGACCTTTTGTTCTTCTTCTTGCGGTTTCAGGATGTAATGCTCCAGGGTGGCCGTGTATCCGCAGAAGACGTCTCCCCGGAATATTTGGTCGATGCTTCGTGCCCGCACGCTTCCGGTTTTGTCGCCGAGGTTCCACAGGTCGTAGCTCTGTCCCTCGTAGATGAGGCGTGTCCAGGGATTCCATATGCCGAAATGGTGCCGGTGGTCTTGCGGTTGGATCTGGGTAAGGACATGTCCGGCGGGGGAATAGGCCGGATGAATAAAGCCGCTTCGTCCGAAGGCCGGATCCACACCCTGGGGTGCATCGAGGTGGGCGTAATGATATTCCAGCACGGCTTGTCCGGCTTTTGTCAGCCGCAGGGTTTTTTGGGTATCTACCAGATCCATAGCCTGCTTCCGGTCAGGGGCGGTTCCGGGGGGGAGTTCTTTGATGACGGCAACGAATCGGCGAACGCTTCCCGCGGGGGTTTCCCCGTTCAGTATCCAGTAGAGGGTGGGCGGCTCGCCTTCTTCCGGGGCGTATTGCGAGGGCAGTTCCTGTCTTGTTTTTCCTTGGTCGATCCATTCATAGAGGGTGATCACGGAAGATGCGGTTGGTTTCAGGGCGGAGATATCGGCCGATACGACACAGTCCGTGCGGTTGGTTTCGCCGGCTTGGAGCGTCAGGGAGATTTCCCTTGTGGTGCAGGCGCTCCAGAGGGTGGCCGAGGCGATCAGCAGGGAGAACAGGCTTTTCATGTTTTTATTGGGTTAAAATCGGATTAAAAATTGTAAGGATATCGGTGAGGTCTTGCGAGCAGGTCATTGGCTTGATCGTCGTTATGGAATCGTTCCCGGATGGGGTCCCAGAAGAGTTTCCGGTTCAGTTTCATGGCGATGTGTTGCAACAGACAGGCGCTGCAGGAGCGATGCGCCACTTCTGCGGGTGTGATGTTTTTGCTCCCTGTGCGAATGCTTTCTATCCAGTTGCCGTGATGATCGGTGCTGACTTGGAGGCGTACGGGGTCGTTTTCGGTCAGTGGGGAGAGGATTTTGGGGTTAGAGGCTTGCAGGGCTTCGCTTTGGACGCTTATAGGGTCGTTGGGGGAGGCCCGGTAGTTGCCTCGGCTGACGAAGATTCGGCCTTCGCTGCCGATAAACAGCAATCCGTTGGGTTTGTCAGGGCTTTCGGTTATTCCGCTAACGATTACGCCGTTATCGTATAGCATTTCCGTTTCGTAGGAGCCGTGTACGTCCCAGAGTCCTTCGGTGGGAAATTCGGCTTTGCCGGATATTTCAATGGGTCCGCCGTATTCTTTGTCCATGGCCCAGTGTGCGATGTCGAAGTGATGGGCTCCCCAGCCTGTAATCATTCCGGCGCCGAACTGTTCGCAACGCAGCCACCCCGGGCGGTCGTATCCTTGTTGGGGATGTACGCGATCGACCGTATAGGGGACATAGGGCGTTGCTCCGAGCCACCTATCGTAATTCAATCCTTTGGGTATGGGCATTTCCGCGGGATTGCCCCCCGGGGGATCTCCCGGCAGGCGGACTTCGATGCGTTGGAGTTGACCGATGCGTCCGTTGCGTATCAGTTCGCAGGCCACGCGAAACTGTTCCATGGAGCGTTGCTGGCTGCCTATTTGGAGGATGCGTCCGCTGGCGTTGACGGCATTGCTCATGGCTCGTCCTTCGGCAAGGGTGAGCGAGGTGGGCTTTTGCAGGTATACGTGTTTTCCGGCGCGTACGGCGTCGATGGCGTTCTTGGCGTGCCAGTGATCCGGGGTGCTGATGACCACGGCGTCCACTTCCTTATCGGCCAGCAGATCCCGGTAATCCGGATAGGTTTTTACTTCGCTTGGGGGTTGGGTATTTTTTTTTGCGTAATACGCTTCCACGAATTTCTTTCCGTCTTCGGCCCGTTGCGTGTCCACCTCGGCTATGGCCACGAGGCGAACAAGGTCGTATTTCATGACGCCTGGCAGGTCGTGAACCCGTGCGATTCGTCCGGCACCTATGGCTCCGATATGGATTCGGTTGGAGGGAGCATGGGGTCCGAAGACCGAGGCCGGCAGGATGGTGGGAGCCATCACAAGTCCCGCTCCTGCGGTGAAGGATTTTTCGATAAAATTTCGTCGTGTCATCATGGTCGTGTGTTATTAGGGCTGTAAATGTATGTAAATAATGATATTTCACAAAGATAGTTTTTTTTTCGCATGGGGGAGCGCGCCCCCTCTTTTGCGACATTTTTTAAAATAAACTTTCCTCCCCGATGCCGCGGCAAGGGGAATAAAAAGTTTTTTTTCTTCACCGAGGGTTCGTTGAAGAAAAATAAAAAAAATAGTTCTTCTTCCGGAACATTCCGTAAGGAGATCAAGAATGAAAAAGATCCTTTCGCGGAGGTTGTGGCGGTTTGAAGGCGTGTCGGATTTTTGTCTCGGAGGCGTTCGGCTTAGGTTTTTTTGACCACATAGTTGCAACATAGAATCTTTTTTATGTACTTTGCGCACATTCTTCATTAAAATGTGCAGTCATGATGACAATTACCGTATCCAAAACTCGTGAAATGCTGGTAGACGTTGCCCGCCAATTGTTCGCTCGTATGGGCGTGGATAATACCACCATGAACGATATTGCCCAGGCTTCCCAAAAAGGACGCCGCACACTCTATACCTATTTCAAAAATAAAAACGACATCTATCAGGCCGTAGTGGAAACCGAAGTGGGGAAACTCTACAATATGCTCCTTGAAGTAGCCGCCAAGGAACTTCCGGCCGACGAAAAGTTGATGGCGTTTATCTATATCCGCCTGGACGCCGTCAAATCGCTCGTGGTTCGCAACGGCACCCTGAGAGCCAACTTCTTTCGCGATATATGGAGGGTGGAAAAAGTCCGCAAGGGATTCGATAAAAAAGAAACCGAACTGATCAAACGAATCCTCAACGATGGCGTGAGCGAAGGATTGTTTGACGTGGCCGACGCCGACCGAACGGCCCTGGTGCTTCATCATGCGCTGAAAGGATTGGAAGTCCCCTACATTCGGGGGCTGATGGGAGACGCCGTCTCCCGGAAAATCAATCGCAAGGATGAGGTGATCCATTTAGTATTCAACGGAATAAAAATAAAGTAAACACAGCCATGTTTATTAATGCTACGGGATTTTATGTCCCCGAAGAACGTGTGCCTAATGCCTATTTCCTCCACGTGAACGGCCTCACCGACGAGTGGATCGAACAACGCACCGGCATCCGTAGCCGCTCCCTGGCGCAATCCGGGGAAACAATCAACTCGATGAGTTTATGCGCGGTCCGCAACGCCCTTGCCCGCCTGTCCTACGACGTGACCGAAGTCGATCTGATCATCTCGGCTTCCTACTCGCCCTACGACACGGTAGCCACGGCCGCACACGAAGTGCAACGGGAATACCGCATCGAACCGGCCAAGGCCTTCTATATCTCCTCGGCCTGCTCCTCTTTCCTGAACGCAATGGAAATCATCCAAGGGTATTTTGCCATGAACAAAGCCTCCAAAGCCCTGATCCTCTCGGCCGATAAAAATTCGGCCTACCGCAACGAATCCGACCCGCAAACCGGACATCTCTGGGGCGACGCCGCCGCCGCTTTCTTCCTCTCAAAAGAACAAATGACGGAATCCGACAGGGTCGTTGTTGACGTCCATACCGAAGGCCTCGGACACATAGGCAAAAGCCTGGAGGCCGTAAACCTGAGACCCCGCCACGGAGGCATCCTCATGCCGGAAGGACGGGACGTTTTTATCCAAGCCTGTAACTATATGCCCAAAAACATCCGCTATCTGCTGGAAAAAAACGGATACACACTCGCCCAACTCTCCTATTTCATCGGTCATCAGGCCAATTTGCGCATCCTAACGAACGTTGCCAGGCAACTGGATCTGCCGGATGAAAAGATCCTGCACAACATCGAAGAATTAGGAAATACCGGCTCGGTAAGCGCGGCCCTAGTGTATGCACAAAACGAACATCGCTTTAAAAAAGGCGATTTACTGGGTCTCAGCGTCTTCGGAGGCGGATACTCCGCCGGAGCTTGCCTGATAGCCTGTTGAACTCGAAACTATGTATCAATATAGAATTAATATAGAATAGAATATGACATTATTGAAAGGTAAAGTGGCGCTCGTAACAGGTGCCGCACGCGGCATAGGAAAAGCTATCGCCCTGAAATTCGCTTCGGAAGGCGCTGATGTGGCGTTTACCGATTTGATGATTGACGAAGTCGGTCGGGACACCCAAAAGGAAATCGAAGCCTTCGGCGTAAAAGGCAAAGGATTCGTCTCCAATGCCGCCGACTTTGACCAGGCACACCAAACCGTGAAAGACATTGTAAGGGAATTCGGACGAATCGACGTCCTGGTCAACAACGCAGGCATTACACGCGACGGACTGATCCTGCGCATGACGGAAGATCAATGGGACCGGGTGATTCAGGTAAACCTCAAGTCGGCCTTCAATTTCATACACGCCGTTGCGCCCGTTATGATGAAGCAAAAGAACGGCAGCATCATCAATATGGCTTCCGTGGTTGGCGTTTCCGGCAATGCGGGACAGGCCAACTATGCCGCCTCGAAAGCCGGAATGATCGCCCTGGCCAAAAGCATCGCCAAGGAATTAGGCTCGCGGGGAATCCGTGCCAATGCCATCGCCCCGGGTTTTATCCTTACGGACATGACCGCCGGATTGCCGGAAGAAGTGAAAGCCGAATGGGCCGGGCAAATCCCCCTCAGACGGGGAGGAACCCCCCAAGACGTGGCCAACGTAGCCACCTTCCTCGCCTCCGACTTATCCTCGTACGTCACCGGACAAACCCTCCATTGCTGCGGAGGAATGAATACGTAAAACGTCATGGAAATCATCTACGAAGACAATCACATCATCGCCGTTAGTAAAGCCTGCGGAGAGATTGTGCAGGGGGATAAAACCGGCGATACGCCGCTTTCGGAACAACTCAAAGAATGGCTGAAGGAGAAATACCAAAAACCGGGCAATGCCTTTGTCGGCGTAACGCATCGTCTGGACCGACCCGTGAGCGGAGCCATCCTCTTTGCCAAAACCTCCAAAGCGCTCTCCCGACTGAACGATATGTTCCGCTTCGGACAAGTGAAGAAAACCTATTGGGCAATGGTCAAAAACCCCCCGCCCCAGGAGGAAGGCCAACTGATTCACTGGATAAGTCGCAACGAATTGCAAAACAAAAGCTACTCCTACGACGAAGAACGCCCACACAGCAAACAAGCCGTCCTGTCCTATAAGCTGATCGGGCGAACCGATGCCTACTACCTCCTGGAAATCCATCCCCAAACCGGCCGGCATCATCAGATCCGTTCCCAACTGGCTAAGATCGGTTGCCCCATCAAAGGCGACCTGAAGTACGGAGCCAAACGTTCCAACCCCGACGGGGGTATCTCCCTGCACGCCCATAGCCTGGAATTTGTTCACCCCATCTCCCAAACAGCCGTCAGGATCGTTGCCCCGCTTCCTCCGGGCTACGCCCTTGGGCAAAAGGACGCATACGAAATAGACGAATGAGAAAGATGTTAAGTAAATGGATGTTCCGCATAGCGGGCTGGAGGAAAGGTCCTATGGGCGAATATGTGCCGAAATGTGTGATATGCGTAGCCCCCCATACCAGTAACTGGGACCTTGTTATCGGGAAACTGCTCTATACCTCGCTGGGGAGGAAAGCCTATTTCCTTATCAAGAAAGAATGGTTTTTCTTTCCCCTGAACCTCTTCTTTAAATGGATCGGAGGCATTCCGATCGACCGGGGCGGCAATGCCTCGGTAACCGACCGGATGGCAAAGGAGTTATCCGGACACGCCACCTTTCACCTTGCCGTTACGCCCGAAGGTACGCGCAAGATGACGCAGGAATGGAAACGCGGCTTCTATTACATCGCCATCAAAGCCAACGTGCCCATCCTGCTCGCCTACATTGATTACCTGAAGAAAGAAGTAGGCGTGAAAACGCTCTTCTACCCCACGGGAAACGCCGAGGCCGATATACCCGCTATCCGGGCCTATTACCGGGGCGTGACGCCCAGGCATCCGGGAAACTTTGCCGACCATGGCCGATAACCTGCATATTACCGGCATACAGGCGCCCGTTTCCTGGGAAGACAGACAGGACAACCTTGCCCGCTTCGGCCACCTGGTCCGCCGCGTAAGCGGGCAAACGAACTTAGTCGTGCTACCGGAAATGTTCACCACCGGATGCTCCATGAACGTGGAAACCCAAGCCGATACGATGGACGGAATTACCCTGGCAACCATCAGGACCTGGGCAAGGGAATGTCACACAGCCCTCACCGGAAGCTTCCTTGCCCGGGACAACAACCGATACTACAACCGCGCCTTCTTTATCACCCCCTCCGGAGAATCCTTTTATTACGACAAACGCCACCTGTTCACACCGGCCGGCGAACACCTGCGTTTCACGCCCGGCGCCCGTCGCCCGTGGGTGAACTACCTGGGCTGGAACATCTGCCTTCAGGTATGCTACGACCTGCGCTTTCCCGTATGGAGCCGCAATGTCAATAAGGCCTACGACCTGCTGATCTACATGGCCAACTGGCCCGAAACACGGATCCGGGCCTGGCATACCCTGCTCCCGGCACGCGCCATAGAGAACCAGGCCTACGTCTGCGCTGTGAATCGTACGGGAAACGACCGGGGGGAATACCGCGGACATTCGGCCATCTATTCCCCGTTGGGAGAGAAGCTCTCGGAGGCCGGAAACGAAGCGGAAGTAATCTTCGGCAACCTCCTGGACAAGCATTCCTTAGAGGACCTGCGAAGGCGTTTCCCCGTGTGGCAAGACGCCGACCCGTTTACACTGGAATAACAACAACCACCAAACTATACCCACCTCCAAACAATACCCGCCATGAAAAACCGCACCCCTTGGGCCTGGATCCCCACGCTTTATTTTGCCGAAGGCCTGCCCTACGTAGCCGTGATGACCCTTTCGGTTATTATGTATAAGAAGTTGGACCTCTCCAATGCCGAGATTGCCCTTTATACCAGCTGGCTGTATCTGCCCTGGGTCATCAAACCCTTCTGGAGTCCGTTTGTCGACCTGATAAAGACCAAACGCTGGTGGATATACACCATGCAACTGCTCACCGGCGCCGGCCTGGCGGGGGTCGCCTTTAGCATCCCTGGCGACTTCTTCTGGCAGGCTTCGCTGTCTTTTTTCTGGCTGTTGGCCTTCAGTTCCGCTACGCACGACATTGCCGCCGACGGCTTTTATATGCTTGCTTTGTCCACCTCCCGGCAAGCCTTCTTTATCGGGATACGCAATACGTTTTACCGCATCGCCATGGTTACCGGACAGGGCCTGCTGGTGATGTTGGCCGGATACGTTGAGACCCGCACGGGGCGGATACCCTATGCCTGGAGCATCGTATTCCTGATCCTGAGTGGCGTGTTTGTTGCGGCCTGCGCCTGGCACCGCTTTATACTGCCCCTTCCGCTGGAAGACCGGCAGCGCAGCGGCGTTACCCCGGCTACGATCCTGAGGGAATTCATCAAGGCCTTTGCGGATTTCTTTCGCAAGAAGGGCATCGTGGCTGCCCTCCTCTTCATGCTCACCTACCGCCTGGGGGAATCGCAGTTAGTCAAGCTGGCCTCTCCCTTTTTGCTGGACGCAAGGGAGCGGGGCGGCCTCTCGCTGTCCACGGCCGAGCTGGGCCTGGCCTATGGGACGGTGGGCGTCGTATCGCTGATGCTGGGCGGGATCCTGGGCGGCGTGGTGATCGCCCGCTTGGGTGGTCTGCGGCGCTGGATTTGGCCCATGGCCCTGTCGCTCTTTTTGCCCAACCTGGCCTATGTCTATATGGCCTATGCCCTGCCCGATAACCTTTTCATGATCAGCGTCTGTGTAGGCTTCGAGCAATTGGGTTACGGCTTTGGCTTCACCGCCTATACGATGTACCTGATGCTTTTCTCCGACGGCCCCTACAAGACCTCGCACTATGCCATCTCCACCGGCTTCATGGCCCTGGGGCTGATGCTCCCCGGCATGTTTTCCGGATGGATACAGCAAGCCACCGGCTATCCGTTGTTTTTCCTTTGGGTACTGGTGTGCAGTCTTCCGGTATTCTTTGTCATCCCCTTCTTAAAGGGTGTCGGAGGGGGGAAAAAAGGCAGCCCACCTAAGTCCTATACTTAGGTAGGCTGGGTCCTATACTTAGATAGGCTAAGTCCTATACTTAGCCTGGGGCTGTCTACGAGCCGCTAACGCTTGAAAAGAGTTCTTACTTGCTTGATCCCGTCGATAAAGACGTCAATTTCTTCCTTTGTGTTGTACAGCGCAAAAGAGGCGCGTACGGTGCCCTCTACCCCCAGGGCCTTCATCAGGGGTTGGGCGCAATGATGACCGGTGCGCACGGCAATGCCCAGTTGGTCGAGCAGCAGGCCTGTGTCGTAGGGGTGGATATCCTCCAAAAGAAACGATACGACACTGCTCTTCCGCTCCGTGCGGCCGAAGATGCGAACCCCTCCGACCTCCTGCAAACGCCCGGTGGCATAACGCAGCAGTTCCTGTTCGTGTGCCGCGATGTCTGCCCGCCCAAGTTGTTCGATGTAGGCCAGGGCCTCAGCCAGGGCCGTTGTCCCGATGTAATCGGGCGTGCCGGCTTCGAACTTGAACGGCAAGTCGTTGAAGGTGGTTTTGTCGAACGAAACGGAGGCAATCATTTCGCCTCCCCCCTGGTAGGGAGGCAGCTCCTCCAGGCGTTTTTCCTTGCCGTACAATACGCCGATACCGGTCGGTCCGTAAATCTTATGGGCCGAAAAAGCATAAAAATCCACGTCCAACGCCCGGACATCCACCCCAAGATGCGGCACGGCCTGCGCCCCGTCCAACAAGACCGGCACCTGGTGGCTGTGGGCTATGGCGATCAGGGTTTCCACCGGGTTGATGGTCCCCAGGACGTTCGACACATGCGTGAGCGATACCAAACGCGTACGTTCCGAAAAGAGCCTACGGTAGGCCTCCAGGTCCAGGGCTCCCGTCTCGTCAATGGGCACAACCTTCAAGGTCAGGTTTTTCCTGGCCGCCTGTATTTGCCAGGGGACAATGTTGGAATGATGCTCCATCTCGGAAAGGATGACCTCGTCGCCCTCGGTCAGGAACTTCTCCGCAAAGCTCGAGGCAATCAGGTTGATCGCCTCGGTGGTCCCGCGGGTAAAGATGATTTCATGGGCGAAACGGGCGCCCAGGAAATCCCGGACCGCACCCCGCGCTGCTTCGTGCGCCTCGGTTGCCGCCTGGCTGAGGTAGTGAACCCCCCGGTGGATGTTTGCGTTCACGTTGTAGTAGCCTTGCTTTATTTTTTCTACCACCGGGCGTGGCTTTTGGGTGGTTGCCGCATTGTCGAAATAGACGAGCGGCTTTGCGTAGATCGTTTGTTGCAGGATAGGGAAATCCTTCCGCAGGGTTTGTATCTCGAACATGGCTTAGTGTTTGTCTGGTTTCAAATCGGATTGTGTAATCAGCGCCGTTACATAGGCCGCAATGCCTTCCTGGCGGCCGGCGAATCCCAAGCCTTCGCACGTGGTGGCCTTAATGGATATATCCCCGGGGGGGATTTGCATCACGGCGGCGAGCGTTGCCTGGATGTCCGGGATGTAAGGGCTGAGTTTGGGGTGTTCGGCTACGACGGTGGCGTCGATGTTTCCCGTTTCGTATCCCTTGCTGCGCAGGAGCTGCATGGTTTTCCGAAGTAGTATTTTGCTGTCGATGTCTTTGTATTCCTGGCTCGTGTCGGGAAACTGACAGCCGATGTCTCGCATACCGGCCGCGCCCAGCAGAGCGTCGCATAGGGCGTGGATCAACACATCGGCATCGCTATGCCCCAGCAATCCAAGCCGATGCTCAATCCGTACGCCCCCCAGCCATAAGGCCCGGTTGGGCGCCAGGGCATGGACGTCGTAGCCGAAACCCACCCGTATGCGGGTCATTGGAAGAGGTTTTTTATGCCGTCCATGTCGAAGGAGAGGGAAAAGCGCAGGGTTTGGTCCAGGGGATTGTTGGGAACGGTGCTGATCAGGTAGGCGGCGTCGAGTTGGAATACGTTCATGCGGAAGCCGGCGCCCAGGGAGAAGTATTGTCGGTTGCCTTTGTTTGGGTTTTCGTAGTAATAGCCTCCCCGGACAAAGAACTGCTCGTTGTAGCTGTATTCGGCGCCCAGGGAAACGTTCACTTCGCTTAGTTCTTCTTCTAAGCCGCCCGGTGCATCGCTGAAGGACCGGAAGATACCGGTCATGAACGACATCCGGTTGTATTCTTCCCTGAGTTTATCGTAGGCCTCTTGTGCTTCTTCCGTATTCCCCCTGCTCTTGGGGAGGCTGGGTACCAAATATTTACCCAGGTCCACGTAAACACCCAGGCGGTTGTAGTCGTCCAGCGGATACAGCAGCCCGGAGCCTATCTTCAGCATGGTGGGGATGAACTGGTTGGTGGCTCCGCCGTCGTAGGATATTTTCGTTCCGATATTGGAGACGTGGTAGCCGAGCGTCCACAGGCTTTCCGAACTGCCCAGGATGACGTATTTCTCCAGATACCCCGACACATCGGCGGCAAAGGAGTTGCCTGCCGTCATGGCGTCGCTCTGGTCGCCCATATCGGAGCGGATGTACCTAAGGGAGACTGCCATGGAATAGAGTTCCGACAATTTGCGGCTATAACTTGCGTCGATGGCCATCTCGTAAGGGTTGAGGTAGTTGTAGGGGATGGGGTCCGAGGGCATCGTTTCGGCTATTTCCCCCAGGGAGAAATAGCGCAGGGATGCGCTGACGGCCTGGTTGTCGTTGTAGCCTATCTTATAAAATCCGGAGAGGTAGGCCAATGCCACGTCGTTGACTATGCGGCGCAACCAGGGCGTATAGGACAGTCCGATGCCGGCATTGCTGTAATGGAAGGCGTATTTGGCAGGATTCCAATACTGGGAGGCGATGTCTGCACCACTGGCTACCCCGTTGTCGCCCATGGAGCCTCCCCTGGCATCGGGGGCAATGGAGAGCGAAGGGGCTGCGGTATTGATGGGGGAGAAACGGTTCTGTTCTTCCTGTTGCGCCCCAAGGGGGAAAGTTATACCGGGGAGGAAAGTCATACTGAGTATAAGCAACAGGCAGGCTGTGATATGGGGGGGGGTTGTTCTTGTTTTCATTCATGCTTGGGTTTGATACAACACTATAAACTGCGGGCGTTCCGGTTTATTGTGCGAGTACTACGAATTTGCCGGATAGCGAGGCTTCCGCCGTTTGGGCGCTACGGATGGCGGCGCGATAGAGGTAAATACCGGGACGAAGGCGCGAGCCGCTGTTGCTTGTCAGGTTCCACTCCACGATGTAGGGGGCGTCCAGGGCGGAGGAGCCGTTTTCCTGGAGATGCCATTGAAGTTGTCCGGTCATATCGTACACCCGCAGGCTTACTTGCAATGCGGATTCGGGGCGATTGTGCCGGATGAAAAACCGTACGTATTCGCGGGCGGGAACCGGTGCAACAAGCACGGCAGCGATATCGGGTCGTATGGTTTCCTCTACTTCAAAGGTAAACGTGTCAAGCGTGGGATTGTTGGCCACGTCCCATACCCTGAATTCGGCCGTGTGTATACCCGGCGCAAGGGCAGGCAGCGAAAAGGTCACCAGGCCTTCCCCTTGGCTATCGGGCAATAAGCGGTAATAGGAGTTGAGGTTGTAGGTGAGGACGGGGTTGTTGTCTATGGAGAGCACGATGTCGTGTCCGATGCTGCTCCCGCTGATGTTAACGCCCGATTCATCCCACAGGCGGGCTACGAACAAGGGGGTGGGATTCACTTTCATGCCATCGCTGAAGGTAGAATCGTTCAGGAACAGTTGCCGTATTTCCGGGCCTTGCGTATCTTCCTCCGGGTGCAGGGCCGAGCCTCCGACCCGGAAGTCGTTGAAGTAGCCTTGCGCTTCCCGAGCTGAGTTGTCGGCAAGGGCATAGAGGTTCATCAGGCCGTAGTCGTTGGAATAGGAAATATCCTTGGGGACGGTGAAGGAGAATCCGAAGTTTCCGTTGCTCACCTTGCTGTTCCCCACGTAGAGCGTATTGGGATAGTCGGTGAATTCAAACGGATTCCCGTTATGGTTGTTGTCCAGGGTTTGGAGTGTTTGTTTGCTGTCCAGGATGTTGACGGTCAAGGAGCCGGAGAAGTCGGTTGCTATGGTATTCCCGTCGGGCGAAAGGATGTGGCCCTCGACGGTGATTTTCTCCAGGGCTTTGAACGTGACGGCTTCGCCCGTGTTTACCGCTTGTCCGTTTATGCTTGTCACCTGCATCCGGTATTCCGGGCAGGCGAGTTTCATGGCGGGGTCTCCGATCAGGATAAAGTTAAGTTTATTGGTATCGTAGAGTTTGTTTTTGGTCTGCCTGATGATGTCGCCCAAGGTTTGCCGTCCTCCCTTGGGGGTTAAGGCGAAGAGTTCCCCGATCAGGTTGTTGTTGAGCTGGAAATTATTGCTTGAATACACTACGCGCGTTGTGGTGAAGAGGGCTATTCCTCCGCTTTTCTGTAGGAAAACATTTTCCCCGGCAGAGGTTGACGGATGATCGAAGCGGGTAAAGTCGCAGGTAGCCGTTATCCACAGGGGGAGGTAGGGATAGGAGAAATGAGCAATATCTGCCGTTGCGCTCAGCACTTTCTCGTCGCTCCACTGTTCGGTGCTTCCATGTCCGGTGTAATTGATTACCAGCAAACCGTCTTTGAGTTGTTTTTGTATGTTTTGCCGCACATCCGGGTAGGTGGAACTGCTTTTCTTGTAGGCGTCGAAGAAGATCTTGCTTACAAGGAATTCGGGATGTTCGTTTCTTACCCGTTCGCCCAGGCTGTCGGCATATTCCATGTGTTCGTTGCTGTAAGCATCTGCCGCACTTCCGTCGTCGGCCACAAAGCACACCCTGTTTTTCCATGCGCCTGTCGAGGCATTGTCTATATATTGTAAGACTTTATCTACCGCAAGCGTTGCTTCCTCCTGCGTCCGGACGGGGAAGCGACCAATGCCCAACTGTATGTTCCCTATCCCGAAAGGCGCATCTTCGAGCGCCCCGAAGTAATCGTCCGTTACATAGGAATACTGGTTCAGGGAGTTTTCCGATTGATACGTGAGCAACATATTGGAGGTAAATACATTTTTCCATCCGGCCGTTACGGAGCGGTTATCGTAGGCGCCGTCGCCGAAGAGGAGGAGGTATTTCGGTCGGTCGGCCTCTGTTGCGCTACGGTCGTAAAACATCTTCATAAAGCGGCGGTAGGCCGTGGCATCCGGCGCTCCGCTGGAAAATTCATTGTATATCTGCTGCGGACTTACCACCTCTACGCTCAGGTTATCCTTTGTGCGATGTATTTCGGCCAGGCGTTCGGCCTGGGGGCGGAGGGCATCCCCGGCGATGAGGATCATATCCGTTTGCGGCAGGGCGTGCAGGTTCTGGTTGGTCACTTCCCCAACGATTTCCCAGGCCCCCTGTTCCTGGTTGGTCTGTACGGCTGCAAACTCCCGCAAACTGCCGGCCGGGATGGTGAACGACACCTCCGTCCCATCCCGCCGCGTCTCTATCCGTTTGGGGTTTATCCCGTCGGTAACGTCAAACACCAGCGTATGTTCGTTGGCTTCCCCCAGTACAAAACGGGAGATATTATTGCGTGAGGCGATGCTGCGGAACAGGGTGAACGGTCCGTATGGTTTCAAGGTGCGCTTGACGTGCAGGCGGATATAATCCAGGTACACATTCTCGTCGCCCGTATTATTGTATCCGACGCTGATGACCGGATTCTCATTTTTGTTGCCCGCCCATACTCCGGTATTCGTCCCGGCTACGGCTTTGGTGTAGGTGTTCCCGGAACCGACCGCTGCGAGTTTGATGTCCAACAGGGGATTCCCCTCGATGTATAAGGTTGCTATGCCTGTTGTTGATTTGGGACGGGCGATGAAGCGCATGCTCCAGATCCCGTCTTCGCCGGTCAGACCGGGGATGCGGAATACCGACGAGGCAATGGTGCGCGAACCGCCGGTGGCGAAGGATTCGCCGAATAGCTCCCGTCCGGAGTTGTTGATTGAAACCAGGTCCTCTTCAAACACCCGGTATTCGTCGAAGGAGGTGATGGTCAGGGATGCTTCAGGGGCGGTGGCTGCCAGAGTTTCCATTTCTTTGCCTTCGGTGGCGTCGGTCAGGAAGTAATAACCGTACAGGGAGTAGGGGTTGTTGGTGTGGATAAAGGTTTTTGCCTCTTCGCTGTATTCCCATTTTACGGCGCCTTTTGCGTAGAACAGCAGATAATTTTCCCCTCGGTACGTGGCTGTGGCGGGGAGGTCGTCGGTATAAGGTTTCCTGAAATCTTCCTCCAGCGGCCAGCCGCCGTATCCGTGCACGGATACGGCCTGCGGGGTGGCGAATCCCATTTTTTTCAATTCCTCATCCGTTATTTTGCAGATACCGGTATTTCCCACCCGTATCTTCACCCACCGGCCCGTGGACAGTAGCGACTGGGGGGCGTAACTTCCTGCGTCTGTCGCCTTTGCCGAAGAGAAGCAACTCAGGCACAGCAGTCCTATTTTAAGCACATACGTTACGTTCTTCATGGTTTAATTATCTCACATGGAAATCCAATAGCTTTCGTTGGCCGATATATCCCTGCAGGTGGTCGCCTATCTTTACCGCACCTACACCCTGCGGTGTTCCGGTGTAGATCAGGTCGCCTGTTTTCAAGGTGAAGAACCGGCTGGCATAAGCCACTATTTTATCTGCTTTAAAGATCATATCCGAGGTGTTTCCCTCCTGGACTTTCATGCCGTTTATCTCCAGGCGGAAGGGTATCCGGTTTATATCTCCCCCTGCTTCTGAGAGCGGGATGAATGTACCCACGGCAGCCGAATGATCAAAGGCTTTACTTATTTCCCATGGCAATCTTTCCGATTTCAGCTTCTCCTGCAAATCGCGCGCCGTGAAGTCAATGCCTACGGTTACTTCGCCGTAATAGCGGGGAGCGAAGCGTTCGGCGATGTTTTTCCCCAGGCGGTTTATCCGGATTACCATTTCCGTTTCGTAATGAATTTTCGATGAGAAGTCGGGGATAAAAAAGGGTTTCCCGTTTTTCAGCAGCGAAGATTCGGATTTCATGAAAATAACAGGTTCTGCCATTTCCGGCGCGGCATGCATTTCCTTGTTGTGGGAAGCATAGTTCATCCCTACGGCTATGATTTTCATTTTCTGTGATTGATAATGCCCAGGCGGTTGAACATGACGGCCAGGTGGGCATACATGGAGGTGTTCTGCACAACCGCATCCTGGGGTACGCGGATGCGGAAGGGGGTGAAGTTCCAGAGCGCCTTGATGCCTTCGGCGATGATATGGTCGGTCACATCCTGGGCCTGATCTACCGGGACGGTTATGATGCCTATGGTGGCATCCAGGGTCTTTTGGCGGGCCGGGAACTCCCGGAGGTGAAACACCGGGATTCCATTGACGGCCGTATCCGCCAGGCTTTCGCGGATATCGAAACCGGCCACGATTTCCAAGCCGTATTGTTTCAGCCCGGAATCGTGCAACAGGGCTGCGCCCAGGCTTCCTACGCCAAACAACAGGGCTTTGTGCTGCACGGTAAAGCCCAGGAAGTTTTCCAAGGCGGCTATCAGGGTTTCGATTTCGTATCCCACCCTTGTTTTTCCCGAAACATTCACAAAGGAAAGGTCCTTGGCCACCTGGCTGGGAGCTACGCTGATTTCTCTGGCTATTTGTGTGGAAGAAACGCGGGTTTTTCCTTTTCCTTTCAGCAGTTTCACGAAAGCGAGGTACCAGGGCAACCGCCTCAGGGTTGGTTCGGGCAGTTTCATAACCGGGGGGATTTGTTCTTGGTTCATGCTTGTTTGTTTGATGTGTGCCGGACAAAAATACAATTTTCTTTTCAGGGATTCTCCGCCTGCCGGCAAACATCCCGGATCACCAATCCGGCGAGGGTAAAGCCGAATATGGCGGGGATATGCGTCAGGGTTCCGTTGATCTGTACTTTTTGGCTGCACCATTCGTGGTTCAGCAGTTCCGGTTTCCCGGGTCCCCGGTTTGCTTTGGGGCAAAGGCATGTTGCTGTCCCGCACGCGGTTTCTCCGCCTTTGTTTTGCAGCACTTCGGGGCTATAGACGCAGAGGAATTTTTTTGCCGGGGGGATTGACTTTTTCAGTTTGCGTCTCAGGGCGGCTCCCAGCGGGCAGCCTTTTACCTGCCAGAATTCCGCCACCTGTATTTTCGATGCGTCTGTTTTGAGGGCGGCCCCCATGGAGGAAAACAATACGGCCGGCGTTCGGGTAGCCGTCCGTATCAGTTCTGCCTTGTGTTCCAGGCTGTCGATGGCGTCGATGATGTAGTGGTAGGTTTCCAGGGCGAACGAATCGCTTGTTTCCTTGCTGTAAATCATCTGAAGGGCTTGTATCTCTGCCTGGGGGTTTATTTCCAGGAGGCGCTTTTTCAGCGCCTCCACTTTGACCTGTCCCAGTGTCCGGGTTGTTGCCATGAGTTGGCGGTTGATATTCGTTATGCAAATCCTGTCGGAGTCTACCAGGGTGAGGCTTCCGAGGCCGGAACGTATGAGACTTTCGGCGCACCAACTTCCTACGCCTCCTGCGCCGAAGAGGATGACCCGCGTTGCGGCGATGCGTTTCATGGATTCGCCGCCCAGCAGGAGTTCCGTTCGTTGGAACAGTCCTTTTTCCGATCCCATACGGCGGCGGATTTTAGTAATCGCGGCGACGGGGACGCTCCTCGCGGGATGAGTCTTTCGATCCCCTGGGGTCGGTGCGGCGTTCGGTGCGCAGGGGGCGTTCTTCGTATCCTTCGGGTTTGGGCATTAATACCTTGCGTGAGAGTTTGAACTTTCCGGTTTTGGGGTCTATGTCCACCAACTTGATCCGTACGGGGTCTCCTTCCTTCAGTCCGGCTTGTTCTACGGTATCCAGCCGTTTCCAGTCTATTTCCGATATATGCAGTAAGCCGTCCTTGCCCGGCATAAATTCCACGAAAGCGCCGTAGGGCATGACCGACGATATTTTCCCTTCGTATATTTCCCCCACTTCGGGTACGGCCACGATGGCCCGGATGGCTTTCAGTGCGGCGTCTATGGAGGCCTTGTTGTTGGCGGCGATTTCTACCTTGCCCACCCCGTCTATCTCATCTATGGAGATTACGGCGCCGGATTTTTCCTGTATTCCCTGGATGATTTTCCCGCCCGGGCCGATGACGGCCCCGATGTATTCCTTACCGATCGTAAGGGTCTCGATGCGTGGGGCGTGGGGCTTGAGGTCGGCACGGGCTGCGGGCATGGTTTCCACCAGTTTGCCCAGGATATGCATCCGTCCTTCTTTGGCTTGCGCCAGGGCTTTTTCGAGGATTTCATAGGAAAGGCCGTCTACCTTAATATCCATTTGGGTGGCGGTGATGCCGTTTTCCGTACCGGTTACTTTAAAGTCCATATCGCCCAGGTGGTCTTCGTCGCCCAGAATATCGGAGAGGATGGCGTAGTTCTGTCCTTTGTTTTCCGAGATCAATCCCATGGCGATGCCCGAGACCGGTCTTTTGATTTGCACTCCGGCATCCATCAGGGCCAGGGTGCCGGCGCAGACGGTGGCCATGGAGGAGGAACCGTTGGATTCGAGTATGTCGGAGATGACACGTATGACGTAGGGATAATCGGCGGGTATCATGCGTTTCAATGCGCGGTGTGCCAGGTTGCCGTGGCCTACTTCGCGGCGTCCTACCCCGCGGGAGGGTTTGGCGTCGCCGGTGGAGAAGGGGGGGAAGTTGTAATGCAGCAGGAAGCGTTCTTTCCCGTGGTTGAGTACGTCGTCCACGATTTTCTCGTCGGCCTTGGTGCCCAGGGTTACGGTGGTGAGCGACTGGGTTTCGCCCCGGGTGAAGACGGCGGCCCCGTGGGGTCCGGGCACGTAGTCGGCCTCGCACCAGATGGGGCGGATTTCCGTTGTTTTCCGTCCGTCCAGGCGTTTGCCTTCGTCCAGGATGGCGCGGCGCATGGCTTCTTTTTCCACGTCGTGGTAATAGCGACCGATCATCCCGGCTTTTTCCTCCAATTCTTCTTCCGTGAATCCGCCCTTGTATTCTTCCACGATGCGTTCAAAGGCTTCGGTGCGTTCCTGTTTGCCCGAGGCCGAGACGGCAATGGCATAGACCTTGTCGTAGCATTTCAGGCGAACGTCCTTGCGCAGTTCTTCGTCGTTTGTCTCGTGTTCGTAGGAGCGTTTTTCCATTTTGCCGCAGGCGGCCGACAACTCCAGTTGCACCCGGCACTGGTCTTTGATGGCTTCGTGGGCTACTTTGATGGCTTCCAGCATATCGGCTTCCTGGACTTCGTCCATTTCCCCTTCCACCATCATGATGTTGTCCAGGGTGGCGCCTACCATAATATCCATATCGGCTTTTTCGAGTTCGGCGAACGTGGGGTTGATCACAAATTTCCCTTCCACGCGCGCCACGCGCACTTCGGATATAGGTCCGTTGAAGGGGATGTCGGACACGGCCAGAGCCGAGGATGCCGCCAAACCGGCCAGGGCGTCGGGGACGTCGTTCCCGTCGGAGGAGTACAGTATGATATTCACGAATACTTCGGCATGATAGTTATCGGGAAAGAGCGGCCGAAGCGCCCGATCGACCAGGCGCGAGGTGAGTATTTCGTAATCGGAAGCCTTGCCTTCCCTTCGGGTAAAGCCTCCGGGGAAACGTCCGTAGGCTGAGAATTTTTCTTTGTATTCTACCTGGAGCGGCATAAAGTCGACGCCCGCGGCGGCTTCTTTGGCGGCGGTGACCGTGGCGAGCAACATCGTGTTACCCATTGTCACCGTGACGGCGCCATCGGCTTGTTTGGCCAGTTTCCCGGTTTCTACCGTGATGATTCGTCCATCACTTAATTCAATCGTTCTGTTAATTGGAGCAACCATAATTTTCTGTTCTCTTTAATATTATCATCTTATTACCATCTTTAAACCGGGCAAAGATAATTTTTTTTTACCATCGACCGATAATACGGCGGATCTGTTTCCGTGTCGGTCGCCGAGAAAAGGGGCTTTTGCCGGAGTGCACAGCAGCTAAATTTCCTGTGCACAGAAAATTTTGCCGGAGTGCACAGAAAATTTTGCCGGAGTGCACAGAAAATTTAGCCGGAGTGCACAGGAAATTTTGCTGCTGTGCACAGAAAATTCCGCCCCTTCCGGCCTTCGGCTTCCGGCGTCGTGGGAGGGAGGATTAGATTCCTTTGTTTCAACGTATTAACTGATGTAGGGTCGATCCCCGCCTTGCTTTGGCCTCCGGGCTGCTCCCATGGGTCAAGCCCCGGGCGGGATAACCGGTGGAAAGCCCCGGGATTGCTACGGAAACCGTTTTTTTTGTGTAGATTTGCCTTTCCATAAAAGAAAAACAGCATGGCAATAGAAATCAAAGAAGTAAAAACGAAGAAGGACCTGAAGCAGTTCGTAAGGTTCAATATCGAACTCTATAAAGGTCATCCTTATCATGTTCCGGGCTTGATGGAAGAGGAATTAATGACGCTGGACCGGAAGAAAAATCCGGCCTTCGAACAATCGGAAGCCATCTATTTCCTCGCTTGCAACGAAAAACAAGAAGTCGTGGGACGCATCGCCGGTATCATTAATTATAAAGCCAATGAAATATGGAAGCAAAAAGCCGCACGCTTCGGCTTCGTGGATTTTGTTGACGACAACGAAACCGTAGACGCCCTCTTCAAAGCCGTGGAAGAATGGGCCAGGCAAAAAGGAATGGAAGAAATACACGGGCCGCTGGGATTCACCGACATGGATCATGAAGGTATGCTTGTGCACGGATTTGACCTCATGGGCACCATGGCTACCATCTACAATTATCCTTATTATCCTTCCCACATGGAACGCATGGGGTATGTCAAAGCACAGGACTGGAAGGAATACAAAATATATATCCCCACAGAAATACCGGAAAAACACCGGCGCATCGGCGAAATCGCCAGGGAAAAATACGGGCTGAAGACGCTTCGCTTCAAGTCGCGCAAGGAAATCTGGCCCTACGCCAACAAAATATTTCAGGCCCTGAACCTGGCCTACGCTCCCCTCTACGGCGTAACCCCCCTCACCGAAAAACAAATCGAATACTACGTGAAAATGTATATCCCCATGCTCCGCCTGGATATGATTGCCATCATCGTTCGCGAAGCCGACGACCAGGTAGCCGGCTTTGCCATTAGTCTGCCCAACCTCTCGCATGCCCTTCGCAAAGCCTCCGGACGCATCTTCCCCTTCGGTTTTATCCCCTTGCTGCGCGCCCTGTACGGGAAACCCAAAGTGGTGGACCTGTACCTCACCGGCGTATTGCCCGAATACCGGGGCAAAGGAGTGAACGCCATGTTCTTTAACGCACTCATCCCCGTCTACCAGAAGGTCGGATGCGTTTATGCCGAAAGCAATCCCGAATTGGAAACCAACAATGCCGTGCAAGCCCAGTGGGACTATTTCAGACGGGAACACCACAAAACCCGAAGAGCCTTCAAGAAATCATTGTAACTCCGGCATACAAACCCCCAATCCGAACAACGTATGGAAAAAAAATCGCCCCTCACAACCCCCGATTATATCGACGAAGATATCAAAACCCTCGATTGGAAAGAACATATCCGCCGACGACCGGGTATGTACATCGGGAAACTCGGAGACGGCTCGCACGCCGAAGACGGCATTTATGTGTTGCTGAAAGAAGTCTTGGACAACTCCATCGACGAATACATGATGGGCTACGGTAAATCGGTGGAAGTAACCATAAAGGATGGTAGCGTGAGCGTACGAGATTACGGACGGGGCGTCCCCCTGGGAAAAGTGCTGGACGTGTCCAGCAAAATGAATACCGGAGCAAAGTATGACAGCAAAGCCTTTAAGAAATCGGTGGGACTGAACGGCGTCGGAATCAAAGCCGTGAATGCCCTGAGCAGTTATTTCCGAATCTGCAGCAACCGCGACGGGGAATCGAAACAGGTGGAATATTGCCGGGCCGTCGTCACCCGGGAAACAGAAATCGCCCCTACCACCGAAACCAACGGCACAAGCATCCGTTTCATCCCCGATAAGGAAATATTCAAAGACTACGAATACAAAGACGAATACATCGAAAAGCTGCTGAAAAACTACGTCTTCCTCAATTCCGGCCTCTCCATCCACTACAACGGCAGGCGCTTCTACTCCCGCAACGGACTGGTGGATCTGCTCAACGAACAAATGACTACCGAACCCCTGTATCCCATTATACATCTGAAAGGCGACGACATCGAAATGGTAATGACACACAGCAACCAATACGGCGAAGAATATTACTCCTTTGTGAACGGACAATATACCACGCAGGGCGGTACACACCTCTCGGCCTTTAAGGAACATATCGGACGCGTGGTGAAGGAATATTACAACAAAAATTTCGAATATCCCGACATCCGCGCAGGCGTGGTGGCAGCCATCAGCATCAAGGTGGAAGACCCCGTGTTTGAAAGTCAAACCAAAACAAAACTCGGCTCCAGGGATATGGGACCCCAGGGGCCTACCGTAGGGAAGTTTATCGGCGACTTCGTGAAAAAGGAATTGGACAACTTCCTGCATAAACATGCGGAAACCTCCGAGATCCTGCTCCGGAAAATAACCGAGTCGGAAAAAGAACGGAAAGCCATTGCCGGCGTTACCAAACTGGCCCGCGAACGGGCCAAGAAAGCCAATCTGCACAATAAAAAACTGCGCGACTGCCGTGTGCACTTCAACGACGCCAAAGGAGAACTCACCCAGGATAGCAGCCTCTTTATCACCGAAGGGGATTCGGCCAGCGGATCCATCACAAAAAGCCGGGACCCGAACCTGCAAGCCGTATTCAGTTTGCGGGGCAAGCCGCTGAACTGCTTTGGCCTCACCAAAAAAATCGTATACGAAAACGAAGAGTTCAACCTCCTGCAAGCCGCCCTGAACATAGAAGACGGCCTGGAAGGACTGCGCTACAACAAAGTGATTATCGCCACCGATGCCGACGTGGACGGTATGCATATCCGCCTCTTGCTGATCACCTTCTTCCTGCAGTTCTTCCCCGACCTGATAAAAAGCAACCACGTATACATCCTGCAAACCCCGCTCTTCCGCGTACGCAACAACCGACAAACCTGGTATTGTTACACCGAGGAAGAACGCCGGGAAGCTATGCGAACCGCTGGGAAAAACCCGGAAATCACCCGCTTCAAAGGCCTGGGGGAAATCTCGCCCGATGAGTTCCGGCATTTTATCGGGAAAGATATTCGCCTCGACCAGGTAACCATGCGCAAGGAAGACTTGGTGAAGGAAATGCTGGCGTTTTATATGGGGAAGAATACGATGGAGAGGCAGAATTTTATCATCGACAACCTGGTGGTGGAACAAGAAATCGCCTCATGAAAAAAATCGCCCTCTTTCCGGGAACCTTCGACCCCTTCACCCTTGGGCACGACGCACTGCTGAAAAGGGGCCTTGAGTTGGTAGACGAAATCATTGTGGCTATTGGCCCGAATGGAAACAAGCAAACTTATTTCTCCTTAGAAGAACGCCTGAAAACCATACGCAACCTGTATCGCCACGAAACAAGAGTGCGCATTGAAACCTACGACACCCTGACGGTGGATTTCGCAAGGAAAATGAAAGCAGGCTTCATTCTAAGGGGCGTGCGCAACGTTCAGGATTTCGAATACGAAAAAACAATGGCCGGCGTGAACCGGGAACTTGGCGGCGTGGAAACCCTTGTCCTCTTTGCCGAACCTGAACAGGCGCACATCAGTTCCACGATTGTACGCGAACTGCTGAGATATGGGAAAGATATTTCTACCTTTGTTCCCAAAGCAAAAAAATAACTACTGAACGAATCATAAAATCATGAAGAGAAAATTATTGCCGGCGCTACTCCTCCTTGGCGCCCTGTCGGGCGCCAAGACGCAAGGCCAGGACATAAACCGGGAGGTGAGGAAACTGTCGATGGCCTTGTACGCCGTGACAAATATGTACGTGGATACGACCGATATAAGCCGGCTGACGGAAAACGCAATCGTGGGGATGTTGGAAAAATTGGACCCCCATTCCAATTACCTGGACCCGGATGAAACCAAAGACATGACGGAACCCCTGCAGGGTAATTTCGACGGGATCGGTATTCAGTTCAATATGCTTACCGATACCTTATATATTATACAGGTCATAGCCGGAGGCCCTTCGGAAAAAGTAGGAATGTTGGCGGGAGACCGGATTATCCTGGTGGACGACACGCTCATCGCCGGTGTGAAAATGAAGAATAACGACATCATGAAACGTCTGCGCGGACCCAAAGGCACGGAAGTGCGGGTGAAAGTGCTTCGGAGAAACGAACCGCAGCCCATAGACTTCCGGATCATTCGCGACAAGATCCCGGTGCATAGCCTCGATGCAGCTTATATGGCCGATGAACGAACAGGTTATATCCGCTTGAGCCGCTTCGCACTCTCTTCAACGACCGAATTCCGGACGGCTTTGGCCAACCTGAAGAAGAAGGGAATGGAAAACCTGATCCTCGATCTGCAAGGCAACGGGGGAGGATACCTGAACATAGCCATCGAACTGGCCGACGAATTCCTCAACCAAGGCAAACTCATCGTCTATACCGAGGGACACAACCAGCCGCGCGAAAACGCGGAAGCAACTCCCCAGGGAGACTTTGAAGAAGGACGGCTGGTGATTCTGGTAGACGAATCCTCGGCCTCGGCCAGCGAAATCCTCGCCGGAGCCGTTCAGGACTGGGACCGGGGTGTCATCCTCGGACGACGCACCTTCGGCAAAGGACTTGTGCAAAAACCCATCCCCCTTCCCGACGGTTCCATGATACGCCTTACCGTGTCCCGCTATTATACGCCAACCGGACGGGGTATACAGAAACCCTACGAAAACGGAGACAGCGAAGCCTACAACCGGGACCTGATCGCACGCTACAACCGAGGCGAACTGATGAGTGCCGACAGCATCCACTTCCCCGATTCCCTGAAGTACCAGACCCTCACCTTCCGACGCACCGTCTATGGCGGCGGAGGAATCATGCCCGATATCTTCATCCCCATAGATACGACAGACTATACGGACTATCACCGGAAGTTGGTGGCCAACGGGCTGGTGAATCGTATCGCAATGGATTTCGCCGATAAAAACCGCGCAAGTCTCATGGCTCGATATTCGGAGTTTGCCCGCTACAAAGAGTCCTTTGATGTGCCGGAATCGCTTATGCAGCAGCTCACAGACCTTGCCGCAACAGAAAAGGTACCCTTCGAACCGGAAGCCTACAACCGATCTCTCTCCCTTATCAAGCTCCAGGCCAAAGCCCTTATCGCACGGGACCTGTATGAGCTGGGCGACTACTATCAAATCATCAACGATGCGAACCAGAGTTTCAGGGCCGCCCTCCGCATCATCAACGATCTGCCGGTATACACGAAAGAACTGAGCGCCGATGCCGGTTGAGATGCATAAAACAATCCATGTCAGGGGCAAGTTGCTTTCCCTTCATCCGCCCCTGGTGATGGGCATCCTGAACGTTACCCCCGATTCCTTCCATGCAGGCAGTCGCACGCAAACCGAAGCGGCAATACACCGTCGCATCGAGACCATACTCCGGGAAGGCGGTCGCATTATAGATATCGGAGGCTATTCCTCCCGTCCGGATGCCGCCGAAGTATCGCCGGAGGAGGAGATGAGGCGTTTGGCTCCCGCCCTGCGCATTGCGGAGACTTATCCCGAAGCCGTCGTTTCCGTGGATACCTTCCGCGCCTCCATCGCTCGCCGTTCGGTGGAAGTATACGGAGCATCCATCATCAACGACATCTCCGGAGGGGAGTTGGACGCCGACATGTTCCGCACCGTAGCCGACCTCCGGGTGCCTTATATCCTGATGCACATGCGGGGCGCCCCGCAAACCATGCAGCAATTCACTACCTACGATGACCTGATAGTAGATATTCGGAAATACTTCGCCCGAAAGGTCTACGAGTTGCAACTTCTGGGCGTAAACGATATGCTGCTCGACCCCGGTTTCGGCTTCAGCAAAACAACGGAACAGAATTTTGAACTGATGCGCCGCCTCGACGAATTGACCGTCTTCGATCTTCCGCTCCTGGTAGGCGTTTCCCGCAAATCCATGATCTATAAATTACTTGGTACGACACCCGGTGATAGCTTGAACGGAACAACCTTCCTGCATACGCTTGCCCTGCAGAAAGGAGCCGATATCCTCCGGGTGCACGACGTAAAGGCCGCAACGGAAGTAGTGCGCCTGATGCAGGCTTATTCAAACAACCATACCTTATGTGGATGCACCTCGGAATAAAAGACATGGTAGACATCCTGCTGGTAGCCGTCTTCCTCTACCAGGTCTACAAGCTGATGAAAGCTTCGGGTACGATGACCCTTTTTACCGGCATCATAGCCTTCCTTGTGGTTTGGGTACTTGTATCGCAGGTGCTGGAAATGCGTCTGATGGGCGCCATATTGGACAAGTTCATCAGTGTAGGCGTTTTGGTGTTGGTTATACTCTTTCAGGACGAGATACGGCGTTTTCTCTTTGCCCTGGGTTCGCACCGGCGGTGGAAGATCTTTTCCTACATTTTCAAGGGCAAAAGCGGGAACGATGAAGACGGAAACAAATACATCGCCCCGGTTGTGCTTGCCTGCATGAATATGGGGAGGAAAAAGACCGGCGCCCTTATCGTGATCCGCCGGGAGATGGATCTTTCGGTTTACGAGCATACGGGCGAGATGTTCGACGCCGACGTCAATGCCCGGTTGATAGAAAATATCTTCTTCAAGAACAGTCCCTTGCACGACGGGGCAATGATTATCTCCGGCAATCGGATCAAAGCCGCCGCCTGCATCCTCCCGGTAGCCCGCCATGCCCTTTTGCCGAAGGACTTCGGGCTGCGTCATCGCTCCGGTCTGGGGATGTCGATGGAAACAGACGCCTTGATCATCATCGTATCCGAAGAACGAGGCAGGATATCCGTTGCCAGGGAAGGACGCCTGGCCGCCAACGTGACGGCTGAAGAACTGCAACAAATCCTTTCCGGGGAACGGGAAGTGTCGAGTTTCTGTTAAATCGTCCGAACCCCCTGTCTCTACCCATGATAATCCCCCTCCGGAAAATACACCGCAATAACATATAAACAATAAAAAAACTACTCCAAAATGGACTTAATGCAAAGTATTCTTGCACGCGCTAAAGCGAACAGGCAACGTATCGTACTCCCGGAAGGAACCGAGGAACGAACGCTTCTGGCGGCTGACCGTTTGTTGGCCGACGAAATAGCCCATATCCTGTTGATAGGAAATCCTTCTGAGATTAAAAGGTTGGCAGACTCCAAAGGCTTGAAGCATATCGAAAAGGCCACGATTATTAATCCCTGTGATCACCTTCGGAAAACAGCTTATACGGATTTGCTTTATCAGTTGCGGCAACCCAAGGGTATGGTTCTCCAGGTTGCCGAGAAATTGGTGGAAAATCCGCTTTACTTGGCTTGCCTAATGATAAAATCCGGCGACGCCGACGGCGAAATAGCCGGCGCCCGGAATACCACCGGCGATGTGTTGCGCCCGGCATTGCAGATTATCAAAACCGCGCCCGGCATGAATTGCGTATCCGGCGCCTACCTGATGTTTACCAAAGCCGCCAACTACGGCGAACAGGGTTTGCTGGTCTTTGCCGACTGCGCCGTTATACCCAAGCCTACCGCGGCCGAGCTGGCGGAGATCGCCGTGGCCTCCGCCCGTACGGCGAAAGCCATCGCGGGCATTGAGCCGAGGGTGGCTATGCTGAGCTTCTCGACCAAAGGCAGCGCCTCGCACCCCCTGGTGGATAAAGTGACGGAAGCCACCCGCCTGGCAAAGAAAATGGCGCCCGATGTGGAGATAGACGGGGAGCTGCAGGTGGACGCCGCCCTGGTGCCCGAAATCGGAGCAAGGAAAGCGCCCGGAAGCCTCATCGCAGGAAGAGCCAACGTCTTGGTGTTCCCTTCCCTCGAGGTGGGTAACATCGCCTACAAATTGGTGGAACGTCTGGGGGGAGCCGAGGCCGTAGGCCCTGTCCTGCAGGGCATGGCAGCACCGGTGAACGACCTGTCGCGCGGATGCTCCTCCGAGGACATCTATAAAATGGTGGCCATCTCTGCGAACCAGGCCATCGGGCTTCAGGATGCCGGGCCGCTGGACTTCAATCCGGAATAAAAACATACATATATATAGGATACATGAAAATATTAGTCTTGAATTGCGGGAGTTCTTCCGTGAAATATAAGTTGTTCAACATGGACAACCAGACCGTACTGGCGCAGGGAGGCGTAGAAAAACTGGGTTTGCCGGGATCGTTCCTCAAGTTTACATTGCCCAACGGGGAGAAAACGGTTATGGAGCACGACCTGCCCGAACATACCGCGGCCATTGAGTTTATCCTTCGCATCCTCACGGACGACGCCTATGGATGCATCCGCTCTTTCGATGCGATCGACGCCATTGGGCACCGGGTGGTGCATGGGGGGGAGACCTTCAGCAGCAGCGTCCGCATTACGCCGGAGGTGATCGACAAGATGGTGGAATGTATCGACCTGGCTCCCCTTCATAACCCTCCCAACCTGAAAGGTATCCGGGCCATGCAGGACCTGCTTCCCGGGACGCCTCAGGTGGGCGTGTTCGACACGGCTTTCCACCAGACCATGCCCGATTATGCCTATATGTACGGCCTGCCTTATGAGATGTATACGAGGTACGGCATCCGGCGTTACGGTTTCCATGGCACGAGTCACCGCTACGTTTCGGCGCGTGCCTGCCGGATCTTGGGCGTATCCCCCCGGCAGCAACGCATCATCACGGCTCATATTGGCAATGGGGGGTCGATTACAGCCATCCGAAACGGGGAATCCGTGGATACTTCCATGGGATTGACGCCCGTGGAAGGCCTGCTGATGGGTACC
>JAITKB010000061.1 GCA_031278605.1 Tannerellaceae bacterium
AGGGAATACCCGGTCGCTTTCATGTATAGACGCTCGCCAGGGTGGAGTATCCCAGGGAGAAGGATCGTACGGGATGGATAAATTTGTATTATCCCACCCTGGAGGCCGGGATTTATTGCAGTTACCTGTCGGTTACACCCGCCACCATCCGGGCCGTCGAGGAGGAATCCTACGCCTTGCTCTATCGGCAGACGCCATCTCCCCAACGCATTACAGAACAGACCTATGAAAATCGGCAGACCAACGTATACGCCGGATTATACGTCTCCCCCGCCTCCCCCGCCTCCCCCTTGCAGTTCGTGCTGACCGATGGGCAAAAACATTTCTTTCGCGGAACCCTGGTGTACAACCGTCCGGCCCCGGCCGATTCGCTGGCTCCGGTGACGGATTATCTGAAAGCCGATCTCCAGGAACTGATTCAATCCTTTCAATGGGAAAAAAGCCATGCCGCTCTTCCTCCTGCATAAAGGTCCCCCGCTTTGGGGCGTTTGGAAGATAGAGGAAAGCCCGGAAGAACTGCTTGCACAACTCACCCTCTGTGATCTTCCCCAAGGAGTGGAGGAGATGCGACACTCCCGTCGCCGGCAGGAACGTCTGGCCGTGCGCGTGCTGCTGAAGGAACTCCTCGGTCGGGAAACACCCATCGCCTACCGCGCGAACGGGGCGCCCTACCTGAGGGACAACTCCTTTCATATCAGCATTTCGCATACCAGGGGATTTGCCGCCGTGATTCTCCACCGGCAATCCCCCGTGGGTATTGATATGGAGCGCCTGAACCCGCGGATCCTGCGGGTGCGCAGCCGTTTTCTGCATCCGGAAGAAGAAGCGGGGATTGACGTGCGGCACGAAACGGAACACCTCCTTCTGCACTGGTGCGCCAAGGAAACGCTCTTTAAACTGATCGGGTTATCGGGAGTGGATTTTCGTGAACACCTGCGGGTATTGCCTTTCCGCTATCAACCCCAAGGAAAGATGAAAGCCGCGGAAACCCGTACGCCCCAAGGGAGCATCTATATGCTGGGTTATATGGTTAACAGGTACTTTGCCATCACATGGTCCCTGGATATGACCGTGGTTAAGCGCCCGTCGCTGTTGAATTCGGCAATCATGGTTTTGTTGTTTTTGATCAGGTAAAACAAATACGTGGTGGCCGTGGCGCTTTGCATGGCGCGTATGCGCGAAAGCGGGAGGGAAGCATAGGGGGAGGCGTTGAATCCGGCCCATACTGCCGGAGGAAGGGAAGCCACCGTCAGGTTGCGGAAGGTAACAATCCAATTGTAGTTCTTACTGAAAATGGCCGTGAGGTAGGTCTCGTCCTGGAGAAGACCCACGCTGATCTCCAAATTGATCACGTCAATAACCGAAATGTCGGCAATCTCTACGTTGCTATAAAGCTGATTAATGGCCCCGATTAAGGCAGTAGGAATGACAACGGGGGCGTCCGTGTGGTTGTTTACATCGTCAATCACTTTGATGAAATCGCCGTTGCGCGTGAAGTAGAGGTTCGACAGCGTATGGGTGTTGGTGACGTTGAGCGTGTATACCGGCACAAGTTCCTTGCGGTTCAGCGTATAGGCCTCCTTTACTTCCCATTCGGCATAAGAGGTGAGTGCGAAGGCGTCTGCCACAATGGGTTCTACCTCGCCGTAAGCTACGGGGATTCTACCCAGCCTCCACTCTCCATTGGCCCCAAACCATGCGGAAGCGGTACGTGAGTTCATCACAAAATCGGCCACGTAGTATCCGTTTTCTTCCTCCCAGCTCACCTGGGTAGCCTCCGGATAGCGGCTCTCAAAAGCACGTACAATGGATTCGGCAGGCCGGAATTTTCCGTCGGAACTTCCTTCCGTGTTATCCGGAAGGTTGTCGTTGCCGCTACAAGCGGTGAGGCAACTGAAGATGGCCCATCCCACAAGAAGGCAAAGGGAAAAGTGATGTTTCATCCTTACAACCATTTATTCATGAATGATTCCATTTCCCCGGCATGTGCTTCCAGGCTTTCCAGAAGTTTGAACTGCGCCGATGCGCGTTGGAGGTTATGCCCGGGGCGGTGTGTCTTGTAATAGGTGTCGCCATTGAGGTAATCGGTGAGGAAACGGACGGTTTGCATGTAGGTAAGCAGTCGTCCGCCGTAGGGCAGAAGCCGGATTTCCAGGGGGGTGAGGAAGATCTGCGCCGTTTCCATGTATCCTTCGGTATAGGCTTTGAAAATCTCCATGTTGAGGGAGACGTTGGCAAGGTTTTCGTCGTCCTCCGCCCCGTTGTTGGCGCCTGTACGGATGAAATCCCCTATATCCGAGAGAACAAATCCGGGCATCACCGTGTCGAGGTCGATGACGCAGAGCACACTCCCGTCTTCGTCGAACAGCACGTTGTTCACCTTGGTATCGCAGTGGTTGATGCGTTTTTTCAGTTGGCCTTCGCGGTAGAGTTTTTCCTGCAGACACATAGCGTCGGCACGGTTTTCTATTTCGCAAATCAACGCCCGCGTCTCGTCGGCACGGTGGGCTATGTTGTTGTGCAGGGCCTCGCGGAACTGCCGGAGACGGAACTCCATGTTGTGGAAGTTCGGGATCGTTTCGCCCAGGACGCCTTCGGGAATATCCGCCAGCATCGCCTGGAAATCGCCGAAAGCTTTCCCAGCTTGCCGGGCGAGTTGCGACGTGATGGTTTCATAGCTCCGGCTCCGGGGAATGAACCGGCAAAGTCGCCAGAAGTCCCCCCCCTCGCAGCAGTAATACCTCCCGTCTGAGGCCGGAAGGAAAGACAGGACCTTGCGGTCAAGGTCCGTTTCGCCGCGTTCGAGAAGTTTGCCGCGGATGTGGGAGGTAACGATGCGGATGTTGTTCTGAAGCATATCCACGTCGGTAAATATGTGGTGGTTGATGCGTTGCAGGATGTATGGACCGTCTCCGTTGTCGGTGATCACTTTCAGGGTATCATTGATATGTCCGTTGCCAAAGGGTTCGACACTCCGGATGTTGCTGTCGGGACAAAACCGGCGGAGGATCCCGGTAAATTGTTCGTTTGTTTTCATTCTATGTGTACTATGTGTATATTACGGATTAACAGGAAACAAATGTAGAATAAAACCTCCGGTTTCTCACCAAACGAAGGTGTGATTATATTCCGCCGTATTGCCGCAGGCATCGGTGACGGAAAAGCGCAACCGCTGCGGTCCGCCTGTGAGCCGTTTCTCGTCGAAAACATAAGAAACCGTTCCCTTTTTCCCGTCCCATTCAAAAAGTACAAAGCGGTTGTTGATCTCCCCCCGGAAGGATTGTATGCCGCTCAGATTGTCGGAGATACGGAAGGAAATGGAAGTCCGGCTCCGGGGGAGCGGCGTGATGCGCGGAGGGGTGCTGTCGCGCATCACGGTATAATTTCCGAAGTCGCGAATACCGGCTTCCATCCATCCGTTTCGATACGTTCCGCCTATCCATACGGCGCGTTGTTTGTGCAGGCGGACGACGCCATATTGCTCCTGCTCCTCCCCCCTCGGTTCCGTATGCAGGCGTATCGAAAGGGTTGCCCGTTCGTGTAGCGGAACGGCAGGTTTGTGGATGCCGTGCAGATCGGCAATGGCTCCGGGGGTGGTTTGCAGCTTATAGCGGAAATAGAGGTCGTCGTACAAACTCCCCGGCGGGATAAACAGGCGTATGCCTTTGGCCCCAAAGCGGTTTTCGCTTTTCCGGTGGAAGTATTCCCCTTCCGTGTCGGGAGCCGCGACGTCTTGTTTCCTTCCTTCAACAAGAAGGGTATATTGAGTCGAATTGCCGTACAGATCCCTTAGTCGGAAAGTAATGCGGTAGGTACGTTCCTGGTCGATATGAATAATTCCCCGGTTGCGATGTTTAATAAAACTCAGGCGATTGCCCGGTTCCACAAAGGTTTTCATAAAGAAAGCGCGTTGTTCGCTCCAGGCTTCATAGTCGATAAAACTATTGATGTAACGTGTTTCGTTAGGGTCGAAACTACCCAGGTGACTGCTGAACACCACCTGGGTATCTACGGCCATGGCCAGTCTTCGCACGCCGTAGATATTGGATGTGCCGTCCATATAATCGTAGGCTTTTACGGCCAGGGCGATGTCTCCCCAGGCTTGGACAGGTCCGGCAGTTGGTTTCAGTTCCATCTTCCGGTTGCTGCCGTTCACGCTTCCCCGCCCTTGAAGGGGGTAGATCATCACGGCTTCTATTCGTGGCGGTCGGCTGTCTTTCACCTGTTCCTGAAAATATTCCAGCGGATCGTACAGCCAACCGGTGGAAGTGTTTCGCAGTTCAAAATGCAGGTGAGGTCCTGCCGAACTGCCCGTATTGCCCGACAAGGCAATCCTTTGTTTCTTCTTCACAGGGAATTGATCGGGAGGAATTGCCAGATCTACCGAAAAGCTTTCCTTGGCATACTGTTGTTCTTTTACATATTCTCCTATTTCTTGGGCAAATTGCTGCAAATGTCCGTATACGGCCGTTGTGCCGTCGGGGTGATTGATGTACAGTGCGTGTCCGTATCCCCAGGGGCTTACAACGATACGTGAGATGTATCCCTCCTTGACGGCATGCACGGGATGTCCTTCCGTATTCCGGGTTTTGATGTCAATGCCCGCATGGAAATGGTCGTTGCGTAGTTCTCCGAAATTCCCGCTGAGCAGGATGGGAAAGTTGAAGGGGTTGAGCAATTCCTGAGCTGTGGCGCTCAGGTTCAGAAATAAAATCAGGCAGAGGAAGAAGTGTCGGCAAGTCATGCGTACTATTCGGGTGATTCAGTCGGGCTGGAGGTTGAACTCACTTGTCAGTCTATTCAAGAGAGGATTCTGTTTCCGGAGGTATTCGTATTTCTCGGAAGTTGTATAGGCCAACTTTTTCTCGTTCGTCTCGCTAATACGAATCTTCATGTCTACCTGGATGTTTCTTAAATGACTCTGCAGGTAAGGAAGGAATTTTACGCTTTCGTTCCGCAGTTCGTCTTCCTGTCCGGGGTTGTGAACGATTACTTCAAAGAGGTAATTTTCCTGCAAAATCGGTTTGCAGTTGATCATTGTATTTTTCAGGTATTCGTTTTTCTCTATGCTTTGTGCATATTCCTCCCACACGGTGGTCAGTTCGGCTTCACTGAAAGGAGTCTGTTGTTCTTTAACGTCGGAGACTGCCGTAGGTTTAGCAGTCTCCTTTTCCTCTTTTCCCAGATTCCGGATGGATGTCGACATCAAAGGTTGTGTTGTGTGTCGGGGTGGTTCCGCTGTTGTTTCCGCTACTGTGGGGGGCGATTGTTTTGTTGCGGCAACCGGTGCGGCCTGCGGTTGTTTGCCGGGCCGGTCTATGGGTTCAATCGGGAGTTTTTTTTTACTGTCGCCGGGGTCGGGCCCCGTTAGTTGACAGAGTTGTATGAGGGTAAGTTCCAGCAGCAGGCGTTTGTTTCGGCTCACGCGGTAGTTCAGATCGCACGTATTGGCTATTTCGATGGCCTTGAACAGGAATTTGTCGGGGCATCGCCTGGCTGTTTCTTTATAGCGCTCGCGGATGGAGGCGCCGGTTTCGAGCAGGACAAGGGTGGCTTCGTCTTTACACACTAAGAGGTCGCGGAAGTGCGAGGATAATCCGGTGATGATGTTTTGTCCGTCGAATCCTTTGCTTAACAGTTCGTTCAAAATCAACATGGCACGACTTACATTGCTCTCCAGCATCGTGTCGGTCAGGCGAAAATAGTATTCGCAATCGAGCACATTCAGGTTGTCGATAACGGCCCGGTAGGTAATATCTCCACCACTGAAGCTAACCACCTGGTCGAAGATAGACAAAGCATCCCGCATCCCTCCGTCGGCTTTCTGCGCGATAACTCCAAGCGCTTCGGCTTCGGCCTTTACCCCTTCCTGTTCGGCCACATATTCCAGGTGTTCCACCATATCGGCAACCGATATGCGCGAGAAGTCGTATATCTGACAACGTGACAGAATCGTGGGAAGCACCTTGTGTTTCTCTGTTGTGGCAAGGATGAAGATGACGTGATGCGGCGGTTCTTCCAGCGTTTTCAGGAAAGCGTTGAAGGCTTGCGAACTCAGCATGTGCACTTCGTCGATAATGAATACTTTATATTTCCCGATAGCCGGCGGTATACGAACCTGTTCGATCAGTGAGCGGATATCGTCCACCGAGTTATTGGAAGCGGCATCCAGCTCGTGTATATTATAGGAGCGCTGTTCGTTGAAGGCCTGGCAGGATTCGCAGGTATTGCATGGCTCCCCTTGGGCTTTTAGATCCAGACAGTTGATGGTCTTCGCAAAGATTCGTGCGCAGGAGGTTTTCCCCACGCCTCTCGGCCCGCAGAACAGGTATGCGTGCGCCAGCTTATGATGAGTGATTGCGTTCTTCAGCGTAGTGGTCAGTGATTTTTGTCCAACAACACTTCGGAATGTGGATGGACGGTATTTACGGGCCGATACGATGTAATTGTTCATTTGTTATTTTTTTATTCTTCACACAAAGATATAAAAAGAATTCGTTTTACCTTTGGCAAAAAATGATACCTCATGTTTCGTGCAAAAGAAATATACACCCAATACCTGTCGCGGATAAACGCATACGGGATCGTCGTCATAGGCTTCATCGCCCTCACCTTTGTGGCAGGCGACAGCAATCTGTATAAACATTATATCTATACAAAGAAGATCTATGAACTGGAGAAAGAAATACGCCAATCCCGCGACGAGATTGAAGCGAACAGGAAAAAACTGAAAGATTTTCATACCAACAAAGAAGGACTCGAACGTTTTGCACGCGAGGAATATCTGATGAAGAAACCCAACGAAGACCTTTTCATTATAAAATAAAAGGAACATAAAAGGAAATGCAACCCTCCTCCCCTCTGCGCAACATTTTGTTTCAGGCCTCCGGATTATTGTTACTAACGGGCGCCGTGTCCTATTTCATGAAGTTTGATTTATCCCCTTATTTATTTGCTGTCGGTGCGGCAGGCATTGCCGTTTGTCATCTCACTTATCCGGTACGTCATCTGGAGATTCGGCGTCGCCGGCTGCAAACCTTCAACGTCATTGCCGGTTTATTGATGGTGGTTGCCTCGGTCTTTATGTTCAGGCATCGGAACGAGTGGATACTCTGCCTGTCCGTTGCCGCCATGCTTCAGTTGTATACGGCATTTGTTGTTCCCGGAAAGTAAATCATTCACTACATGAATGGTCTGACAGGCTGCGATCGCTGCGGTTTCGGTGCGGAGGCGACTTTCGCCCAACGACACCGGTTGGAATCCCTGAGCAACGGCCTCGCTTATCTCTTCGGGACTGAAGTCTCCTTCCGGTCCTATCAGCACCAACACATTTTCACCCGGAGGACAGGCGCGGGCAAGCAGGGGATTTTCCTTCCCCCGGCAATGGGCCATGAATTTATGTCCGGCAAAAGGCTGACGCACGAAGGCCGAAAACTCCCTCATCCCCCCGCTGATGCCGGGCAGAACGGCCTTGCCCGATTGCTTCATCGCAGACACAAGCACTCTTTCCAGACGGGAGGTATTCAGCTCGATGCGTTCGGAAAAGCGGCAGCGCAGAAACGTAATCTCATTGATGCCTATCTCGACGGCTTTCTCGCAAAACCATTCCATTCGGTCCATGTTCTTCGTAGGAGCTACGGCTATGTGTAGGTGGAAATCCCAGGGAAGAGGAGCTGCGTAACGCTCCAATAGGTTGACCTCGCAGTGTTTGGGATGAGGCCTGCGAAGGGTCGCCCGGCAGAAAAAGCCTTTGCCGTCGGCAAGCAGAACCTCCGAGCCTTCCCGCAGGCGGAGTACGCGAAGAGCGTGCCGGGCTTCTTCTTCCGGCAATTCGCAACAATCAACGATGTGAGGGGTATAAAATACCGGCATGGAGGCAGATCGTTGTCTCATCCCATAATCATCCCATAATCATGCCGATGATCGTGGCCGACATGACCGACACCAGTGCGCCGCCAATCATGGCCGGAAAGCCCAAACGCGTGATGAGGTCCTTTTTGCCGGGAGCCAGTACGCCGATGCCGCCGAGCAATATGCCGATGGAGGAGATGTTGGCAAAGCCGCAAAGGATATACGTAGACATCACCAGCGATTTCTCGTGCAGAAACATCCCGGCTTCTTTCCATTGCTGCATCTGCGAATAGGCTACAAACTCATTCAGTATGGTTTTCTGTCCCAGCAAAGAACCCACGGTGGTGATGTCGTCTATGGGAACGCCCGCAAGCCACATAAAGGGGGCTAATACAATCCCGACGATAAACTGAAAGGTAAGGCCGTCGGACTTGCCGTTCGTTAGTTCTTGTATCCAACCGTTCAGGCCGAGATAATGCCCGATGATGTCTTTCGACACGTAATTAACCAGGGCCACCAGGGCGATGAAAACCAACAGCATGGCGGCAATGTTCACCATCAGTTTTATCCCCGTAGACGTCCCGGCCGACAGGGCGCTCAGGGGGCTGGCGTGTTCGTTTATCTTTTCTATTTCCGTCAATTTGTCGTTGGTTTTTTCTGTTTGCGGACAGAGCATTTTGGCCATCACGATAGCGCCCGGAGCCGCCATGACCGAAGCGGAAAGGAGGTGTTTGGCAAACATCACTTTCTCGACCGGACTGTCGCCGCCCAACATCCCGATGTAGGTTCCCATCACCGATCCGGCTATTGTGCCCATGCCGGAAACCATCACCAGGAATATCTCCGAACGATTCATCGACGCCAGATAGTTCTTGATTAATACCGGTGATTCGGTCATCCCCATAAAAATATTCCCGGCGGCAACGAGGCCTTCCGAACCGGATATATTCATAAACCGGCGAAGCAGCCACGAGAACCCGCTCACCACGCGCTGGATAATCCCCCAGTAGTAAAAAAGGGAAACCAGGGCGGAAAAGAATATCACAATAGGCAGCGAATGAAGCAGAAAGCTGAATCCGTTGGCTCGTTCGGCATAAGGGCCGAGCAGGAAGACCAGCCCGTCGTGTGTAAAGTCCATCAGCTTAACGAAGGCTTTCCCGGCCCATTCAAACAAAAGGCCTATAAAGGGGACGTACAATACCGCGAGCGCCAGCAGGATTTGCAGGAACAAGCCCGTGCCCACCAGCTTCCATTCGATGCGTTTGCGATCGAAACTGATGGCATAACACACCAGAAGTATACAAATCATTCCCAGAACGCCTCTCAGGAGCGATTCCAAATTAAAACCCGATGCCGTTATCATGATGATTTCTCTCCGTTTTTCCTTGCCCTTCGCAACAATTCGTCGTTATACATCTGGGCGTGTTCATAATTTTCCGTTGCAACGGCTTTCTCCATGCGATACCTCAGATCGCTTTCCCGTTGGCTTGCAAGCCATTTCTTCAGGAGCAGATTGCTTTTAATATCTTCCGGTTCCATATCTTTCAGGATAAAATCGTCCTCTTCGTCCTCGTCCTCGTCCTCGTCCTCGTCGTCGTCCTCGTCGTCGTCATCGTCGTCCTCGTCGTCGTCGTCATCGTCGTCATCGTCGTCATCCATTTCACCGATCATGAAGGGATTGGCAGATATTTCAAGCCCACAATCTTGAAGGATCGTTTCATTCACATAGATATCACAATCTACGCGAAGTGCAACGGCCACCGCATCCGACGTACGCGAATCCAGATGGCTTTGCTTCCCATCTTTTTCCAGCAGCAGATCAGAGTAATAAATACCATCTACACATTTATATATGTATACTTCCACCAAACGCACACGATAGTTCTTCAAGAGGGAATAAATCAAATCGTGGGTTAGTGGCCTGGGGGGGGTAAGTTGTTCCAGCGCAACGGCAATAGCCTGTGCTTCTGCAATTCCTACCGTCATTGAGATATGCCGTTCTCCATTTGTTTCGGCAAGGATCAGTGTATAGGTACTATGATCTATGGGGCTATTGGTTAAGCCCTGCACCTGCAATTTTACTTTTGTTTCCACCTTATTAATGTCTTAAACTTCACAAAAATAGTACTATTTAAGAGAATTTGTTTTTATGTCGACAAAAATCCTGTATTTCCGGGAGGGGAAGGAAACGCGGGCGATCGGTCGCCCGGTTGCGGAGTAGATTATTCCTTAATATTAGTCAATTTTTACATTTCGAGGCTAAAAATCTAATCGCTTAGCTATCAGCGATAAATTTATCTCACTCGAAAAGAAATTTCTCCGTACGGAAAAATTTATCTCTCCGTACGGAAAAAATAATTTCTCCGTACGGAAAAATTTATTTTTCGGTACGGAGCGATTTATTTTTCGGTAGGGGAAACTTTTTTTTGTGAAAGATAATTTATTTTATGAGTAAGCATTAGGGATTTTTCACTACCGGACAGCAGAGGTTGGTCACTGCCCGTAGCAAAACAGTAAGCCTTCGGCCGGGAATATCTTTCCTGTTAGCCGAAGGCTGATTGGCTTTACCGCAAAAAAAATGGTGACAAAATTACCGGATGAATCCTGTCGAGTGGCTCACCCTTGTCCTGTTGTTATCGTTTTACTATTTTATGTTCGCTCCGGCCATGGAGCGTTTGAACGGACAGGATATAAATACCCGGGGGGATATGGTTGAAGGGAAATGACAAACTGACATCTGTGGCATTGTCAAGATTCAATTCTCCTGCCTGTCTGCCGGACAGGTCGAAAAGTCTGACTGCTTTCAAGGGGTTATTGCCTGTCGAAAAGATGTTTATAACGCTCCCGTCATCGGAAACAGAGACATGAACGGTCGCCGGAAGTATGTTCATTACAGGTTCATCGGACGTTTGGAGAGAAACTTCTACCGGCACTTCAAGGATGCTTCCTCCCATTCCACGCACCGGTTTCCATTCCTGTTCGTTGTAGGCGGCATTGTAATACATGCGAATTTTATCGCCTTTTTCTATTTCTTCCGTAATCGTATAGGTCTCTCCGACATCGTCGTATACGACATAATCCGCCTTCAGGTTGTAAGCGAATCGTTCCAATTCTATCTTGCGATCCCCGTTCTTATCCACGACGAAAAAACCCATATATCCGTTAAAATCCCTCCGGCCGTAGTCGAATATATACGAGAAACGAAGCTTGAACGGCTCTCCCTGCCTAATCATATCCACATCGGTGCTTAGGCCGTAGACGGTGAAGTTTTCCTCTCCGGTTACATCTTCTTCAAGGAAATAGAATTCATGATGGGCGAAGGATTGGTTGCTTGTTTTCTTTTTCAGGCCGATAATAGCATCCTGATCAAATGCATAGCCCTCTTGGTCGCTGCTTCCCCCCGCACCCTGCCATTGTGGGGCTAAACTTGACAACAGGTAATATCCGTTGGCAAGGCCACTCCAGCCCCAATTTACATGAAAGAAGTTTTCGGAGTTATAACCATCAATCACAAACAGATGCCCTTCCTCCTTCTTTGTGACGCCCCCATACAATAATGGGCGGTTTTCATTCAACTCATTCCGGACCAACTCATACCACTCGGAGGTTGTATACAAGTTTCTGTAAACCATATAGCCTCCATTATCGTAGCCGAAATTGCCAATTAAAGCATAGATGGCATCCCAGGTTGTCGTTCCGCTTCCGTCGCGGGTATAATCCATATAACTAGCTACGCCACAATGGTAAATTAACGTAGCTACGGCATCTTCCTGGCCGGCTGTCCAGTGATTGTTGTTGATCTCCGGCATGTTTTCCCAGTCGTATGTCACATTAAAATCGGCTTTGACGGATAGGGCCTTGCTTGGGGTTATATACGCATTGCTCCCGGTGCCTTTTTCCGGCCACTGATGGTATCTCATAAGGATCCCCATGGCTGTGGCCACGCATCCGGCAAGCGTCGGCTCATCCGAATCGATCGGACAAAGCTTGTTGTATGGCGCTGTCTGATCCCAATAGGCCGTCGGCAAAAGAACAAGGGTGGATGCCGTTTTACGGTTTCCGTCCAGAAGAGCCTCCCATTCTTCCCGGATTTCCGCAGAAGGAGCCTGCGCCTTCTCTATGGTATAAGATATTTCCTTTTCATAAAACGACAACCAGCGCTTTAGGTTGTCCGGCATGGAGGATGCCTGAAACATCCCCTTGTCGGCATACGCCAAAACAGGATGGGTCGTGTCGTCTCCCGAAACGATCACAAATCCTCCATCGTTTTCCACGTTGTATACGTAAAACAAGGGATTTCCGGCGGAACGCAACTCCGTGTCCGTGTCTGTGTCCGTGTCGGCTACTGCCGTATAAACCAATTGCATGGCGAAAGCGCTACGCAGATCCTCCCGATTTGAAACAAAGTTGGATGCTATACGAAACGCCTTGTCCGGTTCTACTACCTTCGCTGCGGCATCTGTTCCTGCGAACAGGAGTAGGAACAATGCGATGCTGATTTCTCTTTTCATACTTAGATATTTTTGTGCAAATTAATATCTTTTCTCTATCGTTGCCCCCGGATAATAATGCGTCAGGATGCGTTTGTAGTCATATCCTTGCTTTCCCATGACAGCAGCGCCAATCTGACATAATCCCACGCCATGCCCCCACCCGGCGCCTGTCAGGACGAAACGTCCCGGAATACCGTTTTCAACAGATTCCTTATCTATTACAAAAGCAGAACTGTACAAGTGAGTGTCCGACAAGGTTCGTCTAATTTCTAATTCCTTACCTATTGTACAACTCAATCGGCTTCCCTGTATTTTCAGTTTTTCAATCCGCCCGGAAGCGCCCCGCTTGAGAGGATGTAAATCTATAATGTACCCAAAATCCATCCCGCTTTTCCGGTAAATCAGTTCAGCCAGTTGGGCTTGCGGATATACCACTTTCCAGCGATAAAAATCGGTTGTTTCCCGGTCGTAATTATTCAAGACTTGGTTTAATATGTCCTTGTCTTGCGTATTACAGAAAGCAGGCGGGGAGGTTCGTATCCATCGGTCGGCTTCTTCTTCGACTGTGAGGTCCGGGAAATCCTTTTCTTCGCTGTCGTATAAAGCGGTAAGGTAAGAATGAGGGGCCGGTTCCCAGACGTGTTCAAATTTTTCCGTTATTCCTCCACAACATTTGGAGAAGCGCGTATCGCAAATCTCCTCGCCCGATAGGAGTATTTCGCCTCTTGTCGTTCGGATAACATCCTGTAGCGTAGAAGATGTAGCACGGGTAATGCCTTGATAACGCTGGCAATGATCATCCGCGCATACATCGAACAAATCGTGGTCCTCCCTGTCGTACCAACGAATTACTTCTTCGTGGGTACGATAGGTTGTTTGATAAGCGGATTCGTCCTTATCTGTCAATCGGTGGTTTTTGGCTATTTGGGCTAACAGCCAACTGCGTGATATTACAGCATGTGCTTTCAGAAATTCCTCTGTTGCCGTTGCACTCATTTCGGAAGAGATGACGCTGGTCAGATACTCTTCCGTATCTATTCGATTGATCACCAGGATGCCTTTTTCGTCGGCCACCAGATTGAGAGTGCCTCGAAAACGTTGGTTTTCCTTGCGTTGCCAATGAAAATCCACACCGATCGTGACGTCTTTCAAATCGAAAGAAGCCTTGGGTGAAACAGGCTCAAAAAGAAGCGTATCGTATAGTTTCCCATTGAACAGAATGTGGCCGTCGTCAAACAAGGCTTTCTGTTCTCCAAGCAGGAATCCCGCACTTTCCTTTTGCACATATTCTTCGTTAAATGCGAATACGACGCTTTTTTCCGTCATTATGCCGACACGAATGAGAGGAGCTTCCATGCTATTTGATGAGGATTAAAATTCTGCATTATTGGGTGTGCGGGGGAAAGGTATAACATCACGGATATTCGCCATGCCGGTCACAAACAGCAGTAACCGTTCAAATCCCAATCCAAAACCCGAATGAGGGGCTGTCCCGAAACGTCGTGTATCCAGATACCACCAAATGTCTTTAGTGGGAACATCCATCTCCTGTGCACGTTTCAACAGTTTATCATGGTCTTCCTCACGTTGCGACCCTCCTATGATTTCACCGATTTTAGGGAATAAAACGTCCATTGCGCGTACAGTCTTCCCGTCTTCATTCTGTTTCATATAAAATGACTTAATCTCTTTCGGATAATCCGTCAGGATAACCGGACATTTAAAATGGTCTTCCACCAAATAGCGCTCATGTTCTGCCGCCAGATCTGCTCCCCAGTGAACAGGGAACTCAAAGGCGTGTCCTTTGGCCACGGCATCCTCCAGTATCTGTATTCCTTCTGTATAGGTCAGACGGATAAAGTTTTGTTTCAACACAAAATACAACCGTTCAATCAGTTCCTTATCAAACATGTTATTCAGGAACTCAATATCGTCCATACAGTTATCCAAAGCCCAACGCACACAATATTTGATAAAGTCTTCGGCCAGTTGCATGTTTTCCTCAATCTCATTGAAGGCTACTTCCGGTTCAATCATCCAAAATTCGGCCAAATGGCGGGGCGTATAGGAGTTCTCCGCACGAAACGTGGGGCCGAAGGTATATATAGCGCCTAAAGCCATAGCCGCTAATTCGCCTTCCAACTGTCCGGATACAGTCAGGTTGGTTGGTTTGCCGAAAAAGTCACAGGCATAGTCGATAGAACCATTCCTGTCTTTCTTCGGATCACACAAGTTCAGTGTGGTTACTTGAAACATCTGCCCGGCGCCTTCACAATCGGAACCGGTGATGATCGGGGTATGAAAATAAAAGAATCCTCGTTCGTGGAAAAAGCGGTGAATGGCAATCGCCATGTGATGACGAATGCGAAATATCGCTCCAAATGTATTGGTGCGCGGGCGTAAATGGGCTATTTCGCGGAGAAATTCAAGGGTGTGTCCTTTCTTCTGCAAAGGATAAGCCGCAGGATCGGCAGTTCCGTATATATGAATTTCTTTTGCCTGTATTTCCGCATTTTGTTCTTGTCCGGGTGATTCTGTCAAAATACCGTTCACACCAATACATGCGCCGGTTGTTATGGCTTTAAGTATTTTTTCTGCAAAGGTTTCTATATTTACTACGATTTGGACATTCTTTATAGTAGAACCATCGTTCAATGCAATAAATCCTACTTGTTTGTTTCCTCTGCGGGTGCGAACCCATCCTTTTAGATGAACAGTTGCTCCATAATCTTTACACTGAAGCACATCAACGATTTTCGTCCTGATAATTGTTTTCATACTATTGTTTTCATACTGACAAATGCGGAAAAGATAGCCGGTGATTAACGAACCGGCTATCTTTTTCATTAGGTTTATTCAAATGCACCCATTCGGAGTGCGTTCACTTCTTTTTCATTTAGATAGCGCCATTTTCCTCGAGCCAGATTCTTTTTTGTCAAGCCGGCAAAATACACGCGGTCTAATTTCATCACATGATATCCCAACGATTCGAAGATGCGTCGTACAATACGGTTGCGACCGGAATGAATTTCGATACCCACCTGACTTTTGTCTTCTTCGTTTGCGTAACTGATTGCATCGGCATGTATCTCTCCGTCTTCCAGTTCCAAGCCGTTGGCTATCTTTTCCATATCCTCAATGGCCATATTCTTGTCCAACCATACATGGTAGATTTTCTTTTTCTTGAACGAAGGGTGTGTCAGTTTGGAGGCCAGATCACCATCGTTTGTAAGCAAAAGCACGCCGGTGGTATTACGATCTAAACGACCTACAGGATAAATACGTTCCTGGCAAGCATTTTTCACCAAATCCATTACTGTTTTGCGTTCCTGCGGATCATCGGATGTCGTAACCGTATTTTTCGGCTTATTCAATACAATATAGACTTTGCTTTCGATATGTACGGGACGTTCGTTGAACAATACTTCGTCTTGGCGTGTAATTTTTGTTCCTAATTCGGTAATAACCTGTCCGTTTACTTTCACGATTCCCTTTTGGATAAAATCATCGGCTTCGCGACGTGAACAGACTCCGGCGTTTGAGAGGAATTTGTTCAAGCGGATCGGTTCGTTCGGATCGGTCAATACCTCTTTGTACTTTAATTGTTTCTGAACGCTATACTTGGCATTGGGATTATAATCCGGTGTACGGCGTTTTTGTGGTGAAGGATATTTGTTGTTTCCATAGTTGCCTCCCCGGTTATTATAGTTACCGTATGCCGGTCTGGAGGTATTAGGCCGGTTGTTGTACGGATGGGGTGTACGCACATCGCCTACACGAGGTCTTCTTTTCTTCAATCCATCATTAGGCATAGTGTCTCCCGAAGGGGTAGCGGAATACGCTTTGGCCGGTCGTTCGTCATACCCTTGCTGTGGGCGAGGGCGATTATACGGACGTTGGTCATTACGGTCATTCCCATACGATCGATCGTAATTGTTCCCATACGGTGGACGATTCCCGTATGAAGGTCGAGTATTGCCGTAGCCGCCTCCTTCGCGGTGTTGTCCATAACCACCGCCACTGCCATAATTGTTATATCCCCGGCTGTTTCCTCCGTCACGATTATCGTACGGACGTTGACGATTGGGGCGTTCTCCATAGGATGGGGTTCGATTATCTCCATAGGGGGGGGGGGGTGGGCGGTTGTAACCACCTCGGTCGTCTTGCTGGCGGTTATACGGTCTCCCTTCATAGTTTCTTTCAGGTCTTTCATAGCCCTGATTATACGGTCGTCTGTCACCTCCCTGATCTGTGTTTTCTCGCCTGATACTTGGTATCACTTTTTTGGGGCGCGATTCATCTCTTTCTTCTGTGTTCATTTTTGTAAATTAAAATATGAAATTAAGATTTACTATTATTGGTAACCCTCTCGGCTACTTTTTATCAAATTATCAAATTGTCAAATTCCTGTATAATTATACGTTGATATTGCCTTTAATTCTGTTTTTATATTCTCTTCGATTTTTAAATCATTAATAAATTGAATAATAGATTGTTCCGTTATTTCTTCATTGGTGCGAGTCAACGCTCTCAATGCTTCGTACGGCTGAGGATATCCCTCTCGTCTAAGTATAGTTTGGATACCTTCAGCTACTACGGCAGGGTATCTCATCAAATCGTGGCGCAAGTTAGCTTTATTTAATAATAATTTACCCAAACCGATTGTTAAACTTTCAAATGCAATAACAATATGTGCTATGGGTACGCCGATATTTCTCAGTACAGTCGAATCTGTTAGGTCTCTCTGTAAACGCGAAACAGGCAGTTTTTCCGCAAGATGTTTCAGCATTGCGTTTGCTACTCCCAGATTTCCTTCAGCATTTTCAAAATCGATCGGGTTCACTTTATGCGGCATGGCCGACGATCCGGTTTCTCCTTCTTTTATTTTCTGTTTAAAGTATTCCATGGAAATATACTGCCAAAAATCCCGATTTAGGTCTATCAAAATTGTATTGATACGTTTCAAACCATCAAATATAGCAGCAAGATTGTCATAATTAGATATTTGAGTAGTGTATTCTTCGCGTACGAGTCCCAATACTTCCTGTACAAATGTATTGCCGAATTGTTGCCAATTGTACTGAGGATAGGCCACCTTGTGGGCATTGAAATTACCGGTGGCACCTCCAAATTTGGCGGATACAGGGACGGCTTTCAACAGTTTGAGTTGTTGTTCCAGACGATAGACAAACACCATTACTTCTTTTCCCAAGCGGGTGGGAGAAGCCGGCTGACCGTGTGTTCTGGCTAGCATGGGTATATCTTTCCATTCTTCTGCATAACACGTTAGTATATCTATAATCTTTTGCAATCCGGGATAATAAACTTCGTTCAATGCTTCTTTCAGCGAAAGGGGAATGGATGTATTATTAATATCCTGGGATGTCAATCCGAAATGAACAAATTCCTTATATTTTCGCAATGAAGGAATCTCATCTATTTTTTCCTTGATGTAATATTCCACTGCTTTCACATCATGATTGGTTGTCTTTTCAATCTCTTTTATGTGTATGGCATCTTCCGGGGAAAAAGTGCGGTATATTTCTCGTAAAGTTTCCTTATTTTCCTCCGTTAGTTGTGATGAAAATACCGAAAGAAAATCTGCAAGTGTAATAAAATACTCTATCTCCACTCGCAATCGGTATTTAATCAAAGCAAACTCAGAGAAATAAGCGATCAGCCCTTGTGTTTTGTTCCTGTATCTTCCATCAACAGGAGAAATGGATGTAAGTGTTGATACCATCATAATATTATATCAAATATATGGACAAAGTTAGTGATTTTATCCGAAATATCGTAATTTGATAGAAAAAGAAGGATGTATCCGAGAAATGAGCAAATGGCATTTTGCCTGCACTTATATATGAAAATCAATCTAATAATTGATATAAATAAGTATTCATAATTAAGCTGCATGATTTTAAAAATTCACCTACAAGACTTTTCCGATATTAGCCAAGGCTCTGTTCGTCGCGTAGAACAGATTGTTTTTGCTAACGTAATCTTGTGGCTTTATCCACTTTCCCTTGCGTATTCTCCAAAGCGTTTCCGCCAGGTTGAGATGTAGAGAGTAGGAGGGGAGAAAAAAGATGAAAAGTCCTCTCTTCTCCCGAAGTTCGCGCCGGCTCATCACTTTCCTTGCCCGGTGAATCCTTGCGTTATCAAGCACGACAACGGTTTTCTTTTTGATGCGAAGCGACAGGCCGTCAAGATATTCTATAATTTTCTCCGTGTTGATGGATTCTGTTGTGGTAAACCCGTCATAATTGGAATTTCTGTCGATCATGCCGAAACAATTGAGCCTGAATTTCTCACCGCAAGGCATATAGCCGCAGGTGCATACATGGGACTCATCCCCGTAATAAAGGTCTATGAGGCCTTGTGCATGTTCATCTTCAAGTTTTTGTAACTTCTCTCACTTGTAGGCGTAGAGTTGTGGCGAGGGCTTTCCACTTGGACGTTTTCTTATACGTCTATATTTTGCACCAATGCGGATAAAAAACGTCTGAACGTCTCATCCGAGGCCGTCTTGTCCGAGGAGGCCTCCCAAGCGGCTTTCGCCGCTTTCACGCTCTGCCGATCGGCTTCGCTGGCCTTGCGTATGGTTTCCTTGTCGGCTTCCCTGCTTATAATGGGTTTGGCTCCCTGTCCGAGGCGATTCTCCCGGCCTTCGATGCCCTCGGAGATGAATCTGTCCACCCATTTGTTGATGGACTGTTAGCACAAATCCACTTTCAACGCTATTTGCGGTGAACTCAAGCCTTGTGACTTCAACAGGACGGCAAGGTAGCGTTGGCGCAAAAAATGCCACGGCCATGTTTGTATCCACTTTCCAGGATATGTGTCGGCTCAGCAGATAAAGGTATCTCTTTGATCTTTCCCATAATTATTATTTACCTGAGTTCGACGTAAGAAAGGCATAAAAACTTTGGTAAGTTGGCTAATATTTCTTATTTTTATATCTGGCAATCTCAAAAGAAATCCCAAAAACACCAAATTCATCCCGATGACGGTAAACGACACAGGAATCGCTCATTTGCCATGTCCGAGGCCGAAATCATTACCTTCATGATTTGTTTTCACTACGGCTGTTTTTCGCAATCTGAAACATATTTATCTGTTTTATGTGGCTAAACATTTGCAGAGCGAATTTCCCCAGTCTGCTTTCTTACAATCGCTTTGTTGAACTTGAGCGAAAAGTTATGATCCCGTTGGCAAAAACAAACGGATCAAACGCAACCGTGTTTTCAAGGATATCGCAACAGTTGGCAAAAGCACGATGGGCTGGTTCTATGGCTTCAAACTCCATTTGGTGGTCAATGACAGGGCTTCCCTGTGTGAACTGCTTTTTGAGGATGGGTTGCACCTGGTTACGGGTATCAAAAACAATATGAAAAACCGGCTGATGAGCATGAGAGATAAAATACTTCTCAGAAAACGCTCTGTTATTGAAACCATTAACGACGAACAGAAAACTATGGTTCATCCGGAGAATGCGTAGTTTTTGTCGTGTAAAGCCAAAATTTTGAGTTCAAAAAACTTTTGGTCTCTGTATCCATATGCTTGTCTTTTCATTGTTTTGATCTTATTGTTT